>CAIXWQ010001422.1 GCA_903923175.1 uncultured delta proteobacterium | reverse complement strand
GCTGGGTGCGCTCGGCGGCGTCGTCGCGCGACGAAGGCGTCGCCTCGCGCGCCGAGCTCGTTGAGCGCGCGGCTCAGTCTCGCCAGCTGCAGTAGCCGTCGAAGCACCCGAGCGTCGCGCCGGGGCGAAAGACCGGCGTCCACGTCGACAGGGGCGGTCCGCCGGCGGCGAACGTGCGCAGGCAGTCGTCGGTGCCGATCGCGCAGGGCGTGCTGCACGCGCCGCCCCAGCTCCCGAGCGGGTGGCACGCGAGCCCCGCGGCGCAGTCGCCGTCGACCTGGCAGCCGACGCCGAGGTATCCCGTGCAGGCGCCCTGTCGCGCCGAGCAATTGGTGCAATTCGCGGGCGCCGCGGCGTCGCAGCGCGCGCACGCCGTGATCGACGCCGCGAGCCCCGCGACGCACTCGACGAGCAGCGCGCCGTCGCAGACCGCGCCGTCTCCCGCCGCACAGCGCGCGTCGGGCCGAGCCTCGCGCGGCACGCAGGCGGCGCCGCTCGCGGTGGGGACGCAGGTCGGCGCGAGGCCGGCCACGGTCGACGTCGCGCCGCACGCGGTGGTCAGCGTGCGGTAGCCGTCGGCGCAGGCGGCGATGGCGTCTCCGGTGCAGTAGGCGCCGCCGCCGATCGCGGGGCACTGCGGATCGGGAGCGTCCGACTCGGCGCACGCGGCGTGCGCGGCGGTCTCCTGGATGCAGCGCTGCGTGTCGGAGCAGAACGACGCGGCGAACCACTGCAGGCTCCCGCAGCCGAAGTCGCCGCAGTCACGCTCGCAACGGTAGACGCCGCCGTGTTCGCACCGCGTGGCGCCCGCGTCGCAGGCGTCGCCCTGGCAGCCGCTCGAGGCGCCGCCCGCGAGCGCGAGGAGGCAGGCGCTGCACGCGAGGGCGCGTCGGATCGTCCCCGTCGCGTTCATCGTCGAGTTGCCAGAGCAAGCGCCGAACCAGGCTCGAGGTGCGTGGGCTCGCCGCGAAGAATCGGCCAAAATGCGGGGATTGGCTGCGATCGTCCCCGGTTCGCCGCGGCACGCGCGGCACGGTGTCGCGCGCCTGCCACAGCGCCCGCGCCGCGTCGGGCGGCTCGCTAGCCCGGGTGCTCGGTGGCCTCGGCCTCGGGCGGCGCCGTGCGCGGGGCCTCGGGGAGCACGCTCGCGCGCTCCGCCGGCCGTGACTCGCCGGCCCTGTCGATGGCGAGCTTGAAGATGATCGGCCCGAACATCTCGTTGAGCGCGACCGTCGCGAGCACGAGCGCGCGAAAGCCCGCGCCGAAGATCGGGAATTCGTGCTCGATCGTGCCCGAGAGGCCGATGGTGAGCCCCGCCTGCGAGACGAGCCCGGAGAACGACCACCTGCGCACCGCCTCGCCGTCGCGCGCGAGGCGCGCCGAGAGCCGCGACGCCCACCAGGACAGCCCGGCGCGCGAGGTCGCGAGCAGGAGCGCGACCGGCCACATCTTGCCGAGCAGCGGCAGATCGAGGTGCGCGCCGGCGCTCGCGAAGAAGATGACGTAGACGACGCCGCCCATGCGCTCGATGGCGTGGAGGAAGGTCTTCCCCTGCTTCGAGAGGTTCTGCACGACGAAGCCGGCCACGAGGAAGGTGAGCAGCGGATCGAAGTGCAGGTAGCGCAGGATCTCGGTGAAGCCGAAGCCGAGGGCGACGAAGACGATCGGGAGCCCCTTGCCCACCAGGCGCAGGTAGACGGCGAGCAGGAGCCCGAGCGTCGTGCCGAGCGAGACGCTCCCGACGATCTCGTGCCCGAGCGCCTCGAACGCCTTCGCCGACAGCGTGGCGCCGGGCTCGATCAGCGGCCGCGAGACGGTGATCGCCGCCGCGAGCAGCACGACGACCACGACGTCGGAGCTCATGACGTAGGTGAGCGTCCAGCGCGCGAGCGGCCCCTGGGCGCGCGTCTGCGCGAGGATGCCGAGCGTGGCCGACGGGCTGCGGCTCATCGCCAGCACCGACCAGAGGAGCGCCGCGCCGAAGAGCGCGCCGAGGGCGAGCGGGCGCGCGAACGGGATGAGCGGGCGCGCGGCCATGAAGACCGCGACCATGCCCACGCCGAGGACCACGTTCTGCACCACGGTCGCGTAGGCGAGGCTCTTGAGCCCCTTGCGGACGCTCTCGAGATCCAGCTCGGCGCCGCCGGCCATCGCGATGAGCGCGAGCGCGAGCGTGTTGACCGAGGTGAGCTGCTCGACCGACTCGTGATCGATCAGCTTCAGCGCGTGCGGCCCGGCGAGGATGCCGGCGAGCAGGTAGCCCGTGAGGTGCGGGACGCCGAGCGCGTCGAGCAGCTCGCTGGCGAGCGTGCCGGCGAGCAGCAGGAAGCCGATGGCCGCGATGGTGCCGGCGGCGCTGTGGAAGGCGGGCGTCGCCCGCGTGGCCGCGAACAACAGGGCGAAGATCGACGCGAGCGCGATCGCCTGCACCAGGCGGGCGAGCGCGCCCTTGGCCGCCGGCGCGCCGCCGCTCATCGGGCGACCTCGCCGCGCGGCATCGGCGGCGGCGGCT
>CAIXWQ010001421.1 GCA_903923175.1 uncultured delta proteobacterium | reverse complement strand
GCGTGCCGCCGCTGCTCACCATCGTGGGGAGCGTGATGCGCACCAGCGCCTGGGTGCCGTCGGCGAGACGGCGCCCGAGGAGCAGCTTCGCACCCGTGCCGGCGCTCGGCGCGTAGCTCACGCGCTCGCCCGCCTTGGTGATCGTGAGCTGCTCGTTCGTGCCCGGCGCGATCTGCGCGCCGTCGAGCGCGATCGTCGCGGTGCTCCCGAACCACGACACCGACGACGGGCCGCTCGCCGCGGTCCCCGAGAGGCCGATCTTCAGCGAGTCGTCCTGCGGGAAGAGGATCACCACCGGCGCGCGCTCGCCGGGCGAGCTCCAGAACGCCGGGCGCACGACCGAGCCGGGGATGTCGGTCACCGCCTTGCCGCCGCGCTCGCCGACGGTGCGCCCCTGTCCGTCGGTCGCCGTCACCTCGGCGCTGCCGAAGCCGAAGAGCTGGTTCAGCGCCGCGGTGTCCTGCGGCGTGCCGGCGCAGAAGGCGCAGTCGTGCGTGCCGAGCCGCGGCGTCACCGGCGTCACGTACAGCTTGTTTCCGTCGCTCGCGTTGCCCGAGTACTTCGCGGGGGGCTGCGTCGGATCGGTGGCCGCGTCGTACGACCAGCTGTCGTCGCCGGCGTCGACGGCGATCGAGTGCTCGCCCTCGGGGTGATTGTTGTCGTAGATCCGAATGGCGTACTTGCCGGTCGCCGGATCGGGCCCCGCGCCGGTGGCGAGCACGGCGTGCCCCCCTTGCCGGACGCCGTTCACCAGCCGGACGATGCCGATCCGGTACATGTCGTGATCCGGCTTCGCGTACTCCGTGGCAAGGAAAGTCACCGCCTCGGCGCCGGTGAGCTGCTTGGTCGAGGCGTCGACGACGTCCTTGAGGTATTGGCTCGAATACCAATATGCGAGCTCTTGCCCGAGCGCGGTATTGGCGTCGAGCGAGAGCGCGCGCGTGCTGGGGGCGCCGAACTGGCCGATCTCGACTTTCTTCAGGAACATCAGGCCCGACAGGATCGCGAACCCCTCGCAGCGCCCGCCGGCCATCGAGAGATTGACCGCGTCGAGGTACTGCTGCGCGATCGGCTTCAGCGTGCAGCCGTCCGGCCCCGTGCCGGTGCACACCTTGTCCTGGCCGTACATGCGCGGCAGGTGGCTCGGCGCGATGCTCGCGGCCTTCAGCACGCCGCCGAAATTCGGGAACGAGAAGGCGTCCTTCGTCACGTCGAACCCGCTCGTGACCAACGTCGTCGGCATCGGGCCGCCGCCGCCGCCGCCTCCGCCGCCGCCGCACCCGGCGAAGACGACGAAGGTGCCCGCGAGGCCCAGCGCGGCAAGAAACAGGGGCCGACTCGTCCTACGCATGCTCGTCCTTTATCCGCGTCGCCGCGCGCCGAGCGCGAGCGCGATCGCCACCAAGAGCCCGATTCCCCACTTCGCCGGCGCGCGGCCGCCGTGCGCGCAGCCGCCCCCCTCGGTGCTGCCGCCGCCGCCCGACGCATCGGCGCCGCCGTCGTCCGGGACCGGCGGGCCGCCGTCCGGCGGAGCGCACGTGCCCGCCTGGCAGAGGCCGCCGGTGCAGCGCGTCCCGTCGGCGGTCTGCACACCATCCGCGCACGCGGCCGCGACGCCGTCGCACTTCGCCGCCGCGACGCAGTCGTTGGCCGCCGCGCGGCAGATGGTCCCCAGCGGCCGCTTGGGGCTCGGCGGGCAGGCGCTCTGCACGCCGTCGCACGTCGCCGCGAGCTCGCACGTGCCGGTCGACGGGCGGCAGGTCGTCTCGGCGCCGAGCTTGCGGTCGGTCGGGCAGTCGTTGCCCACGCCGTCGCAGTACTCGGCGACGTCGCAGTCCCCCGCGGCCGGTCGGCACGGGCTCGCCGGGCCGAGCTTGAGGTCGGCGGGGCAAGCGGGGTTGGCACCGTCGCAGGTCTCCGCGACGTCGCAGCTGCCGATCGCCGCGCGGCACGGGACGGTCGACGGCAGGATCGAGCAGGTGCCGTCGGCGCTCGCGCCCTTCGCCTTGGAGCACGCCTGGCACGCGCCGCCGCCGCAAGCGGTGTCGCAGCAGACCGAGTCGACGCAGTGGCCCGAGGCGCAGTCGCCCTCGGCCGTGCAGCTCGCGCCTTGCGACTGCTTCTGACCGAAGACGTACGCGGCCCCTGCGTGGGGCGCGGTCGAGGGGGCAGCGCCGCCGCCGATCGCGCCGATGACCACCGCGCCGGCCGCGCCGGTGTCGATGGCGATGCTCGTTCCGAGCTGATCGCCGGCCGCGCCGTCGCTCACGACCAAGCGCGGCTGCGGCGTCCACCCCGCCGCGCCTGCGGTGAACGGGTACACCGCGCCACCGAAGGACGAAGCGTGCGACGCGCCGAGGATCGCCGACGGACCCGCGAGCGCGACGCTGCCGCCGAAGCCGTCGTTCGCGGCGCCATCGGCCGCGATCAGCCGCGGCTGCGCCGTCCAGCTCGCGCCGCTCTGCACGAAGACGTAGCCCGCGCCTTGCGCCGCGTTCACGTTCACCGTCGCCCCGGGCGCACCGACCAACGCCGTCGCGCCGTCGAGCGCGACCGCGTGTCCGAACGCGTCGCCTGCCGCGCCGTCGGGGGCCGCGAGCCGGGCCTGCTGCGCCCATACCGCGCCGCTCAGGGCGAACACGTACGCGACGCCCTGTCCGGCGTTGGCGTTCACGCCGGCGTAGGGGGCGCCGATCAGCGCCGCGCTCCCCGAGAGCGCCACGCCGTCGCCGAAGCGATCTCCGGTGGCGCCGTCCGACGCGAGGAGCTTCTGCTGCGGCTGCCACGCGCTCCCATTGCGCGCGAAGACGTACGCCGCGCCCTGGCTCGGGTGCCCCGCGAGCGTCGCGACGGGGGCGCCCACCAGGAGCGTCGACGAGGAGAGCGCGAGCCCCCCGCCGAAGCCGTCGTACGGGGCGCCGTCCGCCGGCGTGAGCTTCGCCTGCTGCGCCCAGGTCGCGCCGGTGCGGGCGAAGACGTAGGTCGCGCCCTGGCCGGGATTCCCGCCCACCATCGCCGCCGGCGCGCCCACGACCAGCGTGTCCGCGACCAGCGCGACGCTCTTGCCGAATCCGTCGTTCGTCGCGCCGTCGGGCGCGACGACGCGCTGCTGCAGCGACCACGCGCCGCCGCTGGGCACGAAGACGTACACGGCCCCCGGCGTCGCCTGGCTGCCGACGTCCTCGCCCGGGGCGCCGATCGCGACGGTCGTGCCGGAGATCGCCACGGCCTGGCCGAACGCGCCGCCGCTGCGACCCGTCGTGCCGGGACCGAGGTGGCCCTGCTGCGCGAACACGAGCGGATCGACGACGACGGGCCACTGCGCCCCGTGCGTGTCGACGCGCAGCACGATGCGGGCGTCGACGACGTCCATCCGCGCGGCGAGCCGTCGTCCTGCGGCGTCGATCGCGGTCAGGCCGGCGTACTCCAGCGCCGCGCCATCGGCGGCGCGCAGGCGCACGTCGCGCCCCTCGAGCGTCGCGCGCGCGCCGAGCGGCTGCACCTCGAGCTCGATCCCCGCGCACCCCGGCAGGTCGACGTCGAAGCCTTGCTCGACGCCGCGCGGTCCGGTCACGACCCACTCGCGCAGCCCGCGCCCGAGAGCGCGCTCGGCGCGCCCCGACGTCGGCGCGTCGGCCTTCCCGAGGCTCGGAGGCCCCGGCGTCCACTCGACCTTCTCGCCGTCGCAGCGCGCGCCGGTCGCGGAGAGTCCCACTCGGCCGTGGCTCCACTCGACCGCGAGCCCGGCTCGATCGACGACGGCGAAGAGCCCGGCGTGCCCCTCGGCCCGCAGCGCGCCGCCGACGCGCTGGAACGCGTGGCGCGCGCCCTTCGCGTCGAACGCGCCGCCCCCTTCGATCGCTCCCGGTTGCGGCCGCAGCGAAGCGAGCGCAGCCGCCCCCGCGAGCTGGTCGGCCCCGGCGCGCCGTTCGGGCCCTTGCTCGGAGCAGGAGCTCGCCGACGCCGCGACGAGCAAGAACGCAGACCTACCCAACCTCCGGCGACTCGTCATGAATGGTCCTGGCCTCGAAGAAGCGAGCACTCGCCGCCGGTCCGCCGGTGGCCTGCATCGATCGCGAAGTGCGCGGATCGATCCCGAAGTGGCGTGGACGAAGGGGGCCGTGAGGCGCCTCCCCCTCGCCGCCGACGACTCAGGGCGGGTACACCATCGGCACGCCCGCGCCGCGCGAGTACGAGCGGTTGTTGATGCACGACGGCGCGCCGCCCGACAGCCCCATCGCGCCGCAGTCGACGTTGCAGAAGGTGCGCAGGCCGAGGAACGTCGCGGTGTTGGTTCCGCGCGGGCACGCCCCCGACGGCGGCAGGCACGACGGCGGGGAGCCGCTCAGACCGAAGTTGCCGCACGAGTAGTTGCAGAACCCGGGCAGGCCGGGCTGCCGAGGACCGAGCCCGACTCGCCGGACCCGACGCCCGCGCCCGCGGTGGTGGTCTCCAACGATCTCGTGGACGCCCACCCGGCCCTTCGATGGCTCGAGACCGCATTGAAGGGCGCGAAGCCCGACCCCCACGGCCGTCTCGTTGTCGGCCTTTCGTACGCGCCGGAGGTCCGCGTC
>CAIXWQ010001420.1 GCA_903923175.1 uncultured delta proteobacterium | reverse complement strand
GGGTCGCCGACGCGCTCTCGGCCGGGCGCCCCGACTTCTCGGCCTCGCGCTGCGCGACCGCCTTGTCGAGGAAGGTCTTGCTCTTGACGTCGAGCCGCGTGAACCGCAGCAGCAGCGCCGCCTCTTCCGCCGCGGTGGGGGCCCGGAAGCCGACCACGCGCCCTTCGCCGCGCATCACCGACGAGCCGTCTCGCAAGGCGATCTCGAAGCGCAGGACGACCCCGCTCGGCCGGCTCGGACCGCCGACGAGCACGACGCCCGTGCGGGTGAAGGCGCCCGATTCGGCGACGAGGAGCGCGTCCTCGGAGTCGTACGGACGCACCACGCGCACGGCGACCGGCGGTTGGCTTCGTCCGGGAGGCAGCGACGACATGCTCGAGCAAGGTCCACAAGAACGCGCGGAGGGGCAAGTATGCGGTGTCGGCCCGCGCGCCCGTCGTTAGCCTCGGTGCGCTCGCGGCCGCGCCCCTCGCCGGAGCCCACGCGCCGATTTCACTCGGTTTTCCTCCCTCGCCCATGCCCTCCCGCCCGCGCCTCGGCCTGCCCTTCGACCTCCGCCTCCCGAGCGGGACGCTCCGCCTCACGCTCGAGCGCTCACGCGGCGCGGCGCCGCGCGATCTGCTCGCCGCCGTCGAGGCGGGGGCGGTGCGCGCCGATCGCGACCTCGCCGCGCTGCCGCTCTACGAGGCCCACGTCGTCGAGGCGATCGCGATCGCGCTCGGCGCGCTGTCGCCCACGAAGGCGAAGCTCACCTGCCGCAACTGCGGGGCGCCCTTCGAAGTCGCGCGCGGCGAGGGGCTCCCGCTCGCGCCGCTGCTCGGCGGAGAGCCGCCCGATCCGGAGCTCGATCGGCGCGCCGCGCCCGAGGTCGAGCACCCGCTGCCGCGCCCGCTCCCGATCGGCCGCGCGCGCCGCGCGAAGAGCTTCCGCCTCGCCGGCCGCACGCTCGCCGATCGCCCGCGGCTCTCGGCGCTGCTCGGCGAGCCCGGGGCCGACGAGCTGCCGCCGCTCCCGACCGGCCCGGCGCTCGTGCGCGCCATCGGGCTCACGCTCGGCGAGGTGAAGAGCCCGGTCGCGATCGCGCGCGCGCTCGACGCGCTCGACGACGAGGCCTTCCACGCCGCCTGGGGCGCGATCGCCGCGGCGTGGGACGAGACGCACTACTCGCCGCGCCTGCTCGCGCCCTCGCCGTGCCCTGCCTGCGGCGCGCGCCACGACGTCGAGGTGCCGGCGCGCTTCGTCCTCGACGTGGCGCTCGAGCACGAAGCGGCCGCCGACGCCGCGCCGCCGCCGTTCCCCTCGCTCGCGACCTTCCGCGCACGCGCCGCCGAGCTCGCCCGCGAGGAGCTCGAGAAGGCCGAGCTGCTCGAGGCCGAGGGGATCGAGATCGTGGTCGACGAGGGGGTTCCGCCCTGCGACGACGGCGGCGAGCCGCTCCTCGGCAGCTACACGCCGCACGTCGAGCCCGAGCGAGACGCGCCGACGCGCGCGCCGTTCGAGGTCGCGCTGTACTACCGCACGTTCGCGTCGATGTACGACGAGGAGGCGTACGACGTCGACGCCGAGATCCGCGAGACGATCGCGCACGAGCTCGAGCACCACCACGACTTCCTCGCGGGCGACGATCCGCTCGACGCCGAGGAGCGCGCGGAGATCGCGCGCGAGCGGCGGCGCCTTTACGGCGAGCGCCCTCTCGACGAGCTGCGCGCCGGGGCGGGCTGGCTCGCGGCCGACGTCGCGGGCTTCCTGCGCGTGACGTGGCCGCTCTGGCTGATCGCGGCGATCGCGATCCTGATCACGATCGCCGCGTCGCGCTGAGGGGCTCGGTATCTCAGAACCAGGCGCGCAGGCCGCTGGTCACGCCGTAGTTCGTGACCGTGGAGCTGAGCTTGGTGTCGCTCCCGTTCGAGGTGAACGTCTCCTTGCCGAACATCCCAAGATCCACGACGGCGCCGAGGTAGATGCCGAGGTGCTTGTAGGGCGAGATGATGATCTCGGGCTCGATGTTGAACGCCGTCCCCCAGACGCTGCCGCCGCCGCCGGTGCCGGCCGAGGTGGAGAAGAACGTGAAGCCGGCGCGGGCCCAGAGCGAGAGCACGCCGCGGCCGCCGAAGATGTAGCCGGCGCGCGGCGCGATCAGCAGGTTGGTCGAGCTGCCGCCCGCGTCGTAGCTCGAGTGCGCGATGCCGACCGCGCCGCCGAACGTCACCTGGTCGAAGGCGACGTAGTCGATCGCCATGCGCGGCACCTGGTAGACGCTCGTCGGCGCGCCCCAGAGGATGCCCCACTGCGTGCTCTTCACCGCGTCGGACCCTTCGGTCTTCTGCGAGGTCTGCGCGAAGCCGAACACGCGCTCGGCGCCGATGATCAGCGAGCCCTTGCCGAGGAAGTCGCGGTTGTTCTCCTCGATGCTCTTGGACGTCGGCTTCTCGCCGGCGGGCACCGGGACGGGCGCGGGCGCGGTCGTGGACGACGCGGGCGCCTTGTCATCGGCCTTGGGCGCCTCTTCGGCCGCGGCGGGGGCGGCGAAAGCGAGCGTGGCGAGCGAGGCGAAGAGGGCGAGCGAGATACGACGCATGGGGAGCTTCCTCCGGTGGTTCACGCAAAGCTGGGCCAGCGGCCCCTGTTCGGAAGCGTCATGCATCGCACGTCTCGGCCGAGTTGAACAGTTCGTGCCGAGCGCGCGCGCCAGGGGCGACAATCGCGGTTGTATGCGCCTCGAACGGGGGTGCGAGCGCGCATTCGTGTCGAATGATTGACGTCTGAGAAGCGTCTTTGACAGCTCCCGATGTTCGGATATGGTGGCTGCGGTTTCGACTTGGATTGCGCTGCGAAATGGCCGCGGCGAGTCCCGTGATGTGCGAGTGGGGGCGGAGGGCTCCGAATGGCGAAGGCGAAGGCCAGCGTGCGCGGCGGCAACCGACGTGGGAGCCCCGAGGCCATCGAGAAGCGACGCGTGGCGCGCGCGTTCAACGACCTGCTCGGCGGGCGCGGCACCGGGTCCCAGAAGCTCGATGGGCGCACGGAGAAGCGGCGTCAGCGGCTGCTTCGCGAGCTCGAGCAGGGCAAGGCCCACGGCCAGCGCGAGCTCAAGCCGCTCGACGTGCTCCAGCGCGTGCACGAGCTGCTGGAGCTCGGCGAGCCGATCGCCTCCATCCGCAAGGTCTGGAAGCTCCCCAAGCCGGTCGGCAGCAACGACGGCGCCATCGAGCTCGTCCATCGGCTGCACAATGCCTACGCTTTCCGGCGGGAGACCTATCGGTTCGTCGGGATTACCGATGAGGTCCTCGTCGAAGCGGGCGTGATCCCCGGCGAGGGGACGCGCCGAGTCGTCCGGCGCAAGAAGCCGGCATCCTGAGCCCCCGCAAACGCGGATACGTTCGTTCCATCGGACGCGTCGCGACCGGCTTTGACCGGCGGCCGCGCACGTTCTACCCGGAGCCTGGATGCCGCTCGTGCGCGCTCGCAACGCCTCCCACGCCGCGCCCACCTCGGTGAAGCGCCTCCGGTTCCTCGCGCTGCTCGCCGCGCCGCTGGTCGCGACGTGCCTGCTCGGGCGGGGCGCTGCCGCGGACGCGGGCGTCGCGCCTTCGGTCGCGCCCGCGTCGAGCGCGGTCGTCGTCCGGATCGGCGAGCGCACCATCTCGGCCGCCGACATCGAACGGGCGCTGGCCGGCGTGCCGAACTTCGAGCTCGCCGCGCTCGGCTCGACCAAGCAGGAGATCCTGCGCCGCTACGTCGACGAGGCGATCGTCCACGAAGAGCTGCTCGCCGCCGCGGCCCGCGGCAAGGGGGCCCCCGGCGAGCGCGGCGTGCAGCTGCAGCTCACCAAGTCGCTCGCGAGCGCGCTCGTGCGCAAGGAGCTCGCGGCGATCGGCACCCGCGACGACGTCCCGCTCGACGAGGTGAAGGCCTACTACGACGCCCACGTCGCCGACTATCAGCAGCCCGAGCGCGTGCGCATCTGGCACCTGGTGGTCGCGAGCAAGGAGGCCGCCGACGCCGCGCTCGCGAAGGTCAAGAAGGACCCGACGCGCGAGGGCTGGCCGAAGCTCGTCGCCGAGACCAGCCTCGATCTCAACTCCAACAAGTCGAGCGGCGACCTCGGGTTCGTGTCGGCCGATGGCAAGACGAGCGAGCCCAAGGTCGCGGTGCCGCTCGAGGTCGCCAAGGCCGCGTTCACGTTGAAGGACGGCGAGGTCGCGGCCGAGCCCGTGAAGACCGCGGTCGGCTTCCACGTCGTCTGGCGCAAGGGGTCGGTCCCCGCGACCGCGCGCACGCTCGCCGACGAGACGCTCACGATTCGCGCCATCCTGTTCGAGCAGAAGCGCGAGAAGACGTACAAGGCGCTGGTCGATCGGCTCCGCGGCCAGACCAAGATCGACATCGACGACCAGGCGCTCCCGCTGGTGACGGTGGAGGTCGCGCCGCGCGTCGCGCCCAAGCAGCCGGCCTCGGCCTCGGCCTCGACGAAATAGTTTCGCAGGCAAAAGGCGCAAAAATTCGCGCTCCATAAGCTCTCGATGCGAATCGGCCTCGCGCGGCCGTAGTTTGCTTGAACGGACTCTCGTCGGCTGCTACCGCTCGATCGTGGGCTCTGCGACGTACGACCCGCTCGGCGGGACGGGTCTGCGAGCCTGGCTGCGAGACGGCGCGGCCGGGGACGTCCACGTCCGCCCGGCGATCGTCGGCGTGCTCAACGTCACGCCCGACTCGTTCAGCGACGGCGGCCGCTTCCTCGAGCCGGCCGCGGCGCTCGCGCAGGCCGAGTCGCTCCTGGCCCAAGGGGCCGACGTCATCGAGGTCGGCGGCGAGTCGACCCGGCCGCCGGGCGCGACCTACGGCAGCGGCTACGTGCCGGTCTCCGACGCCGAGCAGATCGCCCGCGTGCTGCCGGTGATCGAGCCGCTCGTCCGGCGCCTCGGCGCGCGCGTCGCCATCGACACGACCTCGCCCGAGGTCGCGCGCGCGGCGCTCGGCGCGGGGGCGACGATCGTCAACGACGTCTCGTGCCTCCACCACCTCGAGCTCGCGCGCGTCACCGCCGCGCACCGGGCCTGGCTCGTGCTGATGCACTCGCGCCCCGGCGCGGCCTCGCACTACGACGACCTCTTCGGCGAGATCGCCCGCGAATTCTCGACCGCGCGTGACCGGGCGGTCGGCGCGGGGGTCGACCCGGTGCACGTCGTGTTCGATCCCGGGCTCGGCTTCGGCAAGGGGCCCGACGACAACCTCCGCCTGCTCGCCGAGCTCGCGCGCTTCGCCGACGTCGGCCACGCCATCTACGTCGGCGCGAGCCGCAAGTCCTTCCTCGCCGTGGCCGAGCAGCGCGCGACCGGCCGCGCGTCGCCGCCGACGCAGCGGCTCGGCGGCACCCTCGCGGCCTGCCTC
>CAIXWQ010001419.1 GCA_903923175.1 uncultured delta proteobacterium | reverse complement strand
GCCGCTGGAAGTAGTCCCGGCTGTCAGGAGCAAGAGGGCTCGTACGTCTGCGCCTAGTGCGGCCACGTCTACGCCTTCTTCTTCGGCCCTTCCGGCTGGCCTTCGGCTTGGTCAGCGGCGTGAGCAGCTCGATGACCGGCACGCGCAAGAAGTTCGCGAACTTCACCAGCGTCTCGACGGTCAGGTTCTCTTTGCCGCCCTCGACGAACTGGATGTAGCGGACCGAGATCTCCAAGCCCTCGGCGAAAGCCTGTTGCGTCTGCCTGGATTCCCGGCGGATTTCGGCGATGCGGCGCCCGTTGCCCTGAAGGACACGGTGTGGGTCGACGGCGCGCATGTCGCCGATGGAGCCCGGTTCCAGGATCTACTAAAACAAAGCCAATGTTACGCGATATCGTGGCGCTGGGAGGATCGCAGGGACTTTCGATACGACCGCCGCCTTGTGCTGCAGGTTGATGCGGGCGGGCCTTCGACCTTCTCAAGCTCCCCAGTTGCCCGTCGCCCCTCGATGCCGATCCTATTCGTCTTGCTCACGGAGGGTGAGTTCATGGCCGCAAGTCCGCCGACGGCGAAGAAGAAGTGCTCCAAGTGCAAGGGAACCGGCAAAGCCGAGTGCCTCGCGTGCAGCGGCAAGGGAGAGCAGGTTCTGGAACACGCCGGATCGCAGAAGGCAATTGTGACCTGTCGCGCTTGCAGTGGAACAGGCCAGAGGCCGTGCGCTCCTTGCGGCGGCACCGGTGACGCAAGGTAGTCGAGCGAAGGACGAGGTAGGCCATGACGAGTGAACAAGAGAACAAGTGCCATGCGATCATCCACACGGCGGCCGTTGCTTCGGGGGCGGGAAATGCCGTGCCAGTTCCAGGGCTCGGCATCGCAGCCGATCTTGTGACGATGACCGGCATGACGATGGGGCTCGCCTCGGTTTTTGGCGGCAGTGTGTCCAATGAGGCCGCCAAGGGGATTGCCATCGCGGCGCTCAAGAGGACCGTCTTGAGGCAGCCGGTTCGCGTTCTCACGAAGGAGCTCTCAAAGTTCATTCCGTTTCTCGGCTCCGTCGTCGCTCCTGCGATCAGCTTCGGAATCGTCGAGGCCGCCGGTTGGGCTATCGCGAAAGAACTTGAGAGAAGTTGCGCGTAGTGGACGCCGTGGCGCCCGAATCGACCACGTGACCGAAAGCATGACGATTCTTTAGCTACTCAGTCGCTCCGAGCGACGACACCGATCCTTGGCGCCGCAGGGTTGCTCCTCGGAGGCACGCAGTTCGGGGCCGCTCTCCACGACCTGATCGAAGGCATCGTTACGGATGTGCGAGGTGATCATGGCCCTGTCCCCCTACGAACAGCACGCGCAACTCGAGATCCTGAAGTGGAAGGAGCCCAGTACGGGGTGGCTCGCTCATGTTGGCACGGTGATCAACTGGCCGCTTGAGAAGGCGGGAGAAGCCTTGCTCAAGACCCCGGGAGTCGGCGCGGTCATCGAGAAGGCCGTGGGTGGCCTCGTCGACATCACGAATGAGGCCGCGCAGTGGAGCGTGCGCCCCGGTGCTGTCTACGAAGAGTACCGAGGACGCGGTCACTCCGTGCATACGAGCGAGGACGTCCTACAGCTCGACCTCTCACATGTCGACCGAACGATCGGCTATCTCGGAGCGAAGTACAAGGCCATTTCCCTGGCAGAGGGTGCTGGCGCCGGCGCCATTGGCCTCCCCGGTATTCCCATAGACATCGTCGCGTTGGTGACGTTGAACCTGCGCGCCATCGGCGAGTACGCCGCCTATTGCGGGATCGACCTGACTCTTCCGCACGAGCGCATGTACGCCATGCACCTGCTCGGTCTATCTGCCAGCCCAAGTGCTGCAGCCAAGGGAGCGGCGATGGCGCAGCTCGTTAAGATCGGCGAGCAGGTGGCGAGGAAGCGTACCTGGGCCGAGTTGGAGAAGCAGGCCACCGTCCGCGCGATTCAGCAGGTGGCACGAGCTCTCGGTGTTCGCCTCACCAAGGCCAAGCTCGCGCAGATTGTTCCGATCAGCGGTGCCGTCGTCGGTGGTGGCTTCAACGCGTATTTCACGTCGAGGGTGTGCGACGCCGCCTACTTCATGTACCGAGATCGCTTCTTGAGCTCGAAGCAAGTAGGTCGCGCCACGTGAGGGCTTGGGCGGGGGTGACATTTAGGCTCCTGGTCTCCGCCATCTTCGCCGGTGCGTCAGTCCTGATCTACTTCGAGCACGTCGGCTACTGGTGGATCGTTCTCTGGAACGTGCTCACGACCGCCATCTTGTTCTCTCTCTGGGGCCGTCGACTAGGACGCCGTTCAGAGGCTTAGCCTCGGTGAGACCCGCAGCACCTCCCGAGGGAGGAAGGGACGCATGGGAGACCGCAAGCTCACACCCGAGAGATGGAACGGCACGTCGGGCTATCCCAAGTTCGACGCCGAACCGCTCCTCCGACGGTTCGCTGGGCAGCCTGCCGCCGTGGCGGCTCGGACCCTTCTCGAGGAGAGCGCTCTTCTCCTGCGTACCCGCCATCTTGTCCTGACGCCAGTTCCGATCCCCACCTTCGCGCGTTTCATGCAGACAGTCGTCCACTCCATGCGGAACGACTTGGCATGTCTCGCCATGTCGGTCGCGTCCTTGTACGGTGAAGATGCCGATTGGGACGAGACGGTTGCGAAACTGCGCGACATCGGCTGTCTTCCGAGTACTGCGGCGCGGGTCGGGGCTGGGCTCGCGTTTTTCGTCCCGGGCGCGCTCGGAGCCGTGCTTGGCCCCCTCGCCGAGGACGCCGTCTTTCAACGGTCCGCCGAGAGAACGATTCAGTACTACGAGCGTCGGTCGCCGGGCTTTGTTGTTCCGACTCCTGCCATTCAGCCGGCAAGATAGGTCGTAACGTCGAACGTCTACCATTTGTATGGTTGCTTCGACTGCAGAAGGCGGAAATCGGCAACGCTCATATTCTCCTCGAGCGCCCGCCTCATGAGGGCGTTGCGATCCTCGCCGACGTCGACGCTGGCCAGCTCAACGAAGTGCGAGAACGAGAGGGGGAAGCCCTTCTTGTTGGACTTCGCCGGGCGATCCTCGAAGGCCTCCTGATTCCACACCTCGGCGACCTTGGCGTACGCGTACAGGTTCGCCGCGGTGTACCCGAGTTCCGCCGCGAGGAGCTTCACCCAGCCCTTTCCGTACTGTTTCTCGTCGCCCGTGATCTACACGACAGCCTTCGCGATGCTGTAGAGCGTCCTGGCGTCCGTCGTCGTCCTCGCGTTCAGGAGCTTCTTGAGCTCCGTGGCCTTCTCGTGGAGGTTCGCGTTCATCGAGGGGCGTTCTTCTTCAAGGCGGCCTTGTTCGAGGCGGTCGTGGTCGACTCGGTCATGGTGATCTCTCTGTGGTTCGATCGGTTGTTCGTTCTCAGGCAACAGGTGTCCCTGCCGACGCCTGAGGTGGCGTCGTTGAAGTGCAGTCCCCACTGCATGGGCGGCTCGTTGTGAGTCACGGGCTCGGGCCCGTGAGCGTCGCTTCTTGTCGTTCGCGGCGAGGAGCCTGTGCTTGGTCAGCACCTCACGGGCTCGCTCACCGGCGATCCCCCGAACAACCTCACCGCGGTGCACGCGGACGATCGTTCGGCGGTCGCAGGATGCCTCCACGGCTAGTTTGCGCGCCGTGCCGGCATCGAGTGTTCTCGGCTTGTTCATCGTGAAGACATGACCCCCGAGCATGTCGCGGTCATCTACGTGGACCGACCGGAGGGCGATGCGGGCACGCGCTTCTTGCCGCTGCGGATCGATCAGCGTGGAGAGATTCTGGACGTCTGGCCGGGTGGCTTCTTCGACGAACGCGACGAGGAGCTGTTCAGATGATCTCTGAGTACGCGATCGATCCTGGCTGCGTGAAGCTAGTCGAGGAGCTGATGCGAGTGCTCGCCGGCATGGGCGGAGAGCATGGGCGCGTCATCGCGGAGTTGAACGAAGCCGCTTCGCGGCGGAGCCGTTCGCTTCAAGCGTGATGGCGGCCGCGGCGACGCTTCGCTGAGAGCCGCGCGCGCGTGAGCGTGGCGCACGGCGCGCTCCCGCGGCTGGCGGCTGGCGGCTTGGTGCTGCG
>CAIXWQ010001418.1 GCA_903923175.1 uncultured delta proteobacterium | reverse complement strand
GTCGCCGCCGCGGAAGCTCGCCTCGCCCTCGCCACGCACGGGCGCGCGGCGCCCGAACAGCCCGGCGAGGCCCCGCGGGAACGCCCACTCGGGGCGCTCGCGGGGCGCGGGCTCCGCGATCGGCTTCCAGAGCGCGGGCCAGGTCGGCGTCGCGCCTTCGCGCGCGCGCTTCGCCTCTTCGCGGCCGCTCCAGCGACCCGCGAGCGCCACGCAGGTCGCGGCGAGCGAGAGGCCGACGATGACGTCGATCGCGTAGTGCCAGCGGAGGTAGAGCGTCGCGCCGACCACGTTGGCGGCGAAGGCCATCGTGAACGGCCACGTGTACGAGAACGGCCGCTGGTTGCGATGGCGGAACGAGAAGAGCGCCATCAGCGTCGGCCCGGCGGTGTGCATCGACGGGAAGATGTCCTTCTGCGCGCCCCCCGCCTCGACCGTCCGGATCACCAGGTCGTAGAAGCGGCCGTGCGGCAGCTCGTGCACGAACAGCGGCGCGAGGAAGCGCACCGGCCCGTAGCCCGGGACGAGGATGTACAGCACGTGCGCCGTGCAGAAGAGCAGCGTGAGCGCCATCGCGAACTCGGCGAACAGCCGCGGCCGCCGGCTCGCGAAGATCATCGGCAGCACGTGGATGGCGAGCAGCGGGAAGTAGCCGAAGTAGAAGAACGAGAACCACTCGGTGCGGCCGGGCGTGATCCACGCGTCGAGCCAGAGCGCGGGCTCGCCGCCGAACAGGCGCGAGTCGAGCGCGAAGAGCGGGCCGTCGAGCGCGATGCTGCGCGCGGTCGGCAGCAGCGTGCGCAGGATGAAGTACGAGGCCTGCACGGTGCCGTAGGCGACCAGGCGATAGACGAGCCCGGCCGCGCGCTCGTTCTTGAGCACGCGCCCGCGCACCAGCGCGACGGCGCACAGATGCGCGACGAGGAAGCTGCCGCAAACGCGGATGCACCAGCCGCGCGCGGGGCCGGAGCCGAGGATCGACGCGAGCAGCAGCGCCGCGTGGTAGGCCGCGACGACGCAATCGACGAGGCTGAGCTCTCGCCGGATGCGCTCGAAGAGACTGGCTTGGATGGGAGCGACGCCCGCTTGCATGACTGCCGGCGCGTCCTCACCACGAGGGCGCAGTGGGATCAAGCTGCCACGGCCACCGCGCGCGCGAAAGCGTCGATTCGGGCCCGCGAAGCGCGTTTCGCAGGCGTAATTGGCGTTACGCAGTCTCGCTCAGCGACGCGCGACGCGCGGCGTCAGTCCGGCCCGTTCCACGACCTCGAAGTGCACGTCCAGCGTGTTCTCGAGGCGTCCGTGCCGGGTCGAGACGACGGCGCTCTCGAGCCAGGGGAGGCCGCGGAGCCGCGCGAGCGCCAGCTCGAGGGCCGTCTCGCTGTAGAGATCCCCCTCGCGGAGGGCGAGCTCGTCCAGGAGCGCCCGCGACGAGACGGCGCGGTTGCCGGTCACGCGGATCGCGCCGAGGTGGAAATACGCCCCGGGCACGACGCCGACGTCGAGGGCGATGGTGCGCGCGCCGAGGTCGATCGGGTCGAGGATCTGGGTGTCGACCTCGGCCTGCCCACGGTCGCGGTAGCGGCGGCGCAGCCCCTCGAGCGCCTCGCTGAAGACGCGACGGCTGAACGGGCGCCCGACCATCGCGGGGGCGGCCCAGGCGACCGACAGCGGGGCGCGCCCCCCCGCCGCGCGCGCCTCGTAGACGTCGAGCGCGCGCACGGTCACGACCGGCCCCTCGCGCACCACGACGTGCGCGCGCAGCTCGTCGCCGAACTCGGCGCGCGTGAGCACGATCGGCTCGACGTGCACCATCACGTAGCCGCGATCGAAGTAGTACGAGGAGATCCACTGCTCGTCGCGCTGCAACGTGTCCTCGTCGATGGCCGCCTCGTGCGCGAGCAGCATCAGCTCCAAGAGCTCGACGCTGGGCGCGTGCGCGTTCCCCTCGAACTCGATGGCGACGAGGTGGAACGTCGCTCCCCGCCAGCGCACGGACCGCCCTGACGTGCTCGCGCCGCCCGAGGGCCAGATCGG
>CAIXWQ010001417.1 GCA_903923175.1 uncultured delta proteobacterium | reverse complement strand
TCGACCACCGCGACGATCCCCTCGATGGTGACGGAGGTCTCGGCGACGTTGGTCGAGAAGACGACCTTGCGCCGCGGGCCGCTCGCGATCGCGAGCTCCTGCGCGGCGATCGGCAGCTCGCCGTGCAGCGGCAGCAGCGCGAGATCGTGCTCGCGCGCGATCGGCTCGCACGCCTCCATCGCGCGCCGGATCTCGCCGGCGCCGGGGAGGAACACGAGCACGTCACCGGTCGGCTCCTCGCGCGCCAGCCGGCGCACGGCCGACGCGACCTGCGCGGCGAGCGGCCGTTCGGCCGTGCCCGCGGCGCGCGTGTCGCTCGCGGCGCTATGTGAGGCGTGCTCGATCGCGACCTCGAACCGCCGCCCCTCGCTCCGCAGCCGCTCGGCGCCGAGCGCGCGCGCGATCGGCTCGGCGTCGAGGGTCGCCGACATCACCACGAGCGCCAGATCCGGTCGCGAGGTGGCGCGCAGCCGCCGCAGCAGCGCGAGCGCGACGTCGCCCTGCAGGTGGCGCTCGTGGAACTCGTCGAGCACCACCGCGCCCACGCCGCGCAGGCGCGCGTCGTCGAGCAGGCGGCGCTGCAGGATCCCTTCGGTCAGGTACTCGACCCGCGTCTCGGGCCCGATCGCGCGCTCGAAGCGGACCTCGTAGCCGATGCGCTGCCCGGGCTTCTCGCCGTGCTCGTCGGCGACGCGCTTCGCCGACAGCCGCGCGGCCAGCCGACGCGGCTCCATCACGAGCACCCGGCTCCCCTCCGGCAGCACGTCGAGCAAGGCCACCGGCACCCGCGTCGTCTTGCCCGCGCCGGGCGGCGCCTCGAGCACGAGCTGCCCCGAGCGCGCCACCGCGCGGCAGATCTCGGGGAGGACCTCGTCGATCGGGAGCGCGATGGGCACGCCGCGTCTTACCGCACGCTCGCCCGGGCAGGGGCAGGGCAGGCGACGCGGGCCGGGCTTCCGGGCAGGCGGGCAGGCGGGCAGGCGAGCAGGCGAGACGCGCGCGCGCCGGCGCCGCGGGCTCAGGTCGAAGACGGCATCCGGAACACCTCTTGGCAGGCGTCGCCCACGCCGTCGCCGTCGCTGTCCCGCTGATCCGGGTTGAAGACGTGCGGGCAGTTGTCCGGAGGGCGGAACGAGGTCCCTTCGGTCGGAACGAGATCGCAGTCGGGGTCGGCCGGGTCGGGCGTGCGCGGCTGCGCTGCGCAGCCCGGGTTCGGCACGTCGTCGCCGAGCAGCGAGCCGTCGGAGCTCAGCACGATCGCGCGGAGGAACGCGCGGTTGCCGCTCCGCTCGTCCATCGTGCGCGCCCACAGGTTCTCCAGCGTGCCGGTGCGCTGCAGCGGCTGGGCGTCGCAGCCGATGGTGTGCTTGGCGCACCAGTGCATCGAGGCGACCGCGGCGACCCGCACGTTCCCGCTGGCGTCCTGCACCAGCAGCCCGGAGCCGCTGTCGCCCGGGTGGAGGAAGCCCGAGATGTCGCCGAACGCGTCGAAGGTCTGCAGGAACATCGAGCCGCCCTGATCGAGCGAGTCGATCGGCACGTCGATCAGCGGGGAGGTCGCGTCGAGCGGCGTCTGGTCCCAGAAGTGGAGCGCCTGCGTGGGCTCGTCGCCCCACAGCGGCGAGCAGTCCCCCGCTTCGGCCTCGAGCGGCCCCACGTCGCCCCAGCCGAAGTACACGGTGGCGCGGCCGCTCCAGGCGGCGGCGTCGAGATCGTCCTCCAGCCACGGCCGGATCGGCGTCGCGCGCGCCCGCGTCGCAGGGGTCGCGCGGTGGTCGAGGAGCGCGAGCGCGAGGTCGCCGCCGTGCTGGCTGCCGATGTCGTCGCGCGCCGTGCCGCGGCTCACGAAGGCGCGCCGCACCGTCTGGACCTCGCGGACCGCGCCGAGGACGTCGGTGAACACCACGTTCCCGCAACCGCCGGTGGCGACCACCGCGCCGGTCGCGTCGACCACCACGCAGCGCGCGTCGCCGCCGTCGACGCCGCGGGTCGCGGCGCCAGTCGCCCCGAGCCCGAAGCAGTGCGCGGCGGTGAGCACGAGCAGCGGGCTCACCAGCGTGCCGGTGCAGCTCGGACGCGTGGTCGGCAGCGTCCCCGCGGACACCGAGACGCTCCCGTCGACGAGCTGCACGACGGCGGTCGCGCGGAGGTCGTTCGCGCTCGCGACCTTCTCGGCGGCCGTCGCCTCCGCGGGCCCGCAGGTCGACATCGGCATCGCGCAGAGCGCGACGAGCGTCACCATGGCAGCGAAGGCGCGCCGGCGCATGCCTCGACGCGCTGCATCGCTTGTTCCCCTTTTACCGCTCCGCGATCTGCCCGATTCGCTGAAGGCGGGCGTCGGCAACGGCGCAGTCACTGCATAGCGCCTGCAACGCGTCGAGGTCGCGCGCTCGCGTGCACGCTCGGGCGGCGGCGGGCGCCCGCCGCGCGGGCTCGCGAGCGCCTCACCCGCAGTGCAGGTGGCGGCGAACGAGCTCCTGCAGGGCCGCTGCGTTTCCGAACAGGCGCTCGCTCAG
>CAIXWQ010001416.1 GCA_903923175.1 uncultured delta proteobacterium | reverse complement strand
GTCGTTCAGCGGTAGATTGGCAAAGAGCGGACAACTTCAGCAACCTGCTAGGCGACGGTCGGGACGCCAGGCTGGCGCGAACCGACGCGAGTCCGCTCGCGTCTTCGCGCCTTTTCGCGATTCGGAATCATGATCGATCCGTTCTCCACGCTGGGACTGCCGGTCCGCTTCGCGCTCGCTCCGAAGGAGCTCGAGGCGCGGCACCGCGAGCTCTCGAAGGCGCTTCACCCGGATCGCTACGCGGCCACCGCGTCCGGCTAGCGGCGCATGGCGCTCTCGCGGGCGATCGAGGTGAACGAGGCGCAGCGGCTACTTCGCGATCCGGTGCGGCGCGCGGAGGCGATCCTCCAGCTCCGCGGCCTCGAGGGCGAGGTCGGCGAGACGCGCGAGCCGAAGCCGGACGGCGCGTTCCTGATGGAGGTGATGGAGGCGCGCGAGGCGCTCGACGAAGCGCGGGCGAGCAAGGATCTCGGGCGCATCGGGGCGGTGGTCGCCGAGGCCCGCGCGCAGCACGCCGCGGCGCTGCGCACGCTCGGCGAGCTCCTCGACGGCGCGCTCCTCGCGGGAGCCGACGTCGCCGCGCTGCGGAAAGCCATCCCCCTCCTCGGCCGGCTGCGCTACGCCACGCGCCTCCTGGACGAGGCGATCGCCGCCGAGGACGATCTCGCCGGGCTCTGAAGCCCCGAAGCGAGAGCGCCGCCTGCCTGAACGAGACGACGGCCGCTGGAAGCCGCACCCATGCTCTTCGAGATCTTCGACCCCAAGGCGCGACCGCGCCCCATCGGCATCGACCTCGGCACGACGAACTCGCTGGTCGCGTTCGTGCGCGAGGGTCGCCCGGTCTGCGTCACGGACTGCAACGGCAAGGCGCTGCTGCCGAGCGTCGTCTACTACGCGGAGCAGGGCGTGGTCGTCGGCGAGCCCGCGCGCCAGACCGCGTCGGAGCATCCGCGCGAGACCATCGTCTCGGTGAAGCGCTTCATGGGGCGCGACGCCGACGACCCGGAGACGCGGCGGCTCGGGCCGTACGAGTTCGCCAAGGCCGACGAGGCGCCGAACCGGCGCGTGGTGCACTTCAAGGTGCACGATCAGATCGTGACGCCCGTCGAGGTCTCTGCCGAGATCCTGCGGGCGCTGCGCGACCTCGCGAAGGACGAGCTGCGCACCGTCGGGCCGGCGGTGATCACCGTGCCTGCGTACTTCGACGACGCCCAGCGCCAGGCGACCAAGGACGCGGGGCGCCTCGCGGGGCTCGAGGTCCTGCGGCTGCTGAACGAGCCGACCGCGGCCGCGCTGGCCTACGGACTCGACAAGAAGCAGAACGGGCTCTTCCTCGTCTACGACCTCGGCGGCGGCACGTTCGACGTCACCGTGCTGTCGCTCGAGGAAGGCGTGTTCCAGGTGAAGTCGACGGGCGGCGACAGCGCGCTCGGCGGCGACGATCTCGATCGCGCGCTCGCGCACGTCATGCTCGCGAAGGCGGGCGTCGACGACGTCGCGACGGCCTCCCCTTCGCTCGTGCGCGCGGCCCTCGACGAGGCGCGCAAGGCCAAGCACGCGCTGACCGACGCGCCGCAGGCGACTTGGGCGCTGGCGGACGCGAAGGGGTCGGTGAGCCGCGAGGAGTTCGACGCGCTCGCCAAGCCGATCGTCGATCGCACGGTGACCCCGGTGCGCCGCGCGCTGCGCGACGCGGGGGTGGTCGCGGCCGATCTCGACGGCGTGATCCTCGTCGGCGGCGCCACGCGCACGCCGATCGTGCGCCGCACGGTCAAGGAGCTGCTCGGCAAGGAGCCGCTGGCCGACATCGATCCCGACGAGGTCGTCGCGCTCGGGGCCGCGGTGCAGGCCGATCTGCTGGCCGGCGAGCAGCTGGCGAACGCGGGCGAGGACGTGCTGCTCCTAGACGTCGTGCCGCTGTCGCTCGGCGTCGAGACGATGGGCGGCATCGTCGACAAGATCATCCCGCGCAACACGACGACGCCGACCGGCGCGCGCGCCAGCTTCACGACCTACGCCGACAACCAGACCGGCTTCGAGATCCACGTCGTCCAGGGCGAGCGCGAGCTGGCGGGCGACTGCCGCTCGCTCGCGCGCTTCACGCTCAAGGGGATCCCGCCGATGCCGGCCGGGATGGCGCGGCTCGACGTGACCTTCAAGGTCGACGCAGACGGCCTGCTGCACGTGCACGCGCTCGAGACGACCACCGGCAAGGAGCAGTCGGTCGAGGTGCGGCCGACGTACGGTCTCAGCGAGGAGGAGATGGAGGACATGCTCCTCGACGCCCTCGATCACGGCGAAGACGACATGCACGCAAGGCTCCTCGCGCAGGCGCGCGTCGAGGCGGAGCGCGTGCTGCTCGCCACGCGCAAGAGCCTCGCCACCGGCGCCGACATGCTCGAGCACGGCGAGCATGCGCGGATCGGCGCGGCGCTCGAGGCGCTCGACGCGGCACTGAAGAAGGGCGACGCCAACGCGATCCGGAGCCGCGTCGACGACCTCGATCGCGCCTCGACGCCGTTCGCCGCGCGGCGCATGAACGACGCGATCGCCAAGGCGATCGCCGGGCGGGCCGTGGGCGACATCGAGCACGAGGTCGAGCGCGCCAAGGGGGTCGACGCCCACGTCGCGCAGCACGAGAAGAACCGCGAAGGGAAGAAGGACTGACGCCATGACGCTGGTGCGCTGGCCCAAAGAGGGCAAGGAAATCGAGGTCCCGGTCGGGACCGATCTGCGCACCGCCGCGAAGCTCGCGCACGCGCAGCAGGGCGACGCGTGCGGCGGCAAGTGCGCGTGCTCGACCTGCCACGTGTACGTGCTCGCCGGCGCGAGCTTGCTGAGCGAGGCCGACGAGGACGAGGAGGACACCCTCGACAAGGGCTTCGACGTGCGCGCGACGTCGCGGCTCGGGTGTCAGACGAAGGTCGCGAAGGACGGCCTGATCGAGCTCGAGATCAGCCGCGAGTCGCGCGACTCGTTCTTCAACGAGCACCCCGAGGAGGCGCCGGCCGACTGGCGTCCGAAGCGCGCGTGATCAGCGCCCGCGGGTCAGCTCCGAGATCACGATGACCGTCTGGTGCGCAGAGGTCGGCTGCTGCTCGCATCGAGGGAAGCCGCCGGCGCTCGCCTCGTAGGTCTCGAAGTGCCGGCGCGCACCGTCGGCGACGTCGAAGAGCGGCGGCTTCGCGACGAGGCCGAAGCCGCAGCCGACCGAGCGCTCGCGCGCGCGCTGATTCACCGCGGCGCGCGCCTCCTTGGTCGCGAAGCTCCGCCAGTGGATCTCGGCGCCGTTCGCGACGACGTGCTCGTCGCAGAGCGGATCGGCCCCCGGAGGCGCGCCGAACAGGGCCTCGCAGGCCGGACCGTCCGCCGACGCCGAGGCGCTCGGGGCGACGACGGACGAGCTCGAGATCGGCGAGGCCGCGGCCGGCGCCTCGGCGGCTCTGACGCTTCCATCGTTGGCGGACGGGCAGCCGGCGACGAGCGAACCGATCACCATCACGAGCGCGTGGGGCCGCATCGGCGCCTCCTCGGGTCAGGGGTCATCTCGGAGGCATCCCGGATGGCCCTCGGAGGGATCGGTCGAATCGGCCGGATCAGGGGGATGGTACGCGGGCCTGCCACCCGGCCGCGACGCTTTCGCGCCCGACTTTCCCGCGCCCGCGGATCCGTCGTAGACGCCTCGGATGGACGCGATTCGGATCCGCGGCGGGAAGGTCCTGAAAGGCAACCTGAAGGTCAGCGGAGCGAAGAACGCCGCGTTGCCGATCTTGTCGGCGACGCTGCTGGCCGACGGCCCATCGCTGCTCCGCAACGTGCCGGTGTTGCGCGACATCGACACGACCCTCGCGCTCCTGCGCTTCCTCGGCTGCGAGACGTCGTTCGACAAGGAGCGGCACGAGGTCACGCTGCACACGACCCGGCTGTCGCGCGCCGAGGCGCCGTACGAGCTGGTGAAGCAGATGCGCGCGTCGGTGCTGGTGCTCGGCCCGATGATCGCGCGTCACGGCCGCGCGAAGGTCTCGCTCCCCGGCGGCTGCGCGATCGGCGCGCGCCCCATCGACCAGCACCTCAAGGGGCTCGAGGCGATGGGGGCGAAGATCAAGCTCGAGAAGGGGTACGTCATCGCGGAGGGGCCCGGCAACGGCGGCCGCCTCCGCGGCGCCGACTTCGCGTTCGATCTGCCGACGGTCACCGGCAGCGAGAACCTGATGATGGCGGCGGCGCTCGCCAAGGGGCGCACGACCCTCTGGAACTGCGCGCGCGAGCCGGAGGTCGAGGAGCTCGGGCGCGTGCTCAACAAGATGGGCGCGCGCGTCGACGGAGCCGGCACGGACGTCGTGCACATCGACGGCGTCGACGAGCTCTCGCCGTTCGATCACGCGATCATCCCCGACCGCATCGAGGCCGGGACGTACATGATCGCGGCCGCCGCGGTGCCCGACAGCGACGTGCGGGTCGAAGGCGCGGTGCTCGAGAACCTCGAGGCGCTCGTGCTGAAGATGCGCCAGGCCGGCGTGACGCTCGAACGCGACGGCGACGCCGTGCGCGTGACCCGCCGCGGGCCGCTCAAGCCGGTGAACGTGACGACCGCGCCGCACCCGGGCTTCCCGACCGACATGCAGGCGCAGTTCCTGGTGCTGATGACGCGGGCCGAAGGCGAATCGGTCATGACCGAGACGATCTTCGAGAACCGCTTCATGCACGTCCCCGAGCTCACGCGCATGGGGGCGAACATCGAGATCCACGGCCGCGCGGCGATCGTGAAGGGCGCCGAGCAGCTCGAGGGCGCGAGCGTGATGGCGACCGACCTGCGCGCCTCCGCCTCGCTGGTGATCGCGGGGCTGTTCGCGCAGGGCGAGACCGAGGTCCGCCGCGTGTATCACCTCGATCGCGGCTACGAGCGCATGGAGGAGCGGCTCGCCGCGCTCGGCGCGGACTGCGAGCGCGTGAAGGACGCCGAGGGGTGAGGGCGGACGGTTGAAGCCTCGGCGCGCCGCGCCGGAGCGAGAGCGATGTCGACCCAGCTAGACAGGAAGCCCGACCGCGGCGGCGGCCGCCTCGGTGCGCTGTTCCTGACGGTGTTCCTGGACCTGCTCGGCTTCGGCCTCGTGATGCCGCTGTTGCCGCGCTACGCCGAGACGCTGCACGCGTCGTCGCTGCACATCGGCCTGCTGGGCGCGTCGTACTCGGCGATGCAGTTCCTGTTCGTGCCGGTCTGGGGCCGCCTGAGCGATCGCGTCGGACGAAGGCCCGTGCTGCTCGGGAGCATCCTCGCGACGATCGGCGCGATGCTCGTCCTCGGGTTCGCGCGGTCGCTGTTCTGGCTGTTCGCCGCGCGGCTCTTCGGTGGCGTCGCCACCGCGAACGTCGCGACCGCGCAGGCGTACATCGCCGACTCGACGACCCCCGAAGCGCGCGCGCGCGGCATGGGGCTGCTCGGCGTGGCGTTCGGGCTCGGGTTCGTGCTCGGCCCGTTCTTCGGCGGGATCTTGTCGTCGATCTCGCTCGGCACGCCCGCGCGCGTCGCCGCGGGGCTCGGGGTGGTCAACCTGCTGTGGGCCGTGCGCGCCCTCCCCGAGTCGCTCCCCGCGGAGCTCCGGGCCCGAAACGCGATCGCGCCGCGGGCGAAGGTGCGGCTCGGCCTCGACACCCGCGCCTTCGCGCGCGCGATCGGGACGCCAGGGCTCGGCGCCGTCGTGGCCCTCTATTTCGTGTGCACGTTGTCCTTCGCGAACCTCGAGCAGACGTTCTCGTTGTTCGCGCACGACGCGTTCGCGCTCGACGCGCGGCACACCGGCTACGTGCTGGGCGTCGTCGGCGTGGTCGCGATGATCGTGCAGGGCGGGCTGATCGGGCCGCTCAACCGCGCATACGGCGAGATCGCGCTCGTGCGAGCGGGCACGCTGCTCCAGGCCTCCGGCTTCGGCATCGTCGCCTACTCCGCCGGACATCGGCTCGGCTGGCTCTACGCCGGCGTGGTCATGCTCTCCGCCGGCCAAGGGGTGACCACCCCGTCGCTCTCGACCCTGGCGTCGAAGCGCTCGCCGGCCGACGCCCAGGGGGCCTCGCTGGGCGTCATGCAAGCGCTGGGGGCGCTGGGGCGCGTCTTCGGGCCGACGTGGGGCGGCTTCGTGTACGGGCTCGGGTACCGCCTCCCCTACGTCACCGCTGCGCTCGGCCTCTCCGCGGCGTTCGGCGTCGCGACCCTCTCGCTCCGCGGCGGACCGCGCGTCCCGCGCTGAGGCAACCTACGGCCGTCACGCGGAGGCGAACCCGTGACGATGGCGTGATCTACCAGCCAGGAGCATCGCGGCGCGCGGGTCGGAGTCCTATGCTCCTGCCTTCCTAGCTTCGGAGCTCCGCATGTCGCCAAGTCGTCGCACCGCCCGCCGCGCCCTTCCCCCTTTCAGCGCCCTCTGCACCTGCAGCGCGCTCGTGTTCGCGGGGTGCGGCTCCGACGGCGGAAGCGCGATCGACGACAGCGGCAGCCCCTCGCACGACTCGGGCGACGCGACCGAGCACGACGCAGCCGACACCGCGATCATGCCCCCCCCGGCCGACTCGACCCCCGAGACCGACGCGAGCGACGCCGGCGACGCCTCCACGGCGGACGGCGACGAGGTGGCCGACGCGACCGACGGCGACGCCACCGACGGCGACGAGACCGACGGCGCGGACGCAGGCGACGCGGCCGACGCGGCCGACACGAACCTCGGGTGCGGCGCTCCGAGCGACTGTCCAGGCGTCGACACCGACTGCTTCAAGCGCACCTGCGACGCGGGGAAGTGCGGCACGCAGTTCACCGCCGCGGGGACGGCCGCGTCGACGCAGACCGCGGGCGACTGCAAGAAGATGGTCTGTGACGGCACGGGGAACGTCATCCCGGTGAACGACGACGGCGACCTGCCCGCCGACGACGGCCAGCAGTGCACCGCCGAGAAGTGCTCGATGGGCGTGCCGCTGCACACGCCGCTCACGCAGGGCACCGCGTGCAGCCAGTCGGGGGGGACCAAATGCGACGGCGCCGGGGTGTGCGTCGCCTGCACCGCCGCAGCCGACTGCCCGGCCGTCGCGAACGAGTGCCAGACGGCCGCGTGCTTCAGCGGCAACTGCAGCGTCGCCAACGTCTTCTCGGGCACCGTCGTCTCCCTGCAGACGCCGGGCGACTGCAAGAAGAGCGTCTGCAACGGCAGCGGCGCCATCGTCGCGACCAACGACGACACCGACGTGCCGCCCGACGACGGCAAGCAGTGCACGATCGAAGCGTGCAGCGGCGGCGTCGCGCTGCATACGCCGGTCACGGCCGGCACGGCGTGCGCGGCGGGCAAGTGCGACGCGCTCGGCACCTGCGTCGCGTGCCTCTCGGCGAGCGACTGCCCAGCCGGCGCCAACGAGTGCCAGAAGGCCTCGTGCAGCGCGGGCGCCTGCGGCACGACGAACGTGGCGGCCGGCACCACGGCGACGGCGCAGACGCCCGGCGACTGCAAGAAGAACGTCTGCAACGGCAGCGGCGCGATCGTCGCCTCGGTCGACGACCTCGACCTCCCGCTGGACGACGGCAAGCCGTGCACCACCGAGGCGTGCAGCGCAGGCGTGCCGCAGCACACGCCGGTCGCCGTCGGGACGACCTGCTCGGCCGGCAAGTGCGACGCGCTCGGCAACTGCGCCGGCTGCATCTCCGCGCTCGACTGTCCCGCGGCGCCCAACGAGTGCGAGACGCGCTCGTGCACGGCGGGCGTGTGCGGCTTCGACAAGGTCGCGAGCGGCACCGTGACGTCCGCGCAGACGAGCGGAGACTGCCGCCAGAACCAGTGCGACGGCCTGGGCAACATCATCTCCGCCGTCTTCGCGAGCGACCTGCCGAACGACGGCAACCAGTGCACCCAGGATCTGTGCACGATGGGGGTGCCCTCGTACCCGCCGCAGCCCACCGGCACGAGCTGCACCCAGTCGGGCGGCACGTCGTGCGACGGCAGTGGGACGTGCGTGAACCTGCCCACCGTCAGCGTGACGACCACCTCTCCCGCCGACGCGACGAGCGCGACCGCGGGCAAGACGCTCTCGATCACGTTCTCGACCGCGATGAATCCGGCCACCCTCACCGCGCAGACGACGGCCGGCGCCTGCACCGGAAGCCTGCAGGTCTCGCTCGACGACTTCGCCTCGTGCATCGCGTTCCCGTCGGCGGTGGTGATGGCGCCTGGCAACTCGCTCGCGACGTTGACGGCCGCGCCGGGCCTGCTGGTCAATCGGACCTACAAGATCCGCGTGACGACCGCGGCGAAGAGCTCGACCGGCGTGCCGCTCTCGGCGCAGTACACCCACGTGACCGGCTTCAAGACCGGGAGCCCCGCCGCGGTCGGCGCCGGCTCGGTCGTCATCAGCCAGGTCTACGGCGGCGGCGGGAACGCGAGCGCGCCGTACCTCAACGACTACGTCGAGCTCCACAACCGAGGGAACACCGTCGCCTCGCTGACCGGCTGGTCGATCCAGTACGCGGCCACGACCGGCACGAGCTGGTCCGCGAGCAACCTGAGCGGGTCGATCCGGCCCGGCGGCTACTACCTCATCCAGCTCTCTTCCGGCGGCACGGCAGGGAGCGCGCTGCCCAGCGCGGACGTGCTGGGCACGATCAACATGAGCGCCAGCGCCGGCAAGGTCGCGCTGGTCAGCTCGGTCGCGGCGCTCAGCGGCGCGTGCCCGAGCAGCAGCACGATCGTCGACCTGGTCGGCTGGGGCGCGGGCACCTCGTGCTCGGAGACGGCGGTCGCTCCGGGGCCCGCGAGCGGCAACAACACGCTCAGCGTCCTGCGCGCCGCGAGCGGTTGCACCGACGCGAACGACAACGCCACGGATTTCGTGGTCGCGACGCCGACCCCGCGCAACTCTGCGAGCACCGGCTTCAACTGCGGCTTCCCCGTCTACACGCAGAACGAGTCGAACGCCGCGGGAGAGGCCGACTGGTGCGTCGTGCAGTCGCCGACGTCGCTCGCCCCGGCCGCGGGGAGCGCGCAGACCGTCTACGGGCGCCTCTTCGAGACCGGAGTGACCGACAGCGCGGGGGCCAACGCCAGCGTCCTCGCGCAGCTCGGGTACGGCTCGGCGGCCGCGAACCCCGAGTACGAGGCCGGCTGGACCTGGGTCAACGCGAGCTACAACGCCTCGTGCAGCGGCTGCGGGACGAACAACGACGAGTACCAGGCGACGTTCAACGCGCCGGCGACCGGGAGCTACCGCTACGTCTACCGCTTCAGCGTCGACGCGGGCGCCACCTGGACGGTGTGCGATCTCGACGGCGCGGGCTCCAACGCCGGGCTCACTTTCGACTTCGGGCAAGAAGCGCCGATGTCGGTGCCGTAGCGCGCCGCTACTTCGCGGGCTTCTTCGCGGGCCGCTTCTTCGCCGCCGGCTTCTTCGCTCGCTTCGCCGCCTTCTTCGCGGCGGGCTTCTTCGCGGGTCGCTTCGCCGGCTTCCCCGCCGCGGGCGCCTTCGCCTCCAGGACGGGGGCGGGCTCGGCGGAGCGCGCGACGATCGCGTCGAACTCGGCCGGTGTGACGGGCACCACCGAGATGCGCGAGCGGGTCACGAGCAGCATCTTCGAGAGCGTCGCGCTCGCCTTGATCTCCGCGAGCGTCACCGGCCGCGCGAGCGGGCGCGCCGGCGCGACGTCGACGGCGCTCCAGTCCTCGCCGGGCGCGGTCGGATCGGGGTAGGCGACGCCCACGATCTTCGCGACGGCGACGATCTCCTTGCCCTCGTTCGAGTGATAGTAGAGCGCGAGGTCGCCGACCTTCATGGCGCGCAGGTGGTTGCGCGCTTCGAAGTTGCGCACGCCCGTCCACGCCGTGCGCTGCTCCGCCACGAGCTGCGACCACGGGTAGACGCTCGGCTCGGATTTCACGAGCCAGTACGACGGCGCCGGCATCACGCGACCGCGGGCGCCTGCGAGGTGCGGCGCGGGAGGGCGGCCTTCTTGTCGACCGTAGTGAGGTCGACGCTCGTGAGCGCGGAGACGCCCGGCTCGGGCATCGTCACGCCGTAGAGCACGTCGACGAGCTGCATCGTGCGCTTGATGTGCGTGATGAGGATGAACTGCGAGCGATCCGTCATCGTGCGGATCGCCTCGTTGTAACGGGCGACGTTGGCCTCGTCGAGCGGCGCGTCGACCTCGTCGAGGATGCAGAACGGCGAGGGGCGGATCTGGAACATCGCGAAGATGAGGCTCACCGCGGTGAGGGCCTTCTCGCCGCCCGACATCAGCTCGATGTTGCCGATCTTCTTCCCCGGCGGTTGCGCGAGGATCTCGATGCCGGTCTCGAGCATGTCGTCCGGGTTGGTGAGCACCAGCGAGGCCTTGCCCCCGCGGAACATCTTCGGGAACAGCAGCTGGAAGCGCTCGTTCACCGCGTCGAAGGTCTCGCGGAACAGCCGCTTCGACTCGCGGTCCATCTGCTCGATCGCCTTCGCGAGGTCGGAGAGGGCCTTGTCGAGGTCGGCCTTCTGGTCGACGTACGCCTTGTGGCGGCCCGCCGCCTCGTCGTGCTCGCGCTTGGCCTCGAGGTTCACGGCGCCGAGGCGATCGATGAGCCCGGAGAGCTCGTGGATGCGCGCCCTGTGCCGCTCGTCGGGGATCTCGCGGAGGTGGTAGTCGCCGACCACGCGGGCGAGATCCACGCCGCGGAACTTCTCGCGAACGCTCTCGACGAGGTTGCGCATCTCGATGGCGAGCTCGCGCACGCGCATCTCGTGCTCCACGCGCGCCTTCTCGGCGACCTCCGCGGAGTGCCTGAGCGTCTTGAGCTCCGCCTCGTGCACGCCCATCGCGGCGCGCGCCGCTTCGTGCGCGTTGCGCGCGGCGGCGAGCTCGTCGCGGCGCAGGTGCACCTCGGCGAGCGCGAGGTGGAGCTTCTCCTTCGCCACGAACAGGAAGCCGGCGAGCTCGCCGATGCGGCGCGCGCCCACCAGGATCTCCTCGCGCAGGCGCGTCTCGCGCTCGCCGAGCTCGTTGGCCGAGCGAGAGAGGCGCTCGAGCGCCCCCTCGAGGCCGCGCGTCTTCTCCTTGGCGCGCGCGAGGCTCACCTTGCGCTCGGTCACCACGTGGCGGCGCGCGTCGAGCTGCTCGCGCTCGTCGTCGTACTCTCGCTGCGCGTCGAGGACGTCGCGATCGACGGAGTCCTTGCCCTCGATCGACGCGTCGAGGTCGCCGCGCGCGCCCGACTGCTCGGCCTCGGCCTCGGCGAGCTGCTCGGCGAGGTCCTCCTGCTCTCCGGCGACGTGCTCGAGGCGCACGCGCGCGCGCTCGAGGTCCTGCTCGGCCTGGCGCAGATCGCGCTCGGCGTTGACGAGCGCGATGTCGCCCTTGTGCTCGGCCTGGCGGGCCGCGTCGAGGCCGGTGGTGGTCTCGGCGATCGCGGCGCGCAGGTGCTGGTGGCGGGCCACGAGCTCCGACACGACCACGTCGAGGCGCGAGACGATCTCCGAGAGCTCGCGCGTCTCGCGCTTGCTGTCGAGCATCCCCGCGGCGACCTGCTCGCGAGCGCCGGCGGCGATGCGCCCGTCGGCGAAGAAGACCTCGCCCTCGAGCGTGACGATGGCCCGCGGGCGGCGCGCGCCGCGCTCGTCGATCGCGTGCGTGATCCGGTGCGCGGAGGCGAAGTCGCGCGCGACCACGACGTCGCCCAGCACGCCGCGCACCAGCGCCGCGTCCTGCTCGCGGATGCGCATCAGGTCGGCGAGGTAGCCGAGCGCGTCGCTCGTCTCGCCCTCGACGAGCTCGGCGGGGAGCGCGGTCAGCGCGTCGATCGCGCGCCCATCCAGGCCTGAGCGCGGGAGGAACGTCGCGCGCCCCTTCTTCTCGTCGCGCAGCCAGTGGGCGAGCTCGATGGCCTTCGCCTCGTCGGTCACCACCAGCGTCTGGAGGTTGTCGCCGAGCACGGCGGCGAGCGCCTGGGTGAGCCCGGGCGGCGGCTCGACGAAGTCGGCGAGCATGCCGAGCACGCCCACGTCGCGCTTGTGGATGACGGCGCGCACGCCGGTCCCCACGCCCTCGAGGCGCGACTGGATCTCGAGCAGCGCCTGCATGCGCGAGCGCGCGCGGTTGAGGTCGTGCTTGTTGGTGTCGAGCGTGCGCTCGACCTCGACGACGTCGCGACGGTAGCCGCCGAGCTTGCTCTCGAGGTCCTCGCGGCGCGTCTTGCTGCTCGCGCGGCCGTCTCGCAGCTCCTCGGCGATGCGGCGCAGCTCGTGGGCGCGGGCGTTCTGCTCGAGCTGGTGGGTCTCGAGCGTCTCGCGCTCGCCGAGCAGCTTCACCTTGCGCGACTCGATGTCGGCGCGGCGGCGATCGAACCCCTTGAGGGCCGCCTCCGCGCTCGCGATCTTGGCGCCGAGCTCGGCGGCGCGCCGACGCAGCTCGAGCACCCGACGCTCGACCTCCTGCAGCCGCGCCGTCGCCTCCTGCAGGCGCTCCTCTTCGATGCCGAGCGCCCCTTCGGCGTCGACCTGCTCGTCGCGGTGACGCGTGAGATCGTCGGCGAAGCGCGCCTGCTCGTGCGCCAGCGCCTCGCGCTCGCTCGACACGTTGCCGAGCTCGCGCGACGCGTCGACGTCGCGCGCGTGGATGGCCCCGAGCTGATCCTTCGCGCGGGCGATCTCCGACTCGAGCGCGCGGACCTCGTTCTCGGCCGCGTAGTGCGCGCCCTGGGCGGACTCGAGGTGGCGCTCCGTCTCGAGCGCGGCGAGCCGCAGCCCCTCGAGCTCGGCTTCGCGCGTGACGAGCGCGGTCTTCTTCTGGCTCGCCTCGACCTCGAGCTCGGCGAGTGCGCCGGCGAAGTGCTTCGTCATGGCGACGATGCCGAGGAACTTGTGCGAGGCGTCGTGGAGGATGAGGTCGTCGAGCTCGGCGCGGTAAGCGAGGTAGCGATCGGCCTTCTGCGCCTGGCGCTTGAGCGAGGCGAGCGACTTCTCGAGCTCGGTGATGATGTCGCCGACGCGCAGCAGGTTCTGCTGCGTGAGCTCGATCTTGCGCTCCGCCTGCTTGCGCTTGCTCTTGTACTTGGTGATGCCCGCGGCCTCC
>CAIXWQ010001415.1 GCA_903923175.1 uncultured delta proteobacterium | reverse complement strand
CTCGCCGCCGGTGCCGGCCCCGCGTCGCCGTTCGGTCCGCCGTCTGGGCCGATGCTCGCGCCGCTGCCTGCGCTGGCGGCGGGCGGCGCGCGCTTCGCCTCGAGCGCGTCGAGCGTCGCTTGCGCCTCGGCGTTCGGATCGGCGCCGGCGCCCACGAGCGCGGTGGCGAGCACCGCTGCCGCGCCGAGCAGGAGTGCGGCCATCGTCACGACGCTTCGCGGTCGGCCGAACGCCATCGTCAGCCCGCCGAGGGCTCGGGCTTGAAGCGCGCCATGCACACGTCGTCGAGGTAGCTGCCGTCGTCGAGGCGCAGGCGCGCGCGCAGCCGCCCCTCCTCGGCGAAGCCGAGGCTCGAATACAGGTGCACGGCCGTCGCGTTGTTCGCCCGCGTGAGCAGCTCGATCTTGCGGATCTGGCCCGAGCGGTCGGCGACCTCGAGCGCGTAGCGCATCATGGCGCGCCCGATCCCCTTGTTCCTGTGCTCGCGGGCGACGGCCATGGTCAGGCGCGCCACGTCGTGCAGGCGCATGAGCGGCTGCCCTTCGAGGAGCAGGAGGCCGATCACCTCGTCGTCCTCGGGCACCGGCACGGCGGCCACGACGTAGAGCGAGTTCGACATCGCGCGCGCGAATTCGATCTGGCGCGAGACCGCGCCCGGGTCGACCTCGTCCACGCGTGAGACGAGCCCGTCGTCCGCCCCCTCCTTGAGGATGCGCGCGATCGCGTGCGCGTCCTCGCGGACGGCGCCGCGGATCACGAGGTCGTCGCGGAGCCTTCGTTGCTCGACCTGCACGGCGCATACGTATCACGACACGCACGCGCTTGGGCGCCAGAACGGCCGCGGCCGTGCGCTCGCGTCCGTCGGCGGCGCACGGTGAAGCGCCGGACGCTTCGGCCGTCCAAGCGAGGGCCATCCCGTTGCGCGTCCGCGCCTTCCGCGGGAACTTCCGGCTTCGCGCCGCGTCCGGCCGTCCGATCCCATGCGCCGAATCCCCCTCCGCACCCGCCGCGGCCTCCACGCCGCCCCCTCGCTCGCCGTCGCCTTCACGCTCGCGCTCGCCGCGCTCGCGGTGATCGCGCCACGCACCGCCCACGCCGCAGACGTCGTGCTCGATCGGCTCTCGCCGGGCGCCGTCAAGGTCGACGGGAAGCTCTACGAGTGGCCCGGCAGCACCCCGGCCAGCGAGGCGGTGCAGGGGAGCGGCCCGACCACGACGTTCTACGCGGGCTACGACGACCAGGGGATCTGGGTCGGCGCGGAGGTCGCGAAGAGCGGCGGCGTGGGGCGGACGGCGTCGTTCGGCGCGAACGAGGACTGCGTCTCGCTGGTGATCGCCTTCCCGAAGGCAGGCGTCTGGAAGGGGCAGCCGCCGCTCGTCGCCTACGAGGTCGGCTTCTACGCCGGCGTGCCGGGCACGAGCACTGGCGTCGTGAAGATGCGCGGCGGCCCGAGCACGGGCAAGACGCTCGACGCGGCGAAGCTCGCCGAGGCGACGCGCAAGGGGGGCGGCTACTACCTCGAGGGGTTCGTCCCCTGGAGCGCGTTCCCGGAGGGGAAGGCCACGCGCGCGGGGCTGCGCGGCGCGCTGCGCGTCTACGACGGCGACGGCAAGCAGCTGCGCGGCGTGCGCGCCACCAGCGCGGGCTCGGTCGACGCCCCCGAGCGGCTCGGCCACCTGCTCACGCTCTCGGAGCAGGCGCTTCCCGGCGATCTCGCGACGCGCAAGCTCACGCTGCGCGACGCCGCGTACGAGATCGTCGCCGACCTCAACGGCGACGCCACCAACGAGCGCGCGCTCCTCTTCGGGCACACGATGTTCGTGCTCGGCCCGACGTTCAAGGAGGGCAAGCAGTACGTCGCGCTCGACGTCGGCGCGGACGTGATCGGCCTCGAGTCGCGCGACGTGACGGGCGACGGCAAGGCCGATCTGCTCTTCACCACGCGGGCGAAGTCGCCGCCGACCACGCGCGAGGCGCTCGCGGTCTGGATGATGAGCGGCGAGAAGCTCCAGCGCGTCTTCGCGCACGAGACGGCGGTCGTCGGCGCTTCGGGCGAGGAGCTGCGCGACCGCGTCGAGTTCGCGACCGTGAAGGGGAAGGCGACCGCGACGATCTTCTACGAGGCGCCGAAGGTCTGGACGGTGGCGACCTACCGCGAGCCGATCGCGACCGACGTCGATCCGATCCTCTGGCCGTGGGCGAGCGTGAAGGACCGGACGTTCGCGTTCTCGACCGCGACGCTCTCGTTCGCCAAGGACCACGAGACGAGCCAGACCCCGACCACCGCGCCGCCGCCGGCGACGAAGCCGTCGACCTCGCCGACCGTGGTCCCGACGCCCAAGATCCCGCCGCCGGACGCGAGCGCCGTCTTCGCGCAGTACCGCAAGGACCGCGGCGTCGGCGCGGACGTCGCGGCGCGGTTCGTCGCCGACGTCACCGTCGTGACCGGCCGCAAGGGGCGCGTCGCCCTCTACGGCCGCGATCTCGTCGTGGCGCTGGGCGGCGACAACGCGGGCTACGCGTTCGCCCAGATGACGCGCTTCGCGACCAAGGAGGACATCCTCGAGGTCTCGGTGCGCGACGCCACCGCCGACGGGCGCGACGAGATCTTCGTGCGCGGGATCGTGCGCGCGAAGCTCACGGGGCAGGGCGGCGACCGGGAGGTCGTGCGCGAGGTCGTCTCGGTCTACACGCCGAAGCAGGCCGGCTCGTCCGTGCAGCTCGTCCCCGTGCTCACGATCGAGGTCGCGCGCGCCATCGCCGGCGATCGCGTCGAGGCCGCGCTGCGCGTCGGCGCGACCAAGGGGACGATCGAGATCGCGCGGGGGACCGCGAAGGGCTGGACGCAGAAGAGCTACCCGTTCGGCGCCGAGTCGCCCACGCCGGGGCTCGAGCCGCTGTTGCTGCCGTGGGCGAGCGAATCGGTCGTGGTCTACAAGTGGAATGGGGAGAAGTTCGCACGCTGAGCGGCTCGGCCGCGCCGCGGCGGGCGCGCCTCGCGGGGGGGCGACGAGGCGCGCGCTTTCCTTCGCGGGGCATCCTCGCTACAGCGCCTCGGACCATGGGTGCTCGCTCCGGCGGTCGCGCGATCGCGCTCCAAGTCTTCTTCGCCCTCGACGCCGACGGCTCGCTCGACGAGGGCGCCCGCGATCGCATCGACGTCGACGCGGTGCTCGCGAAGTACTGGCGATCGTTCGAGGACACCGAGGCGCAGGAGGGGCCGGTCGATCCGGAGGCGCGTGGGTTCGCCGACGAGATCGTCCGCGAGGCGGTCGACAAGATCGTCGAGATCGACGAGGCGGTGCGCAAGTCGAGCAAGAACTGGCGCCTGGAGCGCATGCCGCGCGTCGATCGCAACGTGCTGCGGCTCGGCACGCTCGAGCTGCTCAAGCACCGCGAGACGCCGCGCGCCGTCGCCATCGACGAGGCGGTCGAGCTCGCGAAGCGCTTCGGCGGCGAGGAGTCGACCAAGTTCGTCAACGGCGTGCTGGAGCGCGTGGCCGACGAGGCCGGGCGCGTCGAGGCTCGTCGCAGCGCGCCGCCGTCGGGGCCGCACTCTCCGGGTGCTTCGGGCGCGCGGGGCGCCGGCCGGGGGCGCTGAGGCTTTGAGCGTCGACCTCACCTGGGCGGAACGCGATCTTCGCGCGCTCGACCGGCTCTCGGGCGAGGTGCTGCTCTGCTCGCTGTTCGAGGGCGAGCGTCCGCCGCGCGGGGTGGCTGGGCTGATCGACTTCCGCTTCGGGGCGCGCCTCTCGCGGCTGTGCCTGACGGGGTTCCTGACGGGGCGCGCCGACGAGCTGGTGCTCGTCCCCGGCCGGCCGAAGCTCCCCTTCGACAAGATCGTCGTGGCCGGGCTCGGGCCGGAGGAGGCCTTCGACGACGCTGCGTTCGAGCACTGCATGGCGCGCGCGCTGCGCGCGCTCGGCGATCTCCAGGTGCGCCGCGCGACGCTCGAGCTCCCTGGGCGTCAGTCCGGCGCGGTCGACGCGACCCGCGCGATGACGGTGCTCACCACGCTGCTCTCTCCGCGCGGCGATCAGCAGCCGGCGTTCGACGCGGAGGCGCTCACCGTCGTCGACGAGCCGGCCGCGCATCGCGCGTTCGGCGAGGTGCTGCGCACCTGGCGCGTCCGGATGCGCCGGTAGCGTTCGCCTCAGCGCGTGCTCGCGACGTCGGCCGGGTGCGTCGCGAGGAAGTCGATCACCGAGCTCCACGCGGGCTCGCTCATGTGCACGCGCGAGCGGTGGCGCGACAGCGCGAGCTCGAGGTACGCGCGCTCGTGGAGCCCCGGACGGACGGGCACGTGGCACCCGCCGCACTTCGACCGCCACAGGCGCTCGCCCGACGACGGGGCGGCGCTCGCGGACCCGCCCGGGCGCTGCGCGGCGCCGCAGGCGGCCGAGAAGGCGGCGACGAGCCCGGCGAGCCCGAGGAAGCGAACGGCGCGCAGCATCTCGGGCCCCCTAGAACTCCAGCCCGAGGCCGGTTCGAACCCACAGCTTGCCGTAGGCGTCGCCGATCTCGCTCGCGCGCGACAGGCGATCGAGGCGCGAGTAGGCGGCCACCGTCCACCAGAACTTGCCGAACGTCAGCGACACCGCAGGGCCCACGAAGTGATGGACCTGCTGGTTGAACTCGTCGACCGAGCCGGCCGCCGCGCTCGTCGAGAGCGAGCCGCGCGCCCAGTATTCGCCGCCGAAGTGCACGTTCGGGGAGATCTGGTACGTCGCGCCGATCGTCGGGTTGATGATGAAGTGACGCTCGAAGCCGTCGGCGCCGCGCTCCCACTCCTGCTCGACCCAGAGGTTCGTCATCACGTGCAGGTTGCCGAAGCGCTTCGAGAGGATGACCTTCTCTTCGAGCTCGTACTCGTCGTGGAAGATGGCGCCTTCCAGGTAGAACGCGAGGTCGACGGGGAGCTCGCCCTCCTCGGCGACGCGGTAGCGCGCCCGGTACTTCGTCCCCTCGAAGGTGAGCGTCGGCTCGGTCGCCGCCGACTGCGTCCACGTGAGGTACGCCGCGATCTCGAGGTGATCGGTCACGCCGTATTCGAACTCCGTGTTGTGCTCGAAGTTCGGCGCGAACGACGTCCGCGTGTCCGCCGGGTCGGTGGTGCGGGGGATGCGCACCCACGTCGAGTCGATGAAGTGCTCGATCTCGGCGCTACCTTCGGGGAGCGTCTCGTAGGGATAGGTGAAGGGGAGGGTGCGCGGGGTCGCCCCGGCGGAGGCCGCCACGAGCGTTCCGGTCGCGATCAACGTGAGCGAGGGGAAGACGGTCCGGAGCTTCATTTCATCTGCAGCTGGGCAGGCCGAGCGCCCCAGCGCGCTCGCATCGACGCGGGCCCGCGCCGTCGGTCGATGTTGGTGTGATAATGAAAGTCGTTTTCATTAGCAAGCCGATTCCTTCGGCGTCGCGACGCGAGCGTCTGCCGTCGACGCGCGCGCACAGCTCTGGGCCGCGCCCGCGTGTGGCGTGCGGAGGAGCGGGGGCGCGTCGGGCGCGTGACGGCCTGCTTCGACGTCCCACGGGCGGCGCGTCGGCCGAGCCTCCGCTGCCCGCTCCGCGCTCGCTCGTGGTTCAGACGGGGACGTCGAAATCGCGCAGCGCGGCGTTCAGCGAGACCTTCTTGTCGGTGCTCGCCGAGCGCTCGCCGACGATCAGCGCGCAGGGTACGCCGTACTCGCCCGCGGGGAACTTCCTGGGGCGGATGCCGGGGATGACGACGGCGCGCGCCGGGACGCTGCCGCGACGCTCGACGGGGGCGCTGCCGCGGACGTCGAGGATCAGCGTCGACGCGGTGAGCACGACGCCCGCGCCGATGACGGCCCCCTTGCCGACGCGGACCCCTTCCACGACGACCGCGCGCGAGCCGACGAAGACGCCGTCTTCGATGATGACCGGGCGCGCCCCCGGCGGCTCGAGCACGCCGCCGATGCCTACGCCGCCCGCCAGGTGCACGTCCTTGCCGACCTGCGCGCAGGAGCCGACGGTGGCCCAGGTGTCGACCATGCTGCCGGCGCCGACGTACGCGCCGATGTTCACGTAGCCGGGCATGACGATCGCGGTGCGCTCGAGGAACGCGCCGTAGCGGACGGTGCCAGGGGGGACGACGCGCACGCCGGCCGCGGCGAGCCCGTGCTTGAGCGGGATCTTGTCGTAGAACTCGAAGGGGCCGACCTCGTGGGTCTCCATCCCGCGGATCGCGAAATAGAGCAGGATCGCCTGCTTCACCCACGCGTGCACCGTCCAGTCGACGTCGTCGGCCGAGCCCTCGGGGGGCGGCGAGGCGACGCGGATGGCGCCCTGGTCGAGCAGGGCGAGCGTGTCCTCGACGGTCTGCTTCACGCTGGCGTCGGCGAGCCGCGCGCGATCGGCGAAGGTGGCCTCGACGACGGCGCGCAGTGGGTGGTTCTCGATCTCGGCGGGGGTGGCGGTCGTGCTCACGGGGCGAATCGCTAGATCGGATCGGGGCGAGCTACCATCTCCGGGTGCACGCCCGCCGCCGCGCCCCGCTCGTCCTGCTGCCCCTGCTCCTCGGAGGCGCGTGCGGTGGCAGCGACGCCCCGACCCCCACCGCGCCGGCCACGCACCCGCCCGTGACGGTGTCGTTCGGCGTGGCCCCCGCGCAGGCCCAGGCGAGCCTCTCGCCGGACGACGGCTCGCTCGCCGTGACGACTGGCGGCGCGAGCGCGCTGGTGGGCTCTGCCACGCGGCGCGCGCTGATCGCGGTGCGCCTCGACGCCGACGATCCGGACCGCTTCCACGACCCGGACGTGAGCGTCGACGGTGACTTCGTCGACGTGCGCGACCTCGTGCCGAGCGTGGCCGCGAGCGCGACGTATCCGTGGGCCAAGACCGAGCTGAAGGGCTCGATCCCCGGCTACCCGACGAGCGTGGTCACGCTCTACGTCGGCGCCGGCGCGGTCGACGCGCCCGAGGCCCTGGCGATCGCGTGCGACGTGCAAGGCGCGCCGGTCGTGCAGATCGAGCTCCGGCTGGCGAGCGACGACGGCGCGTACGTCGGGCTCGGCGAGCACTTCGATCACGTCGACGCGAAGGGGACGCTCGTGCCGCTGGCGTTCCGGCTCGGGAGCTTCGCGTCGGGCACGAACGAGACGCACGTGCCGGTGCCGTTCTTCGCGTCGTCGCGCGGGTACGGCGTCGCGGTCGACACCACGGAGGTGGGCGCGGCCGACGTGGCCGCGAGCGACCCCTCGCTCGTCCGGCTGGTGTTCGAGGGGAGCTCGCTCGGCGTGCGGCTGTGGGCGCAGCCCGATCCGCTGCAGATCGTGGCGGCGAGCACGCGCCGCTCGGGGCTGCCGCGCCTGCCGCCGCGCTGGGCCTACGCGCCGATGCAGTGGCGCAACGAGGGGGTGACCACCGCCAAGGTGCTCGACGATCTCACCACCACGCGCGCGCAGAAGATCCCCGGCGGCTGCATCTGGATCGACAACCCGTGGCAGGCCTCGTACGACGACTCGACCTTCGACCCCGCGGCGTTCGCCGACCCGAAGGCGATGGTCGATCAGGCGCGGGCGCTCGGCTTCGAGGTGCTGAACTGGAGCACGCCCTACCTCGAGTTCGCCGCGAGCACGCCGGCGAACCAGGCGCAGCGGCTGTTCGTCGAGGCGAAGGCGAAGGGGTACTTCGTCACCGACGCGAGCGGGAACGTCTTCGACACGCCGGTCAGCGTCGCCGGCAAGACGCGCGTCGGCATGCTCGACCTGCCGTCGCCGGCCGCGAGCGCGTGGTGGAGCGCGCAGCTGAAGACGGTGACCTCGCTTGGCACCGCGGGGTTCAAGCTCGATTTCGCCGAGGATCTCGTGCCGGACTTCCTCGGCGAGCGGCTCGCGCTGACCGTCGGCGGCAGGCCCTCGCGGCAGTCGCGGCTCGCGTACGCGCCGGCGTACCACCAGGCGTACCGCGCGGCGTTCCAGGGGCTGCGCGACGATGCCTTCATCCTCGGACGCGCCGCCTCGCCGGGCGGCCAGCGGTACGTCGACGCGCTCTGGCCCGGCGATCTCGACACCGATTTCAGCAAGCACGCGTCGCCGACCGTGGGCGGGCTGCCGGCGTCGGTGTGCGGGATGGTCAACCTCGCGGCGAGCGGCTTCCCGCACTACGCGGCCGACACCGGCGGCTTTCGCGGCGGCCGGCCGACGAAGGAGCATTTCCTCCGCTGGGCCGAGGTGAACGCGCACTCGCTGATCTTCCAGAGCGGCGGCGGCGGCGCGAGCCACGACCCGTGGACCTTCGACGCGGAGACGGTCGTGCTGTTCCGCGCGCTCGCGCGTCGCCACATGGACCTCTACCCGTACCTGCGCGCGCTCTCGGTCGGCGCCGCGCAGGACGGCACCCCGACGGTGCGCGCGCTGCCGCTCGCGTACCCGACCGAGGTCGCCGCGATCGGCGCGCACGCCGACGACGAGTACCTGCTCGGGCCCGACGTGCTCGTCGCGCCCGTGATGCAGGACGGCGCGACCTCGCGCGAGGTGTACGTGCCGGGGACGGCGTGGACGCGCTGGTCGACCGGCGAGCGCTTCCTCGGCGGCCACTCGGTGACCATGGCCGCGGCGCTCGGCGATCCGATCGTGCTGGTGCGCGAGGGCGCGGTGCTGCCGCTGCTCGCGGCCGACGTCGACACGCTGGGCGACGCGACCGATCCGTCGGTCGTGACCGCGAAGGCGCGCGCGACGACGTACCGCGCCTACGCGGTGCCGTACGCGAAGACGCGCGCGACGTGGGAGGACGGGACGCTCCTCGACGTCACCGGCGGCACCGACAAGAACCAGTCGGTGGTGGTGACGTTCGTGCCGGCCGGCGCCGCGGGGACCCTCACGCTCACGCTCGATCTCGCCAATCGCACCGCGCTCCCCATGACCTGGAGCGTCGACGGCGCGACCCCCGACCTCGCGACCAGCGCCGACGCGGTCGACGCGTGCACGACGGCGTGCATGTTCCTCGACCCGGCGACCAAGCGCGTGACGCTCCACCTGCCGCAGGGTGCGAGCGTGAGCGGATCGAAGTAATTGAGCAGCATGCGCCCCTCGCACGTCCTCGCCTCGCTCGGGCTCGTCGCGTCGCTGCTCGCCGGCTGCCATCGTTACCGAGGCGACGTCGAGGCGGTGTGCGACGCCGAGCAGCGGACGGCGAAGCAGGGGGCGACGAAGCTCGAGCAGCTCGATCGCGCGGTGCTCGCGATCGGGCCCACGCTGCGCACGCCGCAGGGGAAGAAGCTCGCGGCGCGGCTCATGGCCGAGGGGGTCGATCCGGGCAAGCTGCTGCAGGCCGAGGCGGGGCGCGCGGGCGTGACCTCGTGCGCGCTCGCCGACGCGTACCTCGTCGAGCGCGAGCGCGTGCGCTGGGAGCACGATCTCGGGCAGATGTGCGCGTGGAAGGTCGACGAGCTCGCGGGCAAGAAGCTCCTCACGGAGCGCGGGAGCAAGTTCCTCGAGGAGCTGCGCGCGCTCGACGAGGCGACGCGGCGCGCGCGGCTCTACGACGCCGCGAAGGACGCGGGCTTCGCGGGGTGCGCGCAGGCGAAGCCGCGCTGATCACGGAGGCGCGGAGGCGCGCCGGCGCCTCGCTCAGAGATCGATCACGCGCACCTCGCGGGCGGGCCCGCCGAGGAAGCGCGCGGTCATCTCGCCGAAGCTGCGCGGGCGGTCGGTGACCAGGAGATCGATCTCGCCCGGCCCCTCGCGCGTCGCGAGCAGGCCGCGGTCGTGCAGCAGCGCCGCGAGCTCGCTGGCGGTGGCGTGCGCGCTGTCGACCACGCGCACGTGGGCGCCGATCATCTCGCGCGCCTCGTGCTCGATGGTCGCGCGCAGCAGCGGATAGTGCGTGCAGCCGAGCACCACGACGTCGACCTCGGCGGCGGCGAGGGGCTCGAGGTAGCGACGGACCGCGAGCCGCGGGACCTCGCCGTCGAGCCAGCCTTCCTCCGCCAGCGGCACCAGCAGCGGCGCGGCGTGGGCCGAGACCTCTGCGCGCGTCGAGACGGTGAGCACGGCGCGCGGGTAGGCGCCGCTCGAGATGGTGCCGACGGTGCCGAGGACGCCGATCCGCAGGCGCGCCGAGGCGGCCACCGCGGCGCGGGCCCCGGGCTCGATGACGCCGAGCACCGGGAGATCCAGCTCCGCGCGCAGCACGTCGAGCGCGACCGCGCTGACCGTGTTGCACGCGACCACCAGCGCCTTGATCCCCTCGCGCACGAGCGCCCGCGCGCACCCCTGCGCGTACCGGACGACCGTGGCCGGGCTGCGCGCGCCGTACGGGACGCGCGCGGTGTCGCCGAGGTAGATGATGCGCTCGCGGGGCAGCGCCGCGGCGATCTCGCGGACGACCGTCAGGCCGCCGAGCCCGCTGTCGAACACGCCGAGCGGCAGCTCGGGATCGAGCTTCCTGCGAAGCGTCTCGCCGCTCTCGGGGCCGTCGTCCACCTGGGGCATGGCCCCAGTGTGGATCGAGCCGGTCGAAGGTTGCTAGTTCAGCGCCTTCGCCGTGAACGTGAGCTCGCCGGTCGGGCCCCGGTCGACGGCGATCGTCGCGCCGGGCGGGAACTCGCCCGCGAGCAGCCGCTTGGCGAGCGGATCCTCCACGTGCCGCTGGATGGCGCGCTTCAGCGGGCGTGCGCCGAACTGCGGATCCCACCCGACCTCCCCGAGCCAGTCCTTGGCGGCGACGGTGAACTCTGCCGTGAGCTCGCGACGGGCCAGGCGCTGCTCGAAGCGCACCAGTTGGATGTCCACGATGGCGCGCAGCTGCTCCTTGCGCAGGCGCGAGAACATCACGACCTCGTCGAGGCGGTTGAGGAACTCGGGGCGGAACTGCTCGCGCAGATCGTCCATGACCTCGGCGCGCGCGGCCTTCTCGGCCTCGGGCGTCGGGGCGTCGCCCAGCGCCGCGAGGTACGTCGAGCCGACGTTGCTCGTGAGGATCACCACGGTGTTCTTGAAGTCGACCGTGCGCCCCTGGCCGTCGGTCAGGCGGCCGTCGTCGAGCACCTGCAGGAGCACGTTCCACACGTCCGGGTGCGCCTTCTCGACCTCGTCGAAGAGGATCACCGAGTACGGGCGACGGCGCACCGGCTCGGTGAGCTGCCCGCCCTCGTCGTAGCCGACGTAGCCGGGCGGCGCGCCGATCAGGCGCGAGACCGCGTGCTTCTCCATGTACTCGCTCATGTCGAGGCGGATCATGGCGCGCTCGTCGTCGAACAAGAACTCCGCGAGCGCGCGGGCGAGCTCGGTCTTCCCGACGCCGGTCGGCCCGAGGAACATGAAGCTGCCGATCGGGCGCTTGTCGTCGCCGAGCCCGGCGCGCGAGCGGCGCACCGCGTTCGAGACGGCGATCACGGCGTCGTCCTGGCCGACCACGCGGCGACGCAGCTCGTCCTCCATGCGGAGGAGCTTGTGCATCTCGCCCTCGAGCATCTTGGTCACCGGCACGCCGGTCCACTTCGACACGATCGCCGCGACGTCCTGGTCGGTGACCTCCTCGCGCAGGTAGCTCGTGCCGGTCGCCTGCGCCTTCGCGAGCTCGGTGCGCGCGCGCTCGATGGCCTTCTCGGCCTCGGGCACGCGGCCGTATTTGATCTCGGCCGCCTTGCCGAGATCGCCCTGCCGCTCGGCCTGCTCCTGCCGGAGCTTCTGCTCCTCGAGCTCGGCCTGCTGCTTGCGGATCTTGCCGAGCAGATCCTTCTCGGCGCTCCACTGCGCCGTCATCGCGGTGCGCTTCTCCTCGACCTCGCCGAGCTCGACCTGCAGCTCGCGCAGCCGCTGTTTGCTCGCCGGATCCTTCTCCTTCTTGAGCGCCTGCTCCTCGATCTGCAGCTGCATGCGGCGGCGCTCGACGGTGTCGATCTCGGCGGGGCGCGAGTCGATCTCCATCTTGATCTTCGAGGCGGCCTCGTCGACGAGATCGATGGCCTTGTCGGGGAGGAAGCGCTCGGTGATGTAGCGGTTCGACAGCACCGCGGCGGCGACGAGCGCCGCGTCCTGGATGCGGATGCCGTGGTGGACCTCGTAGCGCTCCTTGAGGCCGCGGAGGATGGCGATGGTGTCCTCGACCGTGGGCTGGCCGACGTTCACCG
>CAIXWQ010001414.1 GCA_903923175.1 uncultured delta proteobacterium | reverse complement strand
GCGAAGGGCAGCCCCGCGCTGACGCCGACGGCGTGTCGCCGCTCCCGAATTCGTTCGGCGTGCGAAGGAGCAAGCGGTTCGCGGAGCGCATCCTCCGCGTCGTATGGGCTCGCCCTGGATCTAGCCCTCGGACGACGGCGACGCGCTCGAGCAGAACGAGCTGTAGCCCCCGCTGTCGCGGGCCCTCGAAGGAGCCGAGCTGCCCGCGAACAGTGGCATCTCTGCCGCCGCGCGTTCTGCGCCTACCTCGTCATGCGGGGCGTCCACGTGTCGACCGTGATGAAACTCGCCAGGCAATCGTCGTTCGGGATGACGCTCGGGTACGCCCACCTCGCCCCGCACATCCACGCCGAGGCCGTCGCCAAGCTCGACGACCCGAGCACGACGACGACGGCCGTCACGTCCCCGACGACGACGCGACCCGTTCCGTCGTCGACGACGAGCCCGACCGTGACGCCCCGAGGCTCGCGGCCCACGGACGGCCCAGGATCCTGCTCGAAGTGACGATCTGCTGGCTTTTCCGAGAAGAAATGGTCGGGGAGGCGGGATTTGAACCCGCGACAACGAGCACCCAAAGCTCGTGCACTACCGGACTGTGCGACTCCCCGTGGCGCCCGACCTCTTAGCACAGCCCCCGCCCGGCCGCCGCGCGGTCGCGCGCGCTGCGCCCCTGCGCGCCCTACGCCCCCTGCCCGCCCTCACGCCTCGATGCGCTCGCGCCCGACCCCGCCGCCCAGGAAGCGCTCGAACCACTCCGCGGTCGCCCGCGCGATCTCCTCCAGCGCCTCGGCGCGCTCGAACATCTGCGTCGCGCCGTCGACCACCAGCAGCTCCTTCGGCGCGTGCAGGTGCGTGAAGAGCTCGGCGTTCGAGAGGCGGAGGTCCTCGTCCGAGTCGCCGACGATCAGGAGCGTGGGCGCCTCGACCCGCGTGACGACCCCCGACGCCGTCCCCACGTAACCGCCGCGCGAGACGATGGCCTTGAAGCGCTCGGGCGCGCGCGCCGCGGCGATGAGGGCCGCCGCCGCGCCGTTGCCGCCGCCGTAGCAGCCGCGGCCGCGGCCGAGCGTCGAGCGCTCGAGCGCGAGGAACGCGGCGGCCGCCACGAGGCGCCGCGCGAGCAGGGCCACGTCGCCGCGCACGCTGGAGGACCAGGGGGGCTCGTGGTCCTCGGTCGCCGTCAGCAGGTCGAGCAGCAGCGTGCCGAAGCCGCGCTCGTGCAGGGGCCGCGCGATCGCGACGTTGCGCAGCGAGTAGCGCGTCCCCGCCCCCTCCTGCGCGAACACCACCACCCCGCGCGCGTGCGCCGGGATCGCGAGCGTCCCCTCGATCGTGCCGACGCCGATCGGGACGTGAACGGTGTGCGCGTGCGCGAGCGGGACCATGGGCTCCACCCGAGTCCCCGCACGATGCGTGCCCGCGCCGACTTTGCCTGGATTGCAGGGATCGGTCCCGCGCGCAGCGTGCACGAACGGCATCCTCTGCGGCGCAGGAGCGAGCCTTTTGCACGTTCGGGCGGAGGAGAGCGGCGCCGAGTGCGCCTGTCCGCTCCAGCGTCCGGCGCCGCCCCCCGCGCCCGCTCCCGCTCCGGCGCGCGCTCGGGCTCGCGCTCGGGCGCCCGCCGCCGGAACCGCTCCCGCTCTTCGCGCCCACCGGACTACCATGACCGCGGTGACCGCCGGACCGACCGAGTTCCACACGGCGCAGGTCGATCTCGCGGGGCTCATCCGCGTCCTCGGCGACAACCTCTATTCGACCCCCTCGGTCGTCGTCCGCGAGCTCGTCCAGAACGCGCACGACTCGATCACGCGGCGGCGCATCGAGGCGCCCGGGCCAGGGAGCGCCCCGCCAGAGGCCCGCATCGTCGTCGGCGGCGACGTCGAGGCCGGCACCCTGCGCGTCGACGACACCGGCGCCGGGCTCACGCGCGAAGAGATCGTGAAGTACCTCGCGACCGTCGGCGCCGGCTACACGCGCCTGCTGCGCGCCAGCACCGACGATCCCGGGCTCATCGGCGCCTTCGGGCTCGGCTTCCTCTCGGCGTACGTCGTGGCCGAGCGCGTGACCGTCGTCACGACCTCGTACCAGCAGCCCGACGCCGGCTTCCGCTTCCAGAGCCGCTCGGGCGAGCGCTACACGATCGAAGAGGTCGAGCCACGGGCCATCGGCACCAGCGTGGTGCTGCACCTGCGGCCGGCCTTCGTGCGCCTCGCCGATCCCGCGTTCCTCGAGCGCGTGCTCGGGCGCTACTGCGCGCTGCTGTCGGTGCCGATCCACCTCGCCGACGACGGCCCGCGCGTGAACGCCCTGCCGCCGTGGCGCGATCCCGAGCTCGAAGGCGCGCTGCCGGTGCGCCTGCGCCGCGCCAAGCTCGACTTCGCGCAGCGCTTCGAGCGGACGTTCGAGCCGATCTGCACCATCGACGTCGGCAGCGCGCGCGACGGTGGCGCCCCCGAGGCCGGCGAGCCGGGGTTCGACGACGAGCCGTGCGCGCGCGGCGTCCTCTGGATCCAGGACGGCCTCAGCTACGCGACCTCCGACAACCGCAACCTCTCGGTCTACGTGCGCGGCATGCTCGTCGCCGACGACGCGCGCAAGCTCCTCCCGCGCTGGGCCGGCTTCGTCGGCGGCGTGCTCGAGAGCGATCGGCTCGTGCCGACCGCCAGCCGCGAGGATCTCGTGCAGGACGAGGCCTGGGTGGCGACCGCCGAGGCGGTGGAGCACGCGCTGATCGAGGGGCTCGCGCGCATCGCCAAGCGCGAGCCGGAGACCTGGCGCCGCATCCTTCTCCGCCACAACGACGCGCTGCTCGGGGCGGCCGTCGCCGACGAGCGCCTCTTCGAGCTGCTCGCCGATCCGCTGACGGTGCCGACCTCCGAGGGCGATCTCACGCTCCCCGCGGTGCAGGCGCGCAACGCCGCCGCGCTCCACGTCTCGCTGAGCGCGCACGGCGGCTACGAGGAGATCCTGTTCCGCGCGCTCAAGGTCCCGATCGCGCTCGGCACGCGCTTCGCGGTCCTCCCCTTCGTGCAGCGCTGGGCCGAGCGCCGCGGCGCGCGCGTCGTGCAGCTCGGCACCGAGGCGGGCAACCGCGCCTTCTTCCCCACGATCGGCGACGACGAGCTCGACGCCGAGTCGCGCGAGTGGCTCGCCGACTGCCTGCTGCAGCCCGGCTGGAAGCTCGTGCCGACCCGCTTCGCGCCGGCCATCCTGCCGCTCGTCGTGATCCCCGATCGCGACGCCGAGCTGAAGGCGCGCCTCGAGAGCGACGAGGCCGACAAGCGCATCAGCACCACCGCGCTCGGGCTCGCGCGGCTCTTCACCAAGAAGATCGACGGCACGACCAAGGCGCACCTCTACGTGAACCTCGACGCCGAGCCGATCGCGCGGCTGCTCGCCACGCGCGACGAGCGCGGCCGGCGCGCGGGGCGCATGCTGCGCGTGCTCGCCTCGCTGGTCACCGGCGCGGGCGGGAGCGAGGGGGCGGCCGACATGGAAGCGGCGCTCGCCGAGTACGGCCGCGCCGTCTGCGCCATCCTGGCCTGACTCGCCGAAGCGCCCGGAAGCGCCCGGAAGCGCCCGGAAGCGCCCGGAAGCGCCGACCAGCGCCGGCTCGCGCCGCGTCGGATCGACGCTCCGGTTTCACTGGGCTAATTGGAGGGGACGTGAAGATCCCGGCGGAGGTGGACGGCTGGCAGCCAGGCATGGTGATCGGCGGCAAGTACGCCCTCACCCGCCTGCTCGCGCACGGCGGCATCTCGTCGGTGTTCGAGGCGCAGCACGTCTCGCTCGGCCGCCGCGTGGCGATCAAGGTGCTGCAGCCGGGGCACGCCGCGCAGCCCGAGGTGGTCACGCGCCTGAAGCAGGAGGCGCGCGCGGCCAGCGGCTTCGAGCACCCGAACATCGTCGAGATCTACGACTTCGGGCAGGACGCCATCGCCGGCTCGTTCTTCATCGTCCAGAAGCTGCTGCAGGGGGTCGATCTGCGCGATCACCTCGAGCGCCGGCAGCGGCTGCCGCTGCGCGAGGCGCTCGATCTGCTGGTGCCGATCATGGGCGCGCTCGCGGCCGCGCACCGGCGCGGGGTCGTGCACCGCGACATCAAGCCCGAGAACATCTTCCTCTCCCGCACGCCGGGGGGCGTCGTGGTGCCGACCCTCATCGACTTCGGCATCGCCAAGCAGCTCGATCTCATCGATCAGACCGCGGTCACGCAGCTCGGCACGATCCTCGGCACCGTGCAGTACATGTCGCCCGAGCAGGCGCGCGGCGAGGCGGTCGACGCGCGCACGGACGTGTGGGCGCTCGCGGTGGTGCTGTTCGAGCTGCTCACCGGGCGCTGCCCCTTCGACGGCGCGACCGTCATCGCGGTGGTCATGCGCATCATCTCGGAGCGCCCGGCCGATCTCGGCTCGCTCGTGGCGCTGCCGGCGGAGCTGGCCGCCATCGTGCGGCGCGCCCTCGAGCCGGACCTCTCGCTGCGCTACCCGTCGATGGCGAGCTTCCTGCGCGACGTGCTGGCGTGGGATCCGTCGCTCCGCGAGCGGCACTGCGCATCGTTCGAGGAGCTCGAGGCCGGCGAGCCGAGCGAGGAGATCTTCCACGTCGAGATCGAGGCGGCCTCGCTCGCGCCGTCGGCCGAGCCGTCGTCGCTGCGCGCGGGGCAGCCCTCGTCCGCGGAGAGGATCGAGAGGATCGAGGGGCTCGAGGGGTTCGACGACGAGCCGGAGGACACGAGCGCGCTCGCCCTCGGGCTCGCGCGCACGGCGGCGCTGCCTGCCGCGCCGGCGGCGTACCTCCAGCGCAAGCGTCAGACCGAGCGCCCCGATCCGTTCGACGAGCTGCCGAGCGAGGCGCCGCCGCACGCGCCGCTGCACGTGCCGCGCACGCAGACTGTCTCGATCCCGCTCGCGTACCGCGCGGCGCTCGAGCCGCAGCCGGAGACGCTGGACGCCGAGAGCGCCGAGAGCTCGGCGCCGATGGCCCGCTCGTACCCCGCGACCTCCGGAGCCGCGTGGTCCGCGCCGTCGCCCGACTCTTCGCCGGACCTCGCGCCGGGCTCGTCGCCCGACTCCTCGGCCCCCTCGTCGCCGCCGACCATGCGCGAGGATCTCCCGGGCACGGCGGACCTCGATCGCGGGTGGCGCGGCGTGGGCTCCGCGGCCAGCGGCTTCGAGGCGCGCGAGCGACGCTCGCCGGCGACCGAGCCGAGCCCCGCGCCGCGCCCGAGCCGCGCCTCGACGCTCGGCCCCTGGAACGCGCCGCGCTCGGCCGAGGGCGCGGCGAAGGACACGGTGGAGGCCGCGACCGCGAAGGCGATCGACGCGTTCAACGTCAACGCGCTCGACGAGACGATCGCGCTCGCGCGCGCGGCGAGCGAGCACGCCGACGCGACCACCGACACCGCGGGGCGCATGCGCGTGATCGAGTGCATGGCGCGCCTCTGGCTGGGCGACGTCGAGCCGGCCAACGTGGTGGCGCGCGAGGCGCTCGGGTTGCTCTCGGAGGGGTCTGCCCCGTGGTTCAGCGCGCTCGGGCACGCGGCCATCGCGAGCGGCTACCTCGGCGACACCGCGGCGCTGTCGGAGCTGCGCCGCAGCCACGCGGCCGTGGGCGAGCTGCAGCGCCGCTGCGCGGGGTTCGTCACCGCCGGCTGCCGCCTCGCCATCCACCTGCTGCGCGCGGGCGAGATCGCGCTCGCGCAGGAGGCGTTCGCCGAGGCGCAGGGCGCGGCGCAGTGGCTCGAGGAGAACGACGTCGTCGACGCCTGGCTCGCGGTGACGCACGGCGAGCTCGCGGCGCACGACGGCGATCTGTCGACGGCGCTGCGCGCGCTCGAGGCGGCGGTCGAGCGCTTCTCGGAGGCGGGCGACGCGCGCAACGCGTGCCGCCAGCGTGCGGCGGTGGGGCGGCTCTATCTGCAGCTCGGCGCCTACGCGTCGGCCGAGGTCGTCCTCGCCCAGGCGCTCGACGCGGCGGAGGCCATGCGCCTGTACTTCGCGCCCTCCGTCCGCTGGCAGCTCGGCTGGGCGCTCGCGCGCTCCGAGCGGCCCGCCGAGGCGAACGCGCTCTTCGAGGAGGCGCTC
>CAIXWQ010001413.1 GCA_903923175.1 uncultured delta proteobacterium | reverse complement strand
TGTCCTGCGCGAACCACTCGCTCCCGCGCTCCGAGGGCTCGAACCGATCGAGCGCGAAGCCCGTGCTCGCCGCCTGCGCGCGAGTGGCCGTCGTGGCGACGAGCGCCAGCGGCGCTCCCATCGTGAGCGCGGCGAGGAGGCTCAACGATACGGATGAAGAGGTGATCTTGCGCATGATGTCCTTGAAGCGATGAGCTCGGTCTGCGCCGCGGCACACGGCGGCGGCGGGCAGGTCGTGCGAGGCGAGGCCTGCGGGAGAGAAGCCAGCGCCCGCTCGAGGGCGGGCGGCCTGGGACGGGGGAGGAGAGGCGTGCCGGGAGCCGCGCGGAGCGGATCCGCGCGACGCCCTTCGCGACGAGTGCGCGCGGCGAGGGCCCCGGAGACGAGGCCCTCGGCGGCGCGCGTGGCCGTCAGTCGCGGCGCTGCCGGCGCTGGCGGAGCGCCGCGGCGACGGCGCCGAACCCGACGAGCGCGCCGAACGCGAGCCCGGTGGTGGAGCCAGCCGAGCCGGTCGAGCCGGTCGTGCTGCAGCCGCCGCCCTGGATCACGCCGTCGCCGACGACCGGCGCGCCGCTGTCCTCGGTCGGGCCGGTGTCGGTGCCGCTATCGATCGGACCGGCGTCGCCGCCGCCGCTCCCGCACTTGCCGTCGGTGCACTGCGACGAGCGGCACTCGGTCGTCCCGGTGCAGGTCTCGCCGTCGAGCTTGCCGCACTTGGAATCGGCGCTGTCGCAGACCCCGGCGCGGCACTTCGCGTCCTGACCGGTGGTGCACGCCGTGCCGTTCGCCAGGCCGCACTTGTCGTCGCTCGTGTCGCACGCGGCGGTCTTGCAGACCAGCGCGCCGGCGTCGGCGTTGCACTTGCCGTCGAGCGTCGGCGACGTGCCGTGGCCCGGATCGGCCGGCAGCGCGGTGCCGTTGTCGACCTTGTCGGCGCACGTCTTCGCCGAGATGTTGCACCAGCCCGTGCTCGGGCAGTCGGCGTCGGCGAGGCACGCGCCGGCCGCCATGCACTTGCCGTTCGCGCTGCAGACGCCCGACCGGCAGACCGTGGTCGCGGTGGCGGTCGTGCACGGCCCGTCGCCGTTGGCGAGGCCGCACTTGCCGTCGGTGTCGCAGACGTTCGAGCGGCACTTCGCGTCCTGACCGGCGGTGCACGCCGTGCCGTTCGCGAGGCCGCACTTGTCGTCGGCCGTGTCGCACGCCGCCGTCTTGCAGACGAGCGCCCCGGCGTCGGCGTTGCACTTGCCGTCGACCGTCGGGGTCGTGTGGCCGGTGTCCTTCGGCATCGCGGTGCCGTTGTCGCCCTTCGGGGCGCACGTCTTCGCGGCGATGTTGCACCACGCGCCCACGCAGTCGGCGTCGGCGAGGCAGGTCATCGAGTCGATGCACTTGCCCGAGGCGCTGCAGAGGCCCGAGCGGCAGACGGTCGCCGCGGTGGCGCCCGTGCACGGGCCATCGCCGCTGGCGTAGCCGCACTTGTCGTCGGCGGGGTCGCAGACGCCGCTCACGCAGGTGAGCGTCGCCGCGGCCGCGCCGCACTTGCCGTCGAGCGTCGGGCTGGTGTGCTTCGGATCGCTCGGCACCGCGGCGCCGTTGGCGACCTGGGGCGCGCAGGTGAGCGTCGAGAGGTTGCACCAGTTGCCCGTGGTGCAGTCGCCGTCGGCCGCGCACCCGCCCGAGGGCGCCACGCACTTGCCCGAGGTCGCGCCGCACGCGCCGGAGCGGCACACCGCCGCCGCCGTCGCGGTCGTGCAGGGGCCGTCGCCGTTGGCGTAGCCGCACTTGCCGTCGGCGCCGTCGCAGACCGACGAGCGGCAGACGGTGCCGGCGTTCGCGACCGTGCAGGTCGCTTCGCCGTTGGCGAGGCCGCACTTGAGGTCGGCGCCGCAGCTGCTCGAGCGGCACACCTTCGCGGCCGTCGCGGTCGTGCAGGAGCCGTCGCCGTTCGCGAAGCCGCACTTGTCGTCGACCGCGTCGCAGACCGCGCTCACGCAGACCAGCGTGGCGGCGGCGGCGGCGCACTTGCCGTCGAGCGTCGGGCTCTTGTGCGGCGCGTCGGTCGGCATCGCCGTGCCGTTGGCGAGCTGCGCGACGCACGCGTGCGTCGCCTCGTTGCACCAGTTGCCCGCCGTGCAGTCGGCGTCGACGTTGCAGCCGCCGGCCGGCATGCAGGTGCCGCTGCTGCTGCAGGCGCCCGAGCGGCACACGGTGCCCGCGTTGGCCGTCGTGCACGCGGTGTCGCCGTTCGCGATGCCGCACTTGTCATCCGCCGCGTCGCAGACGCCGCTCACGCAGACGAGGGTCGCCGCGAGGGCGGTGCACTTGCCGTTGAGGGTCGGCGCCGTGTGCGGGGCGTCGGTGGGGAGCGCGGTGCCGTTGGTGAGCTTCGCGGCGCAGGAGTGCGTCGACTCGTTGCACCAGGTGCCGGCGGCGCAGTCGGCGTCGACGTTGCAGCCGCCCGCGGGCTGGCAGGTCCCGCTGACGCTGCAGGAGCCGGAGCGGCAGACCGTCGCTCCGTTGACGTCGTTGCAGGGTCCGTCGCCGGTCGCGTAGCCGCACTTGAGGTCCGGATCGCAGACGCCCGAGCGGCAGCCGGCCGCGGGGGCGCCGGCGGCGCACGGGCCGTCGGCGTTGATCAGGCCACACTTGTTGTCGGTCGGGTCGCAGACGCCGCTCGCGCAGACGAGGGTCGCCGCGGCCGTGGTGCACGCGCCGTTCAGGGTCGGGCTCGAGTGCGGCGCGTCGGTGGGCATCGCGGTGCCGTTCGCGAGCTTCGGCGCGCAGACGTGCGCCGACTCGTTGCACCAGGTGCCGGACGCGCAATCGCCGTCGACGTTGCAGCCGCCGCTCGGCATGCACTTGCCGTTGGCGCTGCAGGTCGCGGAGCGGCAGACCGTGGGGGCCGTCGCCGTGGTGCAGGAGCCGTCGCCGTTCGCGTAGCCGCACTTGTTGTCGGCGGTGTCGCAGACGGCGCTGGTGCACACCAGCGTGCTGGCCGCCGTGGTGCACGCACCGTTCAGCGTCGGGCTCGTGTGCGGCGGATCGCTGGGGAGCGCCGTGCCGTTGCCGAGCGTGGCCGTGCAGGTGTGCGCGGACTCGTTGCACCAGTTGCCGGCGGCGCAGTCACCGTCGAGGTTGCAGGCACCCGGGGGCTGACACGTCCCGCTGACGCTGCACGCGCCGGAGCGACACACGGTGGGGCCGGTCGCGACGGTGCAAGGGCCGTCGCCGTTCGCGAAGCCGCACTTGAGGTCCTTGTCGCAGGCGCCGGAGCGGCAGACGGTCGCCGCGGTGCCGGTCGTGCAGGCGCCGTCGCCGTTCAGGTAGCCGCACTTGTTGTCGGTCCCGTCGCAGACCGCGCTCACGCAGACGAGGGTCGCGGCGGCCGGCGCGCAGGCGCCGTTCAGCGTCGGGGCGGTGTGGGGCGGATCGCTCGGGAGCGTCGTGCCGTTGGCGAGCTTCGGCGTGCAGGCGCTCGCGCTCTCGTTGCACCACTCGCTGGCGGCGCACTGCGCGTCGAGCGTGCAGCCGATGTTGGTGACGACCTTGTTGCCGAGGAGCTTGGTCTCCTGCGTGGAGTGGATGTCGTAGTTCGTCTCGACGATCTGCCCCGTCGTGCCGGCGGTGACTTTCACGGTGACCGTGAAGGCGCCCGACGCGCCCGCCGCGACCGCGCTCGCGAACGTGCAGGTGACCGTGCCGGCCGCGCCGACGGCGGGCGCCGTGCAGCTCGCGCCCGCGGGGGGCGTGAACGCCTGGAACGTGGTGTTCGGCGGCGTGGTGAAGTCGACGACGACGCCCGTCTCGGCGGCCGAGGCGCCGTTCCGGTAGACGAGGTTGTAGGTCAGGTTCGCGCCCGCGTTCACCTGGGTGGCGGCGGAGCCGGTGACCGAGATGCCGGGGAGGGTCGCGCCGACGCCGTCCACGTACAGCTCGCCCCAGTGCGCGCCCGGCTGGCAGCCGGAGGCGATGAACTGGACCTTGACCACGTCGCCGATCGTGAGGCCGGTGGCGCCCGGCGCGACGTCGACGAGCTGCCAGTCGGTGTAGTCGATCAGGTTGCCGCCGACCGTCAGCGTCTGCCAGGTCGTGCCGGCGCCGCTGAGGTTGAAGTCCGAATAGAGGACCGAGTTCCCCTTCGTGACGTTGGTGACCTGCACGAAGTAGTACGGCTGCTGCACCGCGGTGTGCGCGGGGTTCTGGAGCACCGGCGCGATCGCGAAGCGGACGTGGACCTTGCCGTCGAGCGCGTCGACGTCGGCGGCGGCGACCGTCATCGTCTGCGTGAGCTCGTTGACGTTCTGGTTCGCGCCCGCCGTGAACTGCGCCGAGGTGCTCGGACCGTTCACGATCGCGGCCTGCTTGCCGTAGCGAGGCCAGCGGAGCGAGGCCGCCATCCCGAGCGCGAGGTCGGCCTGGGTCAGCGGCGCCGCCGCGGCGAGCTCCACCGTGTTCGCGACGCCGCCCGCGGCGAGGTTCAGCCCCGCGAACGTCTGCGGCGTCTGCACCGTGATGCCGGGGTTGAGGTAGCGGTTGACCGTCCACGACGCCGGCGCCGTACCTCCGGCACCCGATTCGAAGTCGCCGTTGGCGAAGACCGCGCTGCTCGTCGAGCCGACGCTCTCCTCGGGCGAGGTGGGGGCGGCCGGCGAGCAGGCCCCGAAGGCGAGCAGTCCGAGCAGCCAGCTGGCGCTTCCGAGTCGGTAGAGACGGCGATGAGTGACGGTCAAGAGTCCTCCTGATCGCGGTCCGCGCGGAACCGCCAAATCGAAGCTGAGCGAGTCGACAAAAGGCGCTCGCGGGCGCCGCCGGCATAGCACGAGCCGGGCCGTCCCCTCGGCGCGGCGCGAAACGCGAGGCGCCCGCGGGCGACGCACCTGGCGAGGGACGCGCGGTGGGAATTCCGCGTGATCGCGGCGCGGAGCCTCCGCCCGGCGCGCCGACGTGCGTCGCAAATTGCGACGCTCGACCCGGCGTCGCGGCACAACGCCACGCCACCTCGCCGTCGCGCGATGGGTGGTTGCAGGTGGGCGACGAACGACGACGCGAAAGCGAGCTTCGCGCGCCTCCGCTCGGCTCGAGCGATCAGGAGGCGTCCGCGGCGGGCGTCTCGGCGCGCTCGTTCATCCCCTGCGCCAGCACCACGGCCAGCGCGTACAGCGCGAGGCCCGCGCCGAAGATGACGACGTAGCCCCAGCGGATCGTCAGCGGCGTCACCGCGACGGTCGCGATCACCGAGGCGAACGAGTTGATGCCGATGCACCACGGCACCGCCTCGGGGCGCGCGCGCCCGAGCCAGCGCAGCCCCGCCGGGAACGGGAGCCCCATGGCGAGCCCGTGCAGGAGCACGACGCCGATCACCAGCGCCACGCGCGCGGCCATCGGCGCGCTCCACGTGGCGTTCAGCAGCGGCGGCAGCGCGAAGTAGCCGACGCCGACCAGCGCCACGATCGCGGCCCCGCCGACGCGCACCCGCGCGCGCGGATCGGGGATGCGGCGCTCGCCGAGCCACGCGCCGAGCCCGGTGCCGACCAGCAGCGGCGCGAGCACGACGCTCATCGCGTAGGTCTGGTCGCCCAGGTACATGCCGAAGCGGTGCAGCAGCCACACCTCGACGAACAGGTACGCGAGGCCGACCGCGCCGAAGAACCACGGCGCGATGGCCGGCGCGTGACCGCCCTCGCGCGAGCGTAGCCAGAGCGCCGGGCCGAGGATCAGCGCGAGCGCGAGCACGCCGACGGCCGCGAGCAGCGTGTAGATCACGCGGAAGGGGACGAGCGCGGCCTCCGAGGCCTCGATGTAGAGATCGAAGAAGAAGGGGCGATCGTCGGTGGTCGGCGAGATGTCGAACGGGTACGTCGCCTGGAACGGGCGCGTGTCGCCCTTCTCGAGCCCGGCGAAGTACGGCCCGTACGGCGCGGCGCCGTGGCGCACCGGATCCCACGCGACGACGGGCGGGTTGCGCAGCGCGGGGACGATGAGATCGAAGAAGAACGGCCCGATGCCGCGGAACTGCCGGCCGCGGAAATCGAAGTGCGCGGCCGTCGCGGCGATCTCGTCGCCGGTGAGCGGCGCGCGCCCGATCAGCGCGCCCACGATGGGCCCGTTCAAGATCGCGACGATGTGCCGCTCGGGGTGCTCGACGCCGCGGCGCCGCAGCGCCTGCGCGGCGGTGTTGAGCACGCGCATCAGCTCGGGCTCGCCGAAGCGGATGATCGACAGCACGCCGTTCGGCGCGAGGCTCGCGAGGTAATCGTCGAACGCCTCGATCGTGTAGAGGTGGTTCTCCGACAGCGCGAGCGCGCCCGAGGCGAGCAGCTGCTTGGTGTCGACGCCGGAGAGCTGCACGAGATCGTAGCCGCCGTCGCGGCTGCCGCGCACGAAGCTGCGGCCGTCACGGGCGTGGTAGCGCACGCGCGGATCGTGGCCGATGCCGCCGAGGAACTCGTCGAAGGTGCCGGTCATCGCGCCGATGGTGGTCGGGTTGATTTCGACGACGTCGACCGAGGCGGCCGCGTGATAGAGCGCGCACTGCACGTCGGGCCCGCCACCGAGCCCGATGATCAGGACCTTGTCGCGGTGGCGCACGTGCCCCTGCGAGTAGATGGTCTCGGTGCAGAGCCGGCTCACCTCGGACGCGGGCGCGCCGGCGGCGATGGCGCGCTCGTCCTTGCCGTCCCAGCGCACGAGCATGGAGCCGGCGGTGCCGTCCTGCGCGTAGAAGCGGAACGGGTACGGCGAGGGGCCGCCGGGCACGTTCTCGTAATCGTAGACGGCGATGTGGCCGACCGGGCCCCAGCGATCGAAGATCTCCTTGGTGCGGACGCCGAGCGGCGCGGCGGCGCTGATGATGGCGTTGGCCTGTCCGAACGGCTCGGGGCGCAGCGGGAAGACGGCGCGAGGCGCGAGGAGCGCGAGCAGCGTGAGCACCAGCGCGCCGCCCTGCGCGAGCGCGAAGCGGCGATCGCGCAGCAGCCCCGCGGCGCGGAGATAGAGCGTGGCGGCGATCCACGCGAGGGCGGCCAGCATGCCGAGGAACGAGGCGCCGTCGAGCGGACCGAGGAGCGCGAGCGGCAGGAAGCAGCCCGCCGCGGCGCCGAGCAGGTTGGCGGCGTACACGCGGCCGACGTCGCGCCCCTGCGCGCTGAGGGCGAGCGTCACGGTCACGCCCGAGGCGAGGAACGGCAGCGTGAGCAGCGAGGCGAGCGCGAAGGCCGCCGGCGCGCGCGTGGCGACCGGCGAGACGCGCGCGAACAGCGCCGGCGCGAGGACGAGCGTGTACGTGAACGCGATCGACGACGCGGCGAGCGCGCGACCGAGGTGCGCCTTCGCGAGCCAGCCGCGGCGCACGGCGACGAGGCTCCCCGCCGCGCCGCCGCCGAGCATCGCGATGCCGAGCACGACGTACACGAGCAGCACGTCGACCGTGTAGGAGACGAGCTTGGTGAGAAACACCTCGAATGCGAGGACGACCGCGCTCAACAGGACGAGGGGTGCGACCGGCATTCGAGCGCGGCACGGTACGACGCCGGGGCGCGGACGCCAACGAAGCAGCAAGGGCGCGGACACGCGCGGGCGAGGCTGCGCCGCACGTGCGAGAGCGCACGTCGCTGCCGCGCGAAGCCCCTCCGCGCGCGTCGTCTCCTCGGTGACCTCCGCCTCCCGTCTCCATCGTTCTCCATCGTCGGGCGCCCCGCCTCCGGACGACCGACGCCGGGCTCGGACGCGCTTGCCGTCGCGGAGCCTGTGATACGGTCGCAGCCTCGATGCCGCCGCCGAGCCTGGCCGACGCCGCGCGGGTCGTGGCGGACGCCGCCGTCTATCGAGTCAAGAAGCGCGAGGCGGGGAACCTCGTCACCAGCATCTCGCTGGCGGTGGCGCTCGGGCTCGCGCTGCGCGACGTCGCCCACCGGTTCGCGTTCGGCCTCGCGCTCAACCTGTTCGTGTACCTGGTCAACGACTGCTTCGACGTCGACGTCGACGCGCACGCCGAGGGGCGCGATCGCGCGCGCACCAGGTTCCTCGCCGAGCACGTCGCCTCGGGGTGGCTCGGGGTCGTGCTGGTGGGCGCCGCGTGCCTCGCGATCGCGGCGGCGCACGGGCGCGGGCTGCTGCTCGTCTTCGCGATCAACGTGGTGGTGATCATCGCCTACTCGCGCTGGCTCAAGCGCATGCCGATCGGCGATCTGCTGGCGATGGCGGCGTGGGGCGTGAGCATGGCGCTGGTCGGGACGCCGCTCGACGCCGGCGACGGGCTGCGGCTGGTCGGGCTGCTCGGCCTGCTCTGCGTCGTGACCGAGGGGGTGCAGGTCATCCGCGACGAGCCGACCGATCGCGCGGCCGGCGTGCGCACCACCGCGGTCGCGTTCGGCGTCGGCGCGACGGCGCTGGTCACCCGTCTGATGATCGTCGTGTCGGCCGCCTACGCGACGCTGCTGCTGCACCGCTTCTTCGGCGTCGTGCTGCTGCTCGGCCTGCTGACCCCCTACACGACCGCGGCCGCCGAGCGCTCCTGGGACCGCCTGCGCGTGCTGTTCGGGCTCACCTGGCTCGCCATCCTCGCGCACCGCGCGCTCGGCGGGCACCTCCTGCCGCTGCTCGGCTGAGCGGCGACGTGCAGCCCCACGAGCGATCTCGATGACGACGAACGCCAAGCTCCGTCTCGCGGCGCTGGTCGGCCTCGCGCTGCACCTCGCGATGATGCTCTACATGTCGCCGCCCGCGGTGATCCTGGGCGCGCGGCCGCTGCTCACGCTCGACTGGTCGACGCACTACGAGCAGTGCAAGCGCGCGGTCGAGGCGTTCGAGGGGCACGGGCGGCTGTGGAGCTGGGATCCGCACCTGCTCGCGGGGCAGGTGTCGGGAACGATCTTCGACGCCGACAACAAGCTCTTCGAGCTCTGGTGCGTGCTGCTGGTGCGGCTCGGGGTCCCATTCGATCGCGCCTACAACCTGTTCGCGTGGGTCGGCTCGGCGCTGCTGTACCCGGCGATCTACGGCGCCGCGCGGCTCTTCGGCGCCACGCTCCGCGGCGCGCTCTTCGGCGCGCTGCTCGCGTCGCTCGTCTGGTGGTTCGACGGCTTCGCGCACTGGATGTGGTTCGTCGGGATGATCTGCTGGGCGATGGCGGGCTACCTGTACCTGCTGCCGCTCGGGCTGCTGGTGGCCTACGCGCGCGAGCGGCGCGCGTGGATGCTCGTCGCCCTCGCGCCGACGCTGGCGCTCGTGCACACGCTGCACCCGTACTCGTTCCTCGTGCTCGTGACGCCGATGCTGATCGTCTACGTGCGCGCCCGCCGCGCGCTCTCGGCGAAGGAGCACGCCGCCATCGTCGGCGTCGCCGCGTTCACGGTGCTCGCGAACCTGTGGTGGCTGCGCGTCGCGATCCGCTTCTGGCACTACATCCTCGACAGCGGCTACTACCTCGACGCGACGCCCGACTTCCTGCTCTGGGACTGGCTCTCGGTCATCAAGGAGCCCTGGACCTCGGGCGTGATCGCGAACCGCACCGGCTTCCGCTTCCTCGCGATCGGGCTCGGCCTGCTCGCGCTCGTGGGCCTCCGCAAGCGCAAGGACAATCGCTTCGCCTGGGCGTGGCCGACGCTCGCGGTCGTGTTCTTCACCGCGTACTTCGGCGGCGTGACGCCGGTGCTGCGGCAGGTGCAGCCGTACCGCTTCCTGCTCCCCGGCGTGATGCTGTTCACGATCCTCGGCGGCGCCGCGCTCGACGAGCTGGTTTCGCCGATCGGCGCGTTCCTGCGGGATCGGAGCCAGCGCCCGGTCGCGGCGGCGGGGCTCGTGCTCGCGCTGGTCGCAGCGCCGAGGCTGCTGCGCGACGTGATGTACTTCGTGCCCGAGCTGGTGCCGCGGCTGCAGAAGACGCTCACGCTGCCGCCGCCCGACGTGAACGGGCCGCTCGAATTCGGTGCGCTCCGGTGGCCCGAGCCGTTCTCGTTCCGCCACGGCCCCGACCTGATGGAGCCCGCGATCTCGAGCGCCGTCCAGCAGCTCGACGACGGCAGCGGGCGCTTCCTCGTGGAGTGGGCGATGACGGGCGAGCAGCTCGCGGGCCGCACCGACGCGCAGATCCTGGGCGGCTTTCGCGAGATCAACCTCGCGCACTCCGATTCGAACTTCTTCCGCGTGCACGACGAGCACAAGCCGATCGACCCGAAGGTCTTCCGCGAGTACCTCGAGCGGTACGACGTCCGGTGGGTCGTGCTGGTGAACCGCTACCCCCAGATCGAGGCGCAGCGGGATCTGCTCGAGCCGATGGCGAGCACGCCGGGCGCGCGCTGGTACCGCACCAAGGTCAAGGAGGGCTGGATCGTCGGCGGCGGCCCCGGGATCGTGCGCGCGCAGAGCGACAAGCTCGAGGTGCGCGGCACCGCCGGCGGCAGCCTCGTGCTCAAGTACCACTGGCTCGAGACGCTGAAGTGCACGCCCGGCTGCACGCTGCGGCGCGCGCCCGTAGCGGGCGATCGCGTCGGCTTCATCGGCGTCGACGGCGCCCCGGCCGACTTCGACGTGATCATCGCGCCGTGACCTGCTGACGGTCACAGCCTTCGCAGGCTGCTCTTCAGTAGCCTGCTAGGGCGCGGAGGCGTGGGCGATCTTGCTCGCGAGGCCGGCGATCGCGCCGCGGTAGCTGTCGTCGCAGATCGACGCGACGTAACCGGCGTTGCCGACGCCGCGGATCACGCGGAGCGGACGGATGGCCGGGTACGCGCGGATGCGCGTGCCGCCGCCCGCGAGGCAGGCCGGGTTCCTCGCCTCGGAGCCCGCGGCTTTGCAGAGCGAGAGGCTCTCGGGGATGGTCGTGGCGGGGCCGAGGCAGGCGTACTGCAGGTCGTCGCCGTCGGGGACGTCGCGCTCGCCGCCGTTGATCGCGTCGATGCTCGGATCTCCGGCGAACTTCGGCAGGCCGAAGCGCGGCGCGATCGACTCGATCATGTGCGCGTCGCGCCGGGTCGGATCGGCGGAGACGAGCTGCAGCCAGTCGGCGTCGCCGAGCAGCTTCGGGTAGCCGCTGGCGTCGTTCACCAGCGCGGGCGGCGCGCCGAGGATGCCGGCGAGCACGACGCGATCGGCCGCGCGCTTGCCCCCGGCGAAGATCGGGTTCGGCATGGTGACGCCGTCGTCGGCGACGACCGTGTTCGTGGTGAGCGCGCGGATGTAGCGCGAGGTCGGGTAGAGGAAGTCGTAGCCGAAGCGCTGGACCTGGTGGAACGCGCGGAGGTTACGGCCGTCGACGTCGCCGTTCAGCGGCACGCTCGCCCACGGCACGCTGCAGTTCGGGTCCTTGGTCGGGTCGGTGAGGGTCTGGAAGCACGACGAGCAGTTGTAGACGCTGAGCAGCCGCGCGGAGTCGGCCTCGTTCGCGAGCTCGAAGTCGTCGGGCACGTAGGCGCACGACTGGAAGCCCCGCGACATGGTGCCCTTGGCGAAGGCCCACGGGAGCCAGTTCATCCCCTCGGCGCGCAGCGAGGAGTCGTTCTCGTCCGTGATCAGCACGATCGCGAGCAGCGAGTCGGGGCGCAGGAAGGCCGCGCGCTGCGCGAGGAGCGCGTCGTCGCGGCCGGCGCTCTGAATCGTGCTGGTGCCGCATTGATCGCCCGCGGGGTTCTTGGTGCAGTCGGCCTCGCGGGTCATCGCGGGGACGGGGTCGGCGAGGAAGCGATACATCGCCTCGAGCGGCTGCTCGTAGCCGCAGCCGTCGTCGCCCGCGGAGAGCACCGCGCACGAGACCGCCGCCTCGAGCTTGGGGAGATCGGCCGCGCCCACCAGCTCCGCCGCGGGATCGCGGGCCGAATCGAGCACCCAGCGCATCGGCGCGGCGGCCGCGGGCGTCGGGCAGGCGACCTGCGTCGGCTGGGCGCCGGTCGCGTCGTAGACGTAGCCGTAGGCGGCGTTCTCGCCGGCGCGCGGGAGCAGGTGCGCGCGATCGTCGACGTGCGGGCCGAACTGCAGAGGATCGCACGCGCTCGTCCCCTGCGAGCCGAGCGAGCTCGTGATGACGGCGACGTGGAGATCGACGACCTTCGGCGCGCCGCCGGTGATCGGATCGACGCCGATCTGCGTGAGCAGCTGCAGCAGCTGCGGGATCCGCTTCGCGAGCGCGTCCTGCTTGTCGGCCATGGAGGCGGAGTTGTCGACCACGAGCAGCAGATCGACCTTGTCGGTCGTGCCGGGGGGCGCGTCGATCGCGCCGTCGCCGCCGCCGTCGGAGGGCTCCTCGCCGATGTAGATCTCGCGGGTGCACGAGACGGCGACGAGCGGGAGCGCGAGGCGTGCCAGGCGCGTCAGGCGCGTCAGGCGCGTCAGGCGCGTCAGGCGAGTCGCACGGGAACGGAGCGACGTCGGCTTCATGAGGACCTCCGCGCGCTGGATGGCAGGCGCGGCCTGGTTGGATCAGGGATTCTGCGTCGCATCGAGCCCGTCGACGATCGCCTTCACGCGCTTGGCGTACGGGCTGGTGGGGAACTCCGCGAGGAACGCGCGGCCGAGATCGAGCGCGCCGAGCCGCTTGCCCTGATCCGCGTAGGCCTGCACCCGCAGCGCGCGCGCCTCTTGGACGAGCACGCCGGAGGGGGCGAGCACGTCGTAGGCGTCGAGCGCCGCGATCGCGTCGACGTACGCGCGCCGCGCCACCGCCTTGCGCGCGCGATCGAGCAGGAGCGTCTCCTGCGCGAGCATGCTCGCCGCCGGCGCCGCGGTCACCGACGGGGCCGCGAGCGCGAGCGGACCGGCGGCCGTCGGTGCGGTCGGCGACATCGGCGGCGCGGAGGACGGCGGCGTCAGGGCCACGGTCGAAGGGGCGCCCGACGACACCGGCTCCGCGGGCGCCTCGACGGGCGAATCCGGCGCGCTGGACTCGCTGGGTTCGGCGGACTGCGCCCGCGTCGCCGTCGGGCCGCGCGGCGCCGCGAGCGAAGCGACCGACGAGGCCGAGGAAGCGGACGCCACGCTCGGCGTCCGCGCCATCTGCACGCGCACGCCGGTCGCCATGCCGACCGAGAAGGCGACGGCGAGGGCGCCACCGAGCTTCACCAGCGCGAGCGCGCCGAGCTTCGCCGAGGCCGCTGCGGCCGACGCCGCCGAGGCGGTTCCGGCAGACGCTGCAGAGGCGGCAGACGCCGACGCCGCGGCCGCCGGCGCGACCGAAGCCGACGCCGCCGCGGCCGGCGCGATCGAAGCCGAGCCCGCAGACGCCGCAGACGCC
>CAIXWQ010001412.1 GCA_903923175.1 uncultured delta proteobacterium | reverse complement strand
CGCCTCGTCGTCCTCCTCGGGGAGGATCTCCGCACGCGTAGGGGCGTCCTCGTCGAAGGCGTGCGGCCGCGCGGCCGGCGGGGCAGCGCGCCCCGCGGCGGGCGCGGGCTTCGCGGGGATGATCTTCGGCGGCGGGAGCTGCACCGACGGTCGCATGACCGTCGCCTCGTCGGAGGCGGTCGAGTAGACCATGCGCGCGTCGCCGAACGCGATCGTGCAGGGCGCCTCGATCGGCGTCCACTCCGCGCCGACGGGGCGGCCGTTGATCCGCAGCGCGTTGTTCGCGTCGGCGCTCTGCACGTGGAGCTTGCTGCCGTCGAAGTAGACGTACAGGTGCACGTCGAGCACGCCGCCCGCCTCGACGCGCCAGTCGGACGCGAGGCCGATCGAGAGCGGCGGCAGCTCGTTGCCCGCGTCGAGGCGGAGCAGCTTCGGATCGCCGCTGCCGCGCCGGAGCTCGAGGACGTAATCGGTCATCCGACGCCTCCGGCCGCGCGCGCCGCCTCGTAGATCGCCGCGGGGAGCTCGAGCCCGTGCTCGTGCACCTGCTCGAGCGCGCGAGGCAGCGTGCCCGACGGGACGAGCTCGCTGATCACCTCGCCGTTCGGGCCGAGCCCGCTGTGCTTTCGCACGAACACGTCCTGGGTGATGTACTCCCCCTTGGCGACGTCGAAGCCGAGCACCTCGGTCACGTGCGAGACCTTACGCGAGCCGTCCTGGAAGCGGCCCACTTGCACGATCAGGTTCACTGCCGACGCGAGCTGGATGCGCATCGCATGGAGCGGCATCTGCACGTCGCTCATCATCGCCATCGTCTCCAGGCGCGAGAGCGTGTCGCGCGGGTAGGTCGCGTGGAGGGTCGTGAGGCAGCCTCCGTGACCGGAGGTCATCGCCTGGATGAGATCGAGCGCCTCGCCGCCGCGGATCTCGCCGACGACGATGCGGTCGGGGCGCATGCGGAGCGTCGCGCGGAACAGATCGCGGACGCTGACCTGGCCGCGCCCCTTGGGATCCGGCGGCCGCGCCTCGAGCTGCACGACGTGCTGGCGCTGGAGCTGCAGCTCGCGCGAGTCCTCGATCACGACCACGCGCTCTTCCTCGGGGATGTACGAGGAGAGCGCGTTCAGCATCGACGTCTTGCCGGAGCCGGTGCCGCCGGCGACCACGACGTTCAGCTTCGAGGCGACCAGCGCACGCAGGGCGTCGGCGCAGTCGTCGGTGAGCGCGCCGAAGCCGACGAGCCGCTTGACGGTGAGCGTCTCCTTGAAGAAGCGACGGATGGCGACGTGCGGGCCGTCGGGCGCGGCCGGCGGGATCACCGCCTCGATGCGCGACCCGTCGGGGAGGTGCCCCTCGAGGATCGGGCGCTCCGGATCGACCGACTTGCCGACGAACTGCGCGGCGTTGCGCAGGGCGGCCATGAGCGCCTCGCGGTTCGCGAAGCGCGCGGTGGTCTTCTCGATGCGCCCCTTGCGCTCGATGAAGATCAGATCGGGCCCGTTGATCATGACCTCGCTGACCGACGGATCCTCGAGGAACGGCCGGATCGGCTCGAAGAACTGCAGCAGCGTCTCGGCGAAGACCTCGCGCGGAATCACGGTCGCTTCCCCTCGATCTCCACGGGCATGGGGCCGGG
>CAIXWQ010001411.1 GCA_903923175.1 uncultured delta proteobacterium | reverse complement strand
GCTGCCGCTGCTCGCGCTGGTCGGCGCGCGGGTCGGCGCTCAGGCGCGGCGTCGCGCGTCCGGGCCGCTCGCTTCTCCGCGCGACGCCTCGCGCGCGACCTCGCGCGAGCGCCCGGGGCGCTGGGCGCTCGGCACCCTCGCGGCGTCGTTCGCGCTCGCCGGCCCGGGCTTCGTGGTGCTCTTCAACATCTCCGCGCACGGGCTCGATCGGCTCATCGTCGAGCGCTTCCACCTGCTGCCGCAGCTGCTCGCCTGCGTGCTGATCGCCCCGGCGCTCGATCCGCTGCTCGGGCGGCTCGGCCAGCGCCCCGTGGTCGCGAGCGCGCTGGCCTTCGCGACCACGCTCGCCGCGGCGGGGCTCTCGCTCGACGCGGTGCGCGCGCACCACGCGCCCGACGTCGAGCGCTACGTGCGCGACACGCTCGCGGCCGCGCCCGCGAACGCCATCGTGCTCGGCACCGGCGACCACCGCTTCGGCGCGTTCCTCTACGCGCAGCGCGCCCTCGGGCTGCGCCCCGACGTCGTGTACCTCGACGTGCGCCTCGCGCTCGCCCCCTGGTACCGCCGGCGCCTGGGCGCGCAGCTCGGGCTCGCGCTGGTCGAGCCGCGCGATGGCAACCTCTCGACCCCCGAGCTCGCGGCGCAGCTGCTCGCGACCGGGCGCCCCGTGCTGCTGGCGAACGCGTTCTCGGGCGCGATCCCGCGCGCGTTCCCGACCTACCCGCTCGGCACGCTCGAGCGCGTGGTGCGCACGCCGGCCGAGCTCCCCGATCCGCCGACGCTCGAGCGGATGAACCAGGAGGCCTTCGCGCAGATGCACCCGTCGGCGACGCCGGCGCCCGAGGGGACGTGGGGCGGCGATCTGCAGTACGCCTACGCGCGCCCGTGGCTCGCGCTCGCGGGGGCGTTCCGTGCGGCGGGCGACGTCGCGCACGCGGCGCGGCTGGAGGCGCTCGGGCGTTCGTTCGAGCCGACTCCGGAGTGATCGCGGCGTGATCGCGGCGTGATCGCGCCGTGATCGCGGACCGATTGCGCGCGCGCACGGCCGGGGTCGCTCGCGGCGCGCGGCGTCGCGGAGGCGCTAGGCTGGCTCGATGATCCGTCGACGCTCCGCCCGCGGCTCGCTCGCGCTCGCCCTGCCCGTCGTGCTGCTCACCGGCTGTGGCACGAGCAGCACGAACGCCAGCGCCGATGCGGGCGGCGACGCCGGCGGCCCCCCGGACGTCGGCACCGACGCCCCGTCGACCGGCGCGCTCACGGTCTGGACGCAGGGCGCGGGCAAGAAGGTGCAGCCGAGCGCCGCCGTGCCCGCGAGCGCGAGCGCCGCCACGAGCGTCTCGCTCGAGACCTACCGCGACGCGACGATCGCCGCGCAGGTGGTGGTGCGCGCCAAGGGGGGGCGATCTGCGCGGCGTGAAGGTGAGCGCCGGCGACCTCTCCGACGGCGCCGGGCACGCGCTGAAGGCGGCCGAGCTCACGCTGTTCCGCGAGGCGTTCATCGATTTCACGGGCGTGTCGGCCCACGGCGGCAACGTCCCGGTGCCCGCCAATTCACCGAGCGCGGACGGCAAGCTCCCCGACGCGCTCGTCCCGCTGATCGATCCGTACGGCGGCGCGGACGCGGGCCAGCCGTTCGACGTGCTCCCCGACACCAATCAGCCGCTCTTCCTCGACGTGCACGTGCCCAAGGGGACGCCGGCCGGCACGTACACCGGCGCGCTGCACGTCACGGCGATGGGCGGGCTCGCGCTCGACGTGCCCGTGAGCGTCTCGGTGCTGGGGCTCGATCTGCCCGACATGCGCGCGGTCACCACGCACTTCAAGCTCTCGGAGAACGATCTCATCCAGTACCACCACGGGATCTCGGCCTGCAGCGGCAGCGACTGCTGGCTCGACTGGAACCCGCAGTCGCGCGCGGTGGTGAAGCGCTACGAGGAGCTCGCGCACGCGCACCGCATCGACGTCGGCCAGAGCTTCGTCACCGAGCCCGTCGACGCGTGCAAGGTCCCCACCGACTGGTCGACCTACGACGCCGCGCTCGCGCCCTACCTGGACGGCAGCTACTTCAAGGACGGCGTGCCGAGCACGCGGCTCACGGTGCCGTTCTCCCCCGGCGCCGGCTACGGCCTCGATACGTGCAGCCAGGCCGAGTACACCGCGATCGCCAAGGCGTGGGCGGTGCACCTCAAGGCGAAGGGGTGGTTCGACCGCACGGTCGTGTACGCCGCCGACGAGCCGGACACCGCCACGCTCCCCAAGATCGCGCTGAACTCGTCGTGGCTCCAGGCCGGCGACCCCGACTGGCTCGCGCACGTGATGGACACCACCGCGCCGACGCCCGCGAACGTCTCGACGCTGAACCCCGCGCTCGGCATCTACTGCGTCGCGCTCGCCTGGTACGACACCTGGAACGATCACGGCGCGATCTACGGCCGCAAGGACTGGCCGAGCCTCTTCTCGCAGGGGAAGAAGCTCTGGTTCTACGAGAGCAACGCGCAGGACGCGCCGTACGTCACGTTCGCGAGCAACACGCTCGACGGCCTCGAGCCGACGCTCATGATGTGGGGCTCGTGGTACGAGCGCGCGAGCGGCTTCCTCTACTGGGACGTCGCCGCCTGGGACACGAAGGATCCGTGGGGCCCCGCGATCGCGTTCGACAAGACCGGCGACGGCGTCCTGCTCTACCCCGGCAACCACGACGGCCTGCTCGCGGGCAAGGGCTCGCCGGCCGGCGTCGCCATCGACGGCCCCATTCCGAGCTATCGGCTCAAGATGGTGCGCCAGGGGCTGCAGGACTGGGCGCTCTTCTCGCTCGCCGAGAGCAAGGGGCTCGGCACGACGGTCCGCGCCGAGGTCGCGAAGATCTACTCGCAGCTCGGCGGCTGCACGTACGCGGGGTGCCCGCAGCCCGCCGGCGGCTTCTTCTGGAAGTCCGACGAGGCGGCGATGGCGACGATCCGCAAGACCGTCGTGCAGGCCATCCTCGCGGCGCCATGACGCGCGGTCAGCGCTTCGCGCCGTGCCCCCAGAGCTCGTCGAAGAAGTCCTGCATCGCCTGCCACGAGCGCCGATCGGCCTTCGCGTCGTACGCCGCGCCCTTGCTCGGATCGCTCCCCGCCGACTCCACCGTGAACGCGTGCACGGCGCCGCCGTAGGCGACGAAGGTCCAGTCGACCTTGGCGGCGCGCATCTCGGCTTCGAAGCCGGCGACCTCCTCGGCCTTCACGTGCGGATCGTCGGCGCCGTGCAGCACCAGCACGCGCCCGCGGATGTTCTTCGCGTCCTCCGGGTGCGGCGTGGCGAGCCCGCCGTGGAAGCTCACCGTGGCGGCGAGCGGCGCGCCGCTCCGTGCGAGCTCGAGCGCCGCGGTGCCGCCGAAGCAGTAGCCGATCGCCGCGACCGCGCTCGGATCCACGCGCCCCGAGGCGACGAGCCGATCGAGCGCCGCGCGCCCGCGCGCCCGCAGCGTCGCGCGATCCTCCTTGAACTGCCCGGCGAGCTTGCCCGCCTCGGCGGCGTTCGCGGGGCGCACCCCCTTGCCGTAGAGATCGGCCGCGAGCGCGACGTAGCCGAGCTTGGCGAGCTGGTCGGCGCGCATCTTCGGGTTCGGGCCGAGCCCCATCCAGTCGTGGAACACGACGATGCCCGGACGCTTCGCCGCGGCGTCGCCTTCGGGGAGCGCGAGGTACCCCTCGAGCGTCACGTCGCCCGCGGCGTACTCGATCGCCTCGTGGCGCCCGGCGCGATCGCTCGCTCCGGCGCCCGCGTTCGAGCTCGCGGTCGAGCCCGCGGGCGCGGCCGGAGATGCGCACTCGCGCGCCGCGGAGGTCGTGCCGCACGCGCCGACGAGGAGCGTGGCGGCGAGCAGCGAGAGGCGCGTGAGAGGGCCGAGGCGCATCGCCCAGTAGTAGCCGCTCCCGCGCGCTCGCCAGCTGCGAATATGCTCGCGTCGTGACCGGCAGACCCGCCCCCTCCGCGATGCGCAGCCGGCGGATCCCGCGCTGCGTCGGGTGCGGGTTGCCGCTGGCGCTCTGCCTCTGCGCGTCGATCCCGCGGCTCGAGACCGTCACCACGCTCGCGCTGGTGGCGCACCACACCGAGTGGAGCCGCAGCTCGAACACCGGCCGCCTGCTCGTGCGCGCGCTGCCCACGACGCGCGTGGCGCTGCGCGGCTTGCGCGACGCCACGCCGGGAGCGCCGCCCGAGGCGCCGCTCGTCGGCCGCAGGCTGGTGCTCTTCCCCGAGCCCGACGCGCGCACGCTCACGCGCGCCGACGCGGGCGACGATCGGGTGCTCGTGGTGCCGGAGGGGAGCTGGGGGCAGGCGAGCCGCGCGCTGCGACGCGAGCCGTGGCTGCGCGACGCCGAGCGCGTCTCGCTGCCGAGCGGCGCCCCCTCGCGCTACCGGCTTCGCACGGCGCCGCGCGACGAGGGGCTCTCGACGCTCGAGGCGGTCGCGCGCGCGCTCGGCGTGCTGGAGGGCGAGGCCGGCGAGGCGATCGAGTGCGCGCTGCTCGCGGTGTTCGAGGCGTTCGTCGCGCGGTCGATCTCGGTGCGCGGGCGCCGCGCGTGAGGCGCGTGAGCCGCCTGAGCCGCGTGAGGCTCACTCGTCGTCGAGCGAGCCGAGCGCCTGCACGCACGCTTGCAGCTCGCCGAGCGTGCTGCAGGCCTTGTTCTTCTTGAGGCAGGCGTCGACCTTCGCGACGCCGGCGTCGCTCAGCATCCCGATCGGCGTCCTGCAGCCGTCGACGAACTGCGGGTGGCTCGCCGGCAGCGCCGCGCAGCTCTTGGCGAGGCGCGCGCACACGTCGGCCTCGTCGGCGCGGCGGCAGCTCGCGTCGAAGATGACCTCGCTCGGATGGAGGTCGGCCTCCTGCCACTTGCAGATCGCGCGGCGGTCGCCGTGGAACATGCACGCGTAGCCTTCGATCCAGGTCGCCGCGGGGCCCGGCCGGACGTACTTCGCGTAGCGCTCGCACTGCCGCTGCAGCTTCGTCGCCCAGCCGCAGACGCCCGGCGGCGCGAGCTTGGCGCAGTCGACCTCGTAGAGCTTGTCGTCGCACGCGACGCCGCGCGGCCACACGATGCCGCCCTCGACGCACGGCCCGGTGCGCAGGTGCGGCCCCGCGACGGCCGGCGGCGGCCGCGCGCTCGAAGCGCTCGCGGAGGCGCTCGGCGAAGCGCTCGCCGAGGCGGGATTCGCCGAGGGGGCGCCGTCGGTCGCGGTCTTGGGCGTCGAGGTCCCCGAGGCGCAAGAGGTGGCGAGCGCGCCGACGAGGGCGAGGAAGCGCGAGCGATCGATCTGCATCCGCGCGGACGATGACACGGAGGCGGGGCGCGACCAACCTTCGGCGAGGGTGACCGCGTCACCGCCCGCGTCAGCGCTTGATCGTCGACGGCGCGTTCGGCTTGGCGATCGGGATCCGCTGCAGCATCCCGAGGTCGAGCATCGCCTTGGCGCCGCCCGGGACCTCGGCCAGCGGCTTGAGCTGGTCGTGCTTCACCGGCGCGAACGCGAGGTCGAAGCCGTCGTCCGCGCGGTGCAGGATGACCTGCTGCCCCTGCGAGTAGAGCGTCAGCTTGCGGACGTGCAGCACGCCGTCGGCGCCGGCGAGCTGCGCCCAGCCCGCGTCGAACGAGAGCGTGACCGTGTGCGTCCCCGGCTCGAGGTTCTCGGCGGTCTGCGCCTCGGCGACCGGGTGCTCGAAGCCATCCGGCCCGAGCACGGTGAGCAGCGCGCTGACCTCGAAGCGATCGGTGCTCGCCGCCTCCACGTCCACGTCGGCCTCGAACGCCGTGATCTGCCCCGCGCCGTCGCGCACGAGCCGCGGCGTCCGCGTCGACGCCACGCGCCCGGTGGGCACCGAGAACGTGAACCCCGCCGCGCCGCTGCGCACGAAGCGCGCGCCGTTGGAGCTGCCGTCGGCGTGGACCTCGAGCGTGTAGACGCCGCTCGCGCTCTTGTCGTCCAGGGCCTCGCTGACGGTCGCCTCGTAGATCCCGCCGCCGATCTCGCGGACCGCCACCGCCGGGCCGTTGCGCGTGCTCACCGACGCGAGGTGCGCCCGCATCGACGCGCCGACGATCGGCTTGCCCCCGTCGAGGAGCGAGATGCGCACGGTGCCGGTCGTCCCCGCCATCACGATGGGCGTGATCGGCGTGACCCCGAGCTCGATCGTCGAGGAGGGCTCGTAGACGAAGATGTCCGCGCCGGTACGCGCGACGCTCGGCGCGAGGCGCAGGGCGTAGCTGCCGACGGCCATCGACGGCGCGAGCTCCCAGACGCCGCTGTGCTTCTCGTCGAGCACGGTCGGGCCCGTGGTCTTGAGCATCTTCGGGGAGAGCATCGTGCCGGACGGGCTCGCGACGGTGAGCTCACGGAGCGCGTCGCCCGTCGCCACCGGGTCGGTGCCGATCGGCGCGACGGCGATGCGGGCGCCGCCGGTCGCGGTCACCGGGACGGTGACTTCGGCGAGCGTGCTGCCCGGCGCCACGTGCACGATGCCCTGGCGGAAGGCGTGGGTGACCGGCGGGAGCGGCGCGCCGATCGCGTCGTTGCCCGCGGCCGGGCGCGAGATCGCGACGCGCGGGCCGACGACCTTGGTGGCAGCGAGCGCGTAGAGCTGCGGGGCGACGACGTCGCCCTGGCTCTTGGCGACGGCCGGCACGGGGGCGGGGGCCTCGAGCGTCAAAGGCTCGTTCGAACAAGCAGCCAGCGCGGAGACGCTCACGAGGCCGAGGAGCGCGAGGAGGCGGATACCGGTGTTCGTCATGGTCGTTCCCCTTTGCTCCGCGCTCACTGACCCATGTACGCGTTCACGTAGGCCGAGATCGTCGGGCCCGTGCCCGCGCAGTTGTGTCGCGACTCGTCGTGGTTCAGCTGGTCGCCCGACTGCAGGATGTTCCAGCCGATGTACTGCGAGCTCGCGGTGCCGATGAAGCCGTCGGTGTTCCCGCCGCCGCCGTAGCCGCTCCAGCTGGCGAGCCCCGACACGGTCCAGAGCGCGCCCGCTTCCGTGTAGTCGCCGCAGTTGCCGCCGAAGACGTAGTAGCTCGGGTACGTCCCGCTGACGTTGAAGACGGGCGCGCCGCCAAGCGCGTAGACGCCATTGCCCTGGTTCAGATCGGGGGTCGGGCCGAGGTCCCAGTTGTTGTTCTCGGCCCACATGCTCCCTTGCTGCTGGAAGTACACCGCCGGGCTCGCGTAGCCGCCCAGCACCCAGCTCGAGATGCTGCCGATGACGGGGAGCGAGAGGAGCGAGCCGACGATGTCGGCGAGCGGCGTCCCCTTCTGCGAGCCGGCGATGAACACCGAGCCGCGCAGCCGCGAGCCGACCACGCCCGCCCAGGTGTTCCCCTGGCTCGTGGGCATCGTCGAGTGCGCCATCGCGTAGCGAATGGGGTTCACGCCGTCGGAGTGCGTGACGATGAAGAAGCTGTCGGTGCCCATCGTGCGCTGGTACTGCGCGATCTGGTCGACGATCATCTGCCACGCCACGTTGGGCGCCTGGCTCGCGCCCCAGTAGCTCACGACGAGGAAGTTGCGACCCGCTCGCATCGAGTCGATCGAGCCCTGGTTCCAATACGAGTCGCGCGCGGCGGCGCCCGTGTTGTACGTACAGGTGTTGGCGCAGCTGAACATGCCCCACAGCCCGCACGAGTGCGTGCCGCACGCGGAGCTGTTCGCGCCGGTCGTCATCTGATCGAACGACGCGCTGTTGCCGAATCGCTGGAACGAGACGCCGGCGCCGTAGTCGCCCGTGCCGTGCACGAAGACGACCGCCGAGTTCGCGGAGGCTGCCCCCGAGGCGAGAAGGCCACACGCGCCGGCCACGAGTGCGAGAGCTGCGCTGAGAAACTTCGGCATCGGCCCAACCTCCGGGCCGACGCATAAGCAGCTGACATGCCACCTCGGCCGTAAGCGAGGCGGGGGCGGAGGCGTTCGGTAAATCTGGTGTCTCTGCGGCGCATGGTGAAGTCGCCCAGTTCGGTTTCCGAACGCTTACGCGGTTCAGATTTCGAACTCGGTTCGGAAGCTGGACGGGGCGGGAGCGTGGGCGATCCGTCGTGCGTCGCCCCGTCCGCCGGGCCTCGGCGCCTCCGGAGCCCCGTGGGCGCGCGCCTCGCTCATGGCTCGAGCACGTAGACGTGGACCTCGTACGGATCGAAGTCGTCGACGACGACACCGTCGACCACCGGCCGCGTCCGCCCCTCGCCGAGCACGCGCACCGAGCGCCCCGCAGCGACTCGGGTTTCCTCGAGCCCCTCGAACGCGAGCGTCGCCGGGGCCATCGACACGTGCGACAGGTTCAGCACGATCGCGTAGACGTCGCCCGCCTCGTCGACGCGCCAGGTCGCCTCCAGCGGCGGCTTCACCGCCACGCGCATCGGCGCGGGGTCGCGCGCGCCCTGGATCAGCGGGGCGAGCGAGCCGATCCGCGCGTTCTGCCTCGCCATCTCGACGGCGACCGCGGGCTCGGTCGCGTCGTCGAGGAAGGGGTGCATGCGCTGCGGGAAGTAGGCGATGGCGTGAGCGCCGTGCACGATGGCGTCCCACACCTC
>CAIXWQ010001410.1 GCA_903923175.1 uncultured delta proteobacterium | reverse complement strand
TCTCCGGGCGCGCGACCGTCTCCGAGGATCTCGCGGCCGTGGCCGACGAGGCGATCGGCGCGCGCGGCACGGCCTCGAGCTGGCTCGACGCCGCGCGGCGCGCCTGGCTCGGGCCGGTCGCGCGGCGTCGCGGCGTCGCGCTCGTGCACATGCCGGAGATGCGCGGCACGCCGGTGGTGCTGCCCGTGCCGCGCGTGTCGACGTGCCACGATCTCATCTCGCTGCGCGATCCGCGTCACTACGTCGGCGTGTGCGTGCGCTACCCCGATCGCTACGTCGCGTGGCGCGCCGGCTTCGCGCTCGGCGTCGCCAAGGAGTGGTACCGCTACCGGAACGCCTCGCGCGTGGTGGCGATCTCGCAGTCGACGCGCGACGATCTCGTCCGCTTCCTGCGGTTCGATCCGGCGCGCATCGACGTCGTGCCCAACGGCGTCGACGTGGCGCGCTGGCAGGCGGCGGGCGAGGGCGCGTCCGGCGAGGGCGACGCGGCGGTGCTCGCGAAGCACGGCCTCGGCGCGCGTCCTTTCCTGCTCTACGTGGGCGCCTGCGACTATCGCAAGAACGTGCCGACCATGCTCCGCGCGCTCGCCGCGGCGCGCGAGGGCGAGGACGTCGAGCTCGCGTGGGCGGCGGGGCTGCCGGAGTGGAAGCTGAAGGCCGTGCAGCGCCAGATCGCCGAGGCGGGCGTCGGCGCGCACGTGAAGCTGCTCGGCTTCGTCGCCGACGAGGAGCTCCCCGCGCTGTACCGCGCCGCGCGCGCGCACCTGTTCCTCTCGCGCATCGAGGGGTTCGGGCTCACCGTGGTGGAGGCCATGCTCGCGGGCTGCCCGGTCATCGCGGCGCGGGGCAGCGGATGCGACGAGATGCTCGGCGACGCCGGCGTGATCGTCGACGCCGACGACGCGCGAGGGGCCGCCGCGGCTGCGATCAGGCTGCGCGATCCGGCGTACCGCGCGCTGCTCGTGGAGCGTGGGCGCGCGTACGGGCCTCGCTACTCGCGCGAGGCGATGGCCCGCGGCTACGTCGACAGCTACGCGCGCGCGCTCGACGCGTTCCACACGCCGTAGCCGGGGCCGCGCGAGATCGACGCGTCACTGCCCGCGCGGGCGCGGGACGCTGCGCGCGCAGCGGAAGCCGATCGCGGGCGAGCGCAGCGACTCGGCGTACGCCTCGCGCGACCAGCTCCGCAGCACGTCCCACGTCGAGTGGTACGAGCCGCCGCGCACCCAGCGGCGCGTGTTGGAGGCGGCGACCGTCGAGTCGTCGAGTAGCTCGGGCTCCGGATCGGCCGGCGTCGGCGCGGCCGCGGGGGCGCCCGTCGACGTCCACTCCGCGACGTTGCCCGCGAGGTCGAGCACGTAGTCGCCGGTGGCGCCGGCGGGGACGCTACCGACGGGGGAGGGGCCTTCTCGCCGATCGCCCTCGCCCGCGTAGATCGCCAGCGTGCGGCTCGCGCGCGCGTTGCCCCAGGGGTAGGTGCGCCCCTCGAGGCCGGCGGCCGCGAGCTCCCACTCGTCGTCGGTGGGGAGGCGCTTGCCGTGATCGAATTTGCAGAAGGCCGCGGCGTCGCTCCACCGCACGCCGCGGATCGGCAGCTCGGGGGCGTCGCCCGTCACCGCCGAGGCGGCGCACTTGCCGGCTGCGACGCACGCGGCGTAGCGCGCCTGCGTCACCTCCTTGCGGTCGAGCACGAACGTCGCGACCTCGACCGTCTGCGTCGGGCAGGCGGCCCGGTGATCGGGTTCGCCGCCGCGCGTGCTGCAGTCGTCGGGGCCGCGGTGGAGGCTCCCTCCGCCGATGCAGGACTCCTCCTTGCCGATCTCGCCGCAGCTCTCGAGGGGCGCGCTCGAGCTCGAAGCGCTCGCCGAAGCCGACGCAGAAGCGGAGGCCGAGGCGCTCGGCGAAGCCGCGAAGCTGGCCGTACCTTTGGGGCGCGCGGAGCCGGAGGGCTTCGCGCTCGCCGAGCCAGCCGGACTGCCGCGCGCGCCGCCGTCCTGGAACCAGGGCAGCGCGGCGTACGCCACTGCGGCCGCGGCGCCGCCGAGCGCGAGGAACAGCAGCAGCCTCCCGCCGGTGCTCGCGCGCGAAGCCGTGGAGGACGGCGGCGAGGGGGCGGAGCTGTCGGGGCGCGTCGGCGGGCCGCCGGTCGGGCGGGTGCGGGGGCCCAC
>CAIXWQ010001409.1 GCA_903923175.1 uncultured delta proteobacterium | reverse complement strand
GGAGCGGCTTGTACTGGTAGGGGAGGTGCTGCAGGCGCGCCGCCCGGAGGCTGCGCAGCTGATCGGTGAGGTTGCGCTCTTGCAGCCGGAGCGCGGTCAGGTGCACCCGCAGCTCGTCGGGCCCCGACGTGTGCCCATGCACAAGCTGCTCGCGTGGGCTCGCCGGCAGCTCGTCGGCGACCAGCCCCGACTCGGGCACCGAGCTGTCGCCACCTGCGAAGCGCACCTTGTACCAAGGCTCCGCCGAGCCACGCACCTGCGCGACGCGCACAACGGCCCCGACCTCCGCGGCGTTCTTCCGCAACCTGACGCGCTGACCGACCTCGAATGCCATCCGCCTCTCCTGGGCGCGTATGCGCCGGTAGACCCGCCAGACGTGCCGGCGTGGTCCGATCGGACGCCTACCCCTCCCCGCCTTTCTTTGCGCGCCGCTTGGCCGGCCTCGGCGCCGCGGGTGCGCGTCGGTTCGCCTGGCCCCTGGTGGGGGGCGGGTGCTCGCTCGCCCAGGAGTCGAGCATGGCCTCGGTCACCCCCTGCTCGCCGACCAAGCTCTTCACGTCGGCCCGCAGGTCGGCCGCCGCCTTGCTGTCCTCCCACGCCACGTATGGCAGCAGGAACCACGCGCCGTAGAGCAGACCGTACCGCTCCTTCGGCTCCACGCCGGACCGCTCCGCCCGCTCGTCGAGCCCGAGCAGCGCCTTGGCCCGCTCGCGGTGCGTCCACCCGGCCCACCCGTAGAGCGGCGCATCGCTCACGCCGGCAGGCGCTTCGGTGAAGGCGATGAACCGCTCCTTGGGCACGTCAAGCTTGCCGCGCAGTGACCAGTACTCGTTGCGCAGGAAGTCCTTGCTGTCGTACTTCGGCGGCACCTGGGGGACGACCTTCTCGCCCGCGTCCTCGAGGTGCTGCAGCCGCCAAGTCTCCTCCCACTGCGCGCGCTTGCGGAGCCCCTCCGGCTTGAAGACGTGCGCCTTCAGGCTCGGCACCGCCTGATCGACGATCTGCTCGCCGACCAGCGCATCGACGTCGAAGTCCGCGCGCCCGGTGAGCAGCTCACCGACGGCGAGCACCGCCGGGTCGCTGCGGAGGGCCGCCGTGGCCTGCGCGACGGTGAACGGCTCCTTGCGCGTCTTGGCCCAGTCCTCGATCCGATCCTGGAGCCAAAGTGTGAGCGCCTCGTGCTCTTCTTTCTCGTAGTCGGGTTTGTACCAGCGGCGCTTGTAGGTCGGCTGTTCGAGGAGCGAGAGCTCAGGGCTCGCCTCGGTGCGATCGAGGCGGGCCTGCACGATTGCGCGCTCCGTGTCCGGAAGCGCGTCGAGGGTGGTGTGAGGCGTCCAGCCGTGGCGCTCGAACCATGCGGTCGGCTGCTCGTCGGGCTCCTCGCCGCGGGCGATGGAAGCGCGGCGCTCGGCGTCCTCGCGACCTAGCGTGATCTCGAACGGGCGGAGGCCAGGCGTCAGTGGCGATAGCGAGTCGCGGTCGCAAGGCTCGCCATCGGGGTCGCTGCCGTAGAGGCGGTAGCAAAGCCAGTCAAGCTCCTCTTGCAGGGCAACCATCTGCTGCAGACGGCTCAGATCGCGAGTGCGGAGCAACCTGAGTGCCTCGCCG
>CAIXWQ010001408.1 GCA_903923175.1 uncultured delta proteobacterium | reverse complement strand
GCGCTGCTCGCGCGCCGGCCCGAGGTGCAGCGCGCGATCCTCGCGCGGGTGACGGCGAACCTCGACGCGCTCGACGCCGCGCTCGACGCGCACGGCGCCGGGCTCTGCAGGCGCCTCGCGGTCGAAGGCGGCTGGTACGCCATCCTCGACGTGCCGCGCACGCGCACCGAGGACGAGTGGGTCGACCGCCTGCTCGACGCGGGCGTGATCGTGCACCCTGGGTACTTCTTCGAGCTGGATCGCGAGGGGTACCTCGTGGTCAGCCTGCTGCCGCGCGAGGCCGAATTCGCCCGCGCGATCGAGCGCGTGGTGCGCGCCGTCGCCGAGGGGTGAGCCTCGGCGATCGCGCCGCGCCGCCTGCTCGGCCCGCTACTTCTTCACGGCGGCGTCGAGCCGCTCGTCGATCTCCGCGATCGACACGCCCATCGCTTCGGCGACGGTGTGCAGGTAGTCGCGCTCTTCCTTGACGATCTTCCCGTCGGCGGAGGCGGCGGCGACGAGGAGCGTGAGCGCCTCCTTCTGCACGTCGGCCGGGAGCGACTTCACGGCGTCGGCCGCCTCGCTGCGGTCGACGATCGGGAAGATCGTGTCGCGCTCGGCCAGGGGGATGCCGAAATGCTCGAGGAGGCGGTCGACGAACGCGTCCTCGGCTTCGTCGAGGTCGTCGTCCGAGACGACGAGGCCGGCGATGAGACGACAGACGCGGTGGCTCAGGTCCTTGTCCACGGGGAATTCTCCTGCGAGCGCGGTCCGACTCGAACGGATCGTCTCTGCGCTCGGTGATGACGTGCGCGACCATCGTACGCGATGCGGAGACCGATCGTCTGCGTGGTCGCGCTCTCGCTCTGGGCGGGCGCCTGCAAGTCGAGCGAGGCGCCGCCGCCGGGCGAGGCGCCGTACGCCCCGCCTCCCCTGCCCGCCGAATCGTGCACCGCGACCCCGCTCGGCGCCGCGCGCGCGCTGCGGCCGTGCTCGACCGGCAGCGGCGCGTTCGGCCGCTGGGTGGTCGACGAGCTCGGCGCCCCCGCCTACGACTACGCCGTCGACGAGCGCCGCGACGTGCGCGCGAGCTACCCGAACACCGAGCAGCGCGACCGGCGCGACCACTGGCACGCGTTCGGCAACGACCGGCTCGACGCGATCTTCGTGAACGACGGCTACCTGCAGGTCTCGACGCAAGATCGCGGCGCGACGTGGCTGAACGCGTTCGACGCCGACGCGAAGGCGTACGGCGGCGGCTTCTCCTGGATCGACGACGGCGGCGCGCAGTGGTCGACGGCCTACGCGTTCCGGCCGGCGGCGAGCGAGGCCACGCGGCGCTTCGGCGCGCGCTATGCGGAGGCGAGCTCGACGTTTCGCGGCGTGAAGGTCACGCACCGATACCATCTGCCGCCGGGCGATGCGCCCGTGCTGATCGACGACGTCGTGCTCGAGAACGTGGGCGATCACGCCGTCTCGCTGCGCCACTACGAGTACTGGGACGTCGCGCGCCGGCACCTGCGGGGCAACTGGCTCGCGTCCGGGCTGGCCGATCCCGGCATCCCGCAGAACCTGGTGGCGAGCCGCGACGCGATGAACGCGTGGTGGGACGAGACGCCCTCGTGGGACGCGGCGCAGGGGCTCCTGCGCGTGACGCGCACGGCGAACGCGCTCGGCGTCGCGAGCCTGCCTCCGCCGGACGCGCCGAGCGATCTCGACGCGCAGCCGGGCGACCCCTTCCTCGCCGTGCTCGTGGGCAGCGCGGTCGAGGCGTGGACCGATCAGCAGGCGTTCTTCGGGGCCGGCGACGCGGCGCTCCCCGACGCGGTGAAGGCGCGTGCGAAGGGGGCGCCCGTCGGGACCGGCGCGACCAGGAGCGGCGCCGGCGAGCCGATGGCCTTCGTGGTGGCGAGCGACGTCGCGCTCGCGAAGGGGGGCTCGGCGCACCTGCGCTTCGGCTACGGCTACGCGAAGCAGGGCACGGCCCCGGTGATCGACGCGGCCTGGAAGAGCGCGGCCGGCGAGCCGTGGGCGCTGTGGCGCAGCGACGCGACCGCGGACGCGAAGCAGTGGGCCGCGTTCACGCGCGGCAGCGCGGAGGACGCGTGGATCACGCGCGAGGTCGCGTGGCACTCGGCGCAGCTGCTCGGCTCGATCGGGTGGCGCGAGTACTGGGGCAAGCACGTCGTGCCGCAGGGCTCGGCCTACCTGTATCTGCACGGCGTCGACGGCGCGCCGCGCGATCAGGCGCTCTTCTCGATGCCGCTGACCTACCTGCGGCCGGGCGTGGCGCGCGAGGCGCTCGAGCTGCTGATGGGCGTGCACGACCTCGCGGACGACCGGCTGCGCTACGCGTTCCACGGGCACGGCTTCCTCGACGACGCGCTCATCCACGTCGGGCCGAGCGACGTGTACGTCTTCTTCCTGCTCGCGATGACCGAGTACCTCGAGGCGACGGGCGACACGTCGCTCCTCGACGCGAAGGTCGACGGTTGGCCGAAGAGCGCGACCTCGGCGCTCACCGGCTTCGAGCACGCCCAGCGGCTCGCGCGACATTTCCTCGACGTCGTCGGCACGGGCGAGCACGGCCTCGTGCGCGTGCAGACGGGCGACTGGTCGGACGGCATCGTGGCGAGCAACGCGCCCGATCGCGCGCTGGCGACGGCGAAGGGCGAGAGCGTGCCGAACACGCAGATGGCCGCGTACGTGCTGCCGCGCGCGGCTACATGGATCCGCCCGCGCGACGCGAAGCTCGCCGACGACCTCGAGGCGCGCGCCGCCACGCTCGCGACCGCGGCCGCGGCCGAGTGGCGCGGGAGCTGGTACGCACGCGCGTACTTCGGCGACGGCGCGCCGTTCGGGGCCGACGCGCCGCAGCTCGAGGCGCAGGTGTGGCCGCTCATCGGCGGGCAGCTCGACGCGGCGAAGGTCGCGACGCTGTCGCAGACGATCGACGCGCGGCTCGACGCCCCCTCCCCCGCGGGGACGTTCCTGTTCGCGCCCGCCGCAGACGATGCGACCAACGGGCAGGCGTGGCCGGCGGTGACCGATCTGCTCGCCTGGGGGTACGCGAGCGCGGGCGATGCGACGCGCGCGTGGAAGACGTTCCGGAACATGTCGCTCACCGCCCACGCGCTCGCGTACCCGGAGACCTGGAGCGGCATCTGGTCGGCGGCCGACGGCCAGTGCGGGGCGACCGGCTGCGGCGAGCCCGGGGCGTCGTGGTCGAGCGTGGTGACGCCGATGACCGACTTCCCGGTGATGAACGCCAACGCGCACGCGATGCCGCTGCTCGCGCTCATCCGGCTGTGCGGCATCGAGCCGCTCGCGAGCGGCGGCGGGCTGCGGATCGCCCCTCGGATCGCCGGCGGGAGCTTCGACCTCGAGACGACGCTGATCGCGCTCTCGGTGCGCCCCGACGCGATCTCCGGGAGCTACGTGCCCATCGTCGACGGCGTACGCGCGCTCGTGATCGAGCCTGGCAGGGCCATCACGAGCGCCACGCTCGACGGCGCGCCGGTGTCGGTGCCGGCCGGCGCGACGAGCGTGCGGCTCGATCTCGCGATGACCAAGGGGAAGGCGATCGCGTTCGCTGTCCGGTGAGACGCGCGGTGAGAGGCGCGGTGAGAGGCGCGGTGAGAGGCGCGGTGACTCGCGCCGCCGCGCGCTACTCGGGCTCGCCTTCGCGGTCCTTGGCGGCGAGCGCCTCGGCGATGGCCTCGAGCGCGGCGAGCTTCGCCCCGGCGCGCCCGTGGGCCGTGGCAGGACCGATCGCGGCGCCGAGCGCGGCGGCGGTGGCCTCGATCGCTCCGGTGCGCTGGCCGATCACGTCGATGGTCACGCGGCGCAGATCGACGCGCTCCTGCGCCTCGCCGCCCTGACGGACGAGCACGTCGCCGGCGTGATGCCCCCACATGCAGAGCACGTCGGTGTCGCGGAAGAACGCCCGCCAGCGCGCGAGGAACGCGCCGATCGGCTCGCCCGCCTCGAGCTGCTCGCGCTCGACGCGCAGGTGCGGCGCGGTCTTCGGCCCGAGCGGGCCCGACGCGCGCACGAACGCTTCGAAGCGCTCGCCGGTCGCGGGGCGCACCGCCGCCCAGTGCACGAGCTCCGACGGGGGCGCGTCCTCGGTGCGGGGCCACGCGTTGGTCTCGCCGCTCGCGAGCACGACCGCCTCGGGGCGCAGCCGCAGGCTCTTCGGCACGAAGCTCCGCTTGCTCTTGCGCTGCGGCCGGTGGCGCCCGCCCACGCCGCTGTTCTTCGCGACCCAGGCGAGCTGCTTCTCGACCATCGCGTCGAACGGCGCGAGCAAGCGCTGCATCCGCTCGGGATCCCCCTCGAGCACGCCGAGCACCTCGGCGAGCACCTCGATCGTCGCGAGGCAGTGATCGGCCGGCTGCTTGCGGATGCGGTAGCGGCTCAGGTGCTCCGGCGCGATCGCGTAGCGCGGCAGCGCCTGCAGCGCGGGGTTCGCCTTGAGCAGCTTGGTGGCCTGCCACCAGGTGCCGTCGAGCACGACCAGCGTGATCGCGCCCGCGGGGGGCTCGGCGCGCACGTCGACCGACTGCTCGCCGGGGAAGAGGAGCGCGGCGGGGCGCGCCGGATCGGCGAGCGCGGCCAGCACGTCGGCGTCGGCGGAGAAGTCGATCCCTTCGTGGAGCGTCGCGTTGTTCAGCGAAAGCCGCGCGATGCGCGCGGTGTTGATGCGCACGTGCCGCTCGCGCGGGTGCTGGAGGATCACCACGCGCGTGCGCGTGTCGAGCCGCTCGACCGCGTCGCAGTAGCACACGACCTCGGGGCGCCCGCAGGTCGCGCAGGTCGGCCGGCCGGCCGGCTTCGGCTCTTCGCGGGGCGCAGTTGCCGTCGACATCGTCCTACCCCTGACCGCTCTTGCTCGGCGGCGGCGTGACGCCGGCGATGCGCGCGGCGGCGCCGATCTTCTCGTCCCAGTCGGCCTGCGCCTCGATGCGGATCCGCTGCGCCTGCGGCGACCCCGCGCCGTGCATCGACTCGGTGCGGATCGCGACCGCCGTCGGCCCGAGGGTCTTGTTCTCGATGAGGCGCAGCACGCGCACGCGATCCTCGGCGCTGCCGCGCGCGGCCTTCACGTAGCGGTGCAGCAGCGGGCCGACCTCGGGCGCGTCGAAGTCCTCCTGCGCGGGGAGCGTCACGAGCAGGCCGCCCGCGATGTCCTCGGCGAGGCGGGTCATCTCGTAGGGGAAGCGCGTGACGTTCTGCTTGCAGACGTTGGCGAGGAGCGGATCGACCATCACGCCGCCCGCGGGCGTGGGCGTGCAGCGCGACGAGCAGGCGATTCCGCCGGCGTGCATCGTCTCGTTGAGGTGCACCATCTCGACGAGCTTGTCGCGCACGTGCGAGGCGCGCTCGGTGCCGTGCAGGCGCGCGATCAGCGCCGTCGCGCCGATGAGCACGTCGCCGTTGCCGGGCTTGCAGCCGCCGTAGCTCTGCCGGTGATAGCCCGCGAAGTACTCGACCAGCGGCCCGGCCCAGTCGACCTCGCCGAGCATGAAGACGCGCTCGAGCGGCACCTCGACGTCGTCGAAGAGGACGATCGCCTCCTGGCCTCCGTACTGCGCGTTCCCCTGGTCGATCGCGCAGCCGAGGCGGCGGTCGTCGCTCGGCTGGCGGCCGTACACCAGGGTCACCCCCTTCGCGTCGACGGGCACGGCGAACGCGACCGCGAAGTCCGCGTCCTGCGGGCCGAGCGAGCGCCCCGGCATCACGAGGATCTCGTGCGAGTTCACCACGCCCGTCTGGTGGAGCTTGGCGCCGCGCACGACGATCGAGCCCGCGCGCCGCTCGACCACCCGCAGGTAGGCGTCGGGCTGCTCGCTCGGCCCCTTGCGCCGGTCGCCCTTGGGATCGGTCATCGCGCCGCAGAGGATCAGGTCCTCGCGCTGCGCGTGCTTCAGGTACGCGAGCAAGCGCGCGTGGTACGGCGAGCCCTCGCCGAGCTGCGCGTCCATCTCGAACGTCACGTTGAACAGCGCGTTCAGGCCGTCCATGCCGACGCAGCGCTGGAAGCAGGTGCCGGTGAGTCGGCCGAGCACGCGCTGCATCTCGATCTTGCGCAGCAGATCGTCGCGGGTCTCGAAGACGTGCGTGAACCGGTTGACCGGCGCGTCGATGAAGCGCGAGTGCGCGGTGAACAGCGCGCGGTGGGCGGGGTCGTGCGCGAGGCGGTAGCTCTCGGCCACCGTGCGCACCGACGGCGCGACGATCGGGTGATCGACCGGGTTCTCGATCCGCTTGCCGCGCAAGAACAGCCGCACGTTCCTTCGGCGCAGGCTCTCGACGTACTCCTCGGCGGTCTTCATCGTCGGAAGCTTAGCTGCGTGCGAGCTGCGTGCGCAGGCGCGCGAGGACCCCCTCGGGCGCCCGCAACGTGAGCTTCGCGCCGACCTCGTCCCACGTCTCCTCGACCACGCGCGCGCTCTCGTAGATCTCGCCCATCAGGTTGCGCTTCGCGTACGGGACGACGATCTCGCCCTCCTCCATCGCGGCCTCGAACCAGTCGATGACCGTCTGCCTGAGCCGCGCCACGTCGTCGGGCGCCTTGGCCGAGAGGAACACCGCGTCGGGGTGATCCTTGCGGGCGATCGCGAGCTGGCTGTTCGAGAGCCGGTCGGTCTTGTTCATCACGAGCAGGCTCGGCACGGCGTCGGCGCCGATCTCGCGGAGCACCCCCTTGCTCACGGCGAGCTGCTGCTCGTGCGTCGGATCGCTCGTGTCGACCACGTAGAGCAGGAGCGAGGCCTCGAGCGCCTCGTCGAGGGTCGACTTGAACGACGCGACGAGATCGTGCGGGAGCTTCTTGATGAAGCCGACCGTGTCCGAAACGAGGATCTTCGGGTGCGCGGCGGGATGCAGCGCTCGCACCGTGGTGTCGAGCGTCGCGAAGAGCTTGTCGGCCACGAGCACCTCGCTGCCTGTGAGCGCGCGCATCAGCGACGACTTGCCGGCGTTGGTGTAGCCGACCAGCGCCACGCGGCGGGCGTCCTTGCGGGCGGCGCGGCGCGTCTCCTGCTCCTTCGCGATCCCCTCGAGCTCCTTGCGCAGCTCGGCGATGCGATCGCGGATCTTGCGGCGATCGAGCTCGAGCGAGGACTCGCCGGCCCCCTTGCCGCCGATGCCGCCACGCTGCCGATCGCCAGTGCCGGCCTCGCGCAGCCGCGGCGCGACGTACTGCAGCCGCGCGATCTCGACCTGCGCCTTCGCCTCGCGGCTCTTGGCGTGGCGGTGGAAGATCTCGACGATCACGCCGGTGCGATCCATCACCTCCGCGTCGGTCGCGCGCTCGAGGTTGCGGGCCTGCCGCGGCGAGATCTCGTGGTCGACGACCACGAACTGGGCCTTGCGCGCGACCGGACGCGCGTCGAAATCGCTCGTGCCGTCAGCTTCGTCGGCGCCGTCGTCGACGTCGTCGTCGTCGTCCTCGACCTCTTCGGGGCGGTTCGCGTGCACCCCCTTCTGCTTCTTCGCGCGCGCGCCGCTCGGCACGACGCCGTCGCCGCCGGTCCAGTGCGCGATCTCGCGCAGCTTGCCGCCGCCGACGACCGCGCCCGGCGAGAGGCTCGGTCGCTTCTGCGAGATCGTGGTCAGCAGCTCGAGCCCGAGCGTGTGCACGAGCCGCGCGAGCTCGGCGAGATCGGCCTCGTGCTGCTCGTCGCTGACGCCGGGGAGCTGGACGCCGACGATCAGGCAGGTGGGGCGGGCTTCGGGTCGGTCGAACATCGGCGCGCAGCCATAGCGCACTCTGGCACGGGCGGCCGTCCGCCCTTCCGACGCTCCCCCTCGGCCCGCGAGAACCTCGCCCCTCCCGCCTCCGCGTCGCGCAGCGGGGGGAGGCGACAGGTCATCCGTCGGGGGTCAGGCCTGCTAGCGCGAGACGGCCACGCGCGGCGGCGAGATCGAGACGTCGCTGCAGCCGGGGAGCTCGACCTTCACGTCCGCCTCCTCCGGGCCCTTCTTCGCGAAGTCGCCGCCGAGCGCCTCGAGGTCGATCTTCGGGACGATCGCCTCGGCCGTGAGCTCGTCGGCGCGCTTCGGCGGGCAGGTGGCGACGACGGTGACCTTCTGCGGCCGCAGCGTCACGCCCTTGCCTTTGAGCACGACGACCGGGATGTTGGAGAAGGTCTTGGTCTTCTCCTCGAAGGCGAGCTCGTAACGGACGTCGACCGTCTGCGCCTCGAGCTCGACGCCGGAGAGCTCGGGTGCGGCGAGCACGTCGAGCGCGAGCGAGACCTGCTGCGAGCCGGGGCGCGCGTGCGAGAGATCGAGCGCGGTGGTGCGCACCTTCTGGATCAGATCGAGGTGGGTCTTGGGCCCGGTGACCGAGACGGTCGAGGGCTCGACGCTGAGCGATTTGACCGCGAGCCCCTCGGGCGGCGCGTTGAAGAAGACCTCCACGCGCACGCGCTTGGAGGTGCGCGTGTCCCAGCGGAGCGCGAAGAACGCGGGCGAGACGTGCAGCCGCTTGACCCCGGTGGGGAGCTTGATCGCGACGTCCTCGAAGCGGATCGCCTGCGGCTCCTTGGTGAGGTCGAGGCTCAGCGGATCGATGGTGGTCGGCAGCTCGTCGAGCAGCCCGCGCGGCCCCTGCACCGTGACGTGCACGTGCGGCGGCAGCGTGGTCAGCAGCACGCGGCCCGGGTCGTGCGGCATCTGCGCGATGACGTCGACGTCGATGGTGCGCTGCGAGTCGCTCCCGCCGTGGAGCATCGAGTACAGCACCACCGACACGCCGAGCGAGACGATCTTGAGCGACCAGTTGTCGACCACCAGGCCGAGCAGGCGCTCGCCGAGGGTGCGCTCGTCGCGGGTCACTGGTCGGTCCCTTCCTCGGGCGGCTCGTCGATCGGCTCGCGCGAGGGCGGCGGGATGCTCGGCCGCTGCGCGTGGGGCTCGCGATCGCTGATCGGCCCCGGCGGCGGCGTGAGCGCGCTCGGGCGCACCGAGCTCGGGGCCGGCGTGCGGACGATCACCGGCCCGGCCGCCTTGATGGCGACCGGCGGCGGCGTCGGGCCGCGCGCGGAGGTCGGCGGCGGCAGGCTGCGACGCGACGAGGGGACCGCCCCCTTGGGCTTGCTGCGCTTGCTCTTCGGCGGCTCGTAGCGCCGGAGCAGGTTGCGCAGGGCGTCGGGCGTGACGTTGTCGACGTGGTTCTCCTGGAACGCGAACATGATCGTGCCGCGCTCCTCGGAGACGACGATCGCGATCGCGTCGGTGTCGGCGGTGATGCCGATGGCGGCGCGGTGGCGCGAGCCGAACTGCTTGTCGAGGTTGTGCTTCTCCGGCATCGGGTAGAAGACGCCCGCGCGCGCGATGCGCAGGTTGCGGATGATCACCGCGCCGTCGTGGAGCTTGTTCTCGCCGACGGGGACGAAGATCGAGACGAGCAGCTCGCGAGAGACCGCCGCGTCGATGGCCGTGCCGGCGCCGACGTAGAACTCCTCGAGGTTCGCCTCGCGCTCCCACGTGATGATCGCGCCGTGCCGCAGGCGCGCGAGCTCGGTGACCGCGGCGATCACCTCCTCGATGACCTTCGCCTCGTCGTCGCGCTGCAGCCCCATGAAGAGCGGGCGGCCGCCCACGCGCATCAGCGCGCGGCGGATGTCGGCCTGGAACACGACGACGACCACGAGGATGATCGACGACAGGAGCGTCGAGAGGACCGAGACGAGCGTGACGAGCCCGAGCCAGCGGCCGACGACGTAGATGCCGCCGAGGCTGAGCAGCCCGAAGCCGACCTGCATCGCCTTGGTGCCGCGCAGCACGAGCAGCACGCGATAGACGAGGTAGGCGACGATGAAGACGTCGACCAGATCGATGGCGATCTGCGCCGGCGAGCGCGCGGAGAAGAGGAGGCGCAGGCCGTCGGGCATCGCTCAGCTCCCCCCTTCGTGGCGGGCGTGGGCGGGGGGCGCCGGCGCGGCGGCCGCGATGGCGCGCGCGACGGCGAGGGCCTGCACGACCTCGGC
>CAIXWQ010001407.1 GCA_903923175.1 uncultured delta proteobacterium | reverse complement strand
GGCGCCCGCGGGCGCGCGAGTCGCTTCGAGCGCGGCGAGCTTCTCCGGGCGCGGCGCGGCGGCCGGATCGGGGCGCGGCTCGCCATCCGGGCGCGTCAGATCCGCGCAGCTGGCGGTGGCGAGCGCGGTGAGCGCGGTGAGCGCGGCGAGCGCGGCGACGGCGAGGGAGCCGGCGAGCGCACTGCAACGGAGCGCGTCGCGCGCGTACCGAGAGGCCATCCCGACACGGTAGCACGCGGCGCGATCACGCCTCGTCGCGCCGCGCCCCGAGCCAGCGCACGAGCTGGAGCGTGAGCTGCGGACCTTCGGCCTCGAGGCGTCGGTAGCGCGCGACGACCTCGGCCGGGAACGCGAAGTGCGCGGCGCCGCGCGCGAGCAGCGAGGCGTAACGGGCGCTCGGCGCTCCCTCCTCGCGGCGCCTCCGACCGACCAGGAAGAGCGCGTGCGCCTCGCGCGCCTCGCCCCGCGCCGTGGTCACGCGCACCGGACGCTCCACGTACGGTCGCTCGCGTCGGCGCACCGGCGACCAGAGCGCCTCGGGCCACTCGGCGACCACGCCCCACGCGCGCTCGCCGCGCGCCGGCTCGATCGCCGCGAACGCCGGCTCGAGCCACGGCACGCCGGCCACGACGAAGCGGATGGCGTGGTCCTCGGCGACCGCGGCCTCGCCGCACGCCCGCGCGTGCGGGTGCGACATCACGGCGCCGTAGACGAAGATGAGGGGCATGGACGTCCGGCTCCGTGCGCTTCACGCCGCGCGACGGCTTCAGATGAAATACATGTCGCCCGGCGCGGGCTCTTTCGGCTTCTTCGGCGGATCGACCGGATGGCCGAGCGCGCGCCGCACCAGATACACGGCCCACAGCGCCGCGGCCGCGAGCGCGCCCGGGATCACCGCGCCGAGCTTCGAGGCCACGTCGCCGAAGAACAGCTGCATCGCGACGTAGACCAGGATGGTGGCGAAGATCCGCTTGAGCCAGATCTGCGGCACGTAGGGGACCGCCGTGGCGCCGAGGAGCGCGCCGAAGACGAAGCCGACCGCGATGAGCCCGGCGACGCGCACGTCGAGCAGGCCGTTCCGGTAGTACTGCAGGGCCGCGAAGATGCCGATCGGCGGCACCAGGGCGCCGATCGAGGTCCCCTGCGCGGCGGGCTGCGAGAACTTGAAGACGAACATCAGCGTCGGCACGAGCACGACGGCGCCGCCGATGCCGAGCATGCCGCTCAGCACGCCGATGAGTAGCCCGGTGATCAGGAGCGCGGCAGACGTGGTCGCCATTCGTCACACCCTCCCTTCGCGCTCGAGCTTCCGCAAGTGCGCTTCGAGCGACATCAGCGCGAACGGCCACAGGTGCATCGGCGTGTCGTCGTAGGCGAGCGGCAGCACCTCGGCGCGCGTCGGCGTGCGGCCGAGCTCGCGCGTCCGCTGCGCGTGCGCGTCGGCGATCTTCTGCTCGCGCTTCTCGCGGTGCGCGACGTAGTGGGCGAGCACCTCGAGCGGCGCGTCGATCGGCGCGCCGTGCGCGGGGAGCAGCAGCGTCGGCGCGAGCGCGGCGAGGCGACGCAGCTGGGCGAGGTAGTCGGTCATGTCGCCGCCGTCGTCGGGCGGCACCACGATGGTGCTGCCGTTGGCGACCATGTCCCCCGCGACGAGCGTGCGCGAGTCCTCGCTCCACGCGCAGAGGTGGCCCGGCGCGTGCCCCGGCGTGTGCAGCGCGGTCCAGCCGCCGTCGTCGACCGGCAGCGCGTCGCCCTCGTCGAGCGTGCGCACCTCGACGCCGTCGAGATCCCGCACGCGCGCGCGCGTCTCGCGGTGCAGCAGAAGCGGCACCTCGAGCGCCCGCGCGAACGGCCCGGCCGCGCCGGCGTGATCGGGGTGGTGGTGCGTGAGCAGGATGGCGCGCACGCGCCGCCCGCTCGCGGAAAGCCCGCGCGCCCACGCGAGCCACGCGGCCCGCTCGTCGTCGAACGGCGTCGAGGGCTCGACCAGGACGAGGTCGCGCCGTCCGAGCGCCCAGCTGTTGGTCGTGGTCGCAGGCGGCAGCGTCGGCGTGCGCACGCCGAACAGCTCGACCGCGCTCGTGATGGCCCGCGGCCTCGTCACGGGCCGGTCGCCGGCGCCGCGGCGATGCCGGCGCCTTGGGTGAGCTTCACGCGCTGCCCGCCGCCGACGCCGGTGTAGCGCTCCACCGTGCCCGGCGCGTCGGGCCAGCGCACCTCGATCTCGTCGACCTTGCAGACGTCGCCGAGGCCGAAGGTGAGCACCGTGTCGTGCTGCATGCCGAAGTGGCCGTAGCCGCCGGAGAGCTCCTTGGCGATGACGCGGCCGCCCTCGCCGAGCACCCGCACGCGCGCGCCGACGCCGGTGCGGTTGCTCACCCCCGGCTTGCCGTCGAGCGCGACCTGCAGGAAGCCGCGCTTCTTGGCGCCGTCGTTCAGCGTGTTCTCGAAGAAGAAGACCTGGTTGCCGTCGGGGTAGAGCGCCGCGCAGTCGCGCGCGAGCGAGCTGCCGACCACCACGTCGAGATCGCCGTCGCGATCGAAGTCGGCCACCGCGAGGCCGACCGTGCACGCGTGGTGCAGCCCGATCGCTTCGCCGATCTCCTCGAACGTGCCGGGCGCGTCGTGCTTCTGCCGATACACCAGCGACCAGTTGTTCGGGTAGTCGCTGGCGCCGACGATCAGATCCTCGAGGCCATCGAGGTCGAGATCGGCGGCGGCGACCATGATGCCGCCCTCGTTCCAGTCCGAGCCGATGTGCTTCCAGTCGAGCCCGGTGGCCGCGCGGCCGGGGCGCGAGAAGTGGATCGGCGAAGAGCCGTCGGCGAGCGGGCCGTCGTTGGCGAGCAGCTCGGACTTGTCGGCCGACTCGCCGATGTGCCAGTGCGCGATCTCGGCGCTGTAGAGATCGTTCTTGCCGTCGCCGTTCAGGTCCGCGCACACCGTGGAGAACGTGTTGCCGTTCAGGCGCCACGGCTTGCCGTCGTTGGCGGCATCCCACGACGAGGCGTCGCACGGGGAGATCGACGGCGTCGACGCCGGCGTGCAGCTGCCGGTCGACTGGCAGTAACACTCGTAGAACTGATTGTCCTGGTAGTTGAGGTCGGAGTCGCCGGCGAACCCCGACGGCCTTCCGATCTCGGCGAACGTGGGCGTGCCGCTGGCGGCGCCGAGGTTCTGGTAGAGCAGGTTCCACTGGCGCCCGTAGGCGGAGCCGAGCAGCTCGGGGAGCCCGTCGCCGTCGAGATCGCACGCCGTCACGCCGTAGAGCGGGCGGTGGTTGAGCCCGTTCGCGAAGCCCGCGTTCTGCGTCTCGAGGCCCGAGCCGGGGGTCGCGTCGACGAAGGTGCCGTCGCCCTTCCCCTTGAACAGCCGCGCCTGCACGCCGGCCGCGCTCGAGCCGTAGGCCTTGTACCAAGCGCCGACCCACACATCGACGAAGCCGTCGTGATCGACGTCGACGAAGCTCGCGCTCGTCGTCGGCTGGAGCGTCGCGCTCACCGTCTGCGGCGCGCTCTTGGGCGCGAGCGTGAAGTGCCCCTTGCCGTCGTTGAGCAGGACCTCGTCGCGATCGCCGCTGTCGGGGACCTTGGTGCGATCGGCGGTCGGATCCGTGTACGTGCCGCTGAAGAGATCGAGGTCGCCGTCGCCGTCGACGTCGGCCGCGATCGAGAGGTGCTCCTGGCGCAGGAGCCCGTTGGCCGGCGTCGTGCCGTCGCGCACCGCGCCGTAATTGCTCTCGACGGTCGCGTCGACGAAATGGCGCCCGCCGCCGGGCTTCGGGCGGTTCATCAGCACGCGCGTCAGCTGCTTGTTCGGCGGCTGGCTCGGATCGCTGCGCGCCTGCGCGCCCGAGTGCACCAGCAGATCCGGGTAGCCGTCGGCGTCGAGATCGATGGCCTCGAGGTGGTTGCCGACGACGTAGAGGTGCGCCTTGTCGATCTCCCACGCCGCGCTGTGATCGACGAACGCGAGCGCAGCGCCGTCGGGCGCGAGGTCGCCCTTGCAGGCCGCCGCGACGTTCGCGGGCGTCGCGGCGGGGCCGTCGCCGAACGGATCGGGGGCGGGCGGCGTCGCGGGCGTCGATTTCGACGAGCAGCTGGCGACGACGAACAGCAGCGAGGTGGTGAGGAGCGTGCGGCGCATCGAGCCCCGCAGCGTAGCGTGCCGCGGCTTCTCGCGCCGGGTGCGCAAGGGTGCGAGCCGCCGCGCGATCTCGTCGCGCCGCGCGTCGACCCGCGCGCCGCCCCGCAGGTTAAGCGCGGCCGAGCGTGCGGCGGAGCAGATCGAGCACGTGCTCGTCGCAGAACGCCGCGGTGACGGCCTCGATCGAGAACTCCTCGCGCCCGCCGCCGAGCCCGCCGCCCGAGGGCATCGCGCAGCGCTTCATCACCGCGACCGTGCGCGTCTGCGGCTCGCAGATGAAGCCGAGCGACGGCAGCTCCGTGCGCGAGTGCGAGCGGGGGGTCTCCTTCGGCACGATGTCGAGGTAGATCGCCGGGCGCGGGATGCCGTCGCGCGCCTCGCGCCCGACCTCGCGGCGGATGGCGACGGTGTGGCCGACGGCCTCGAGCCGGCTCTGGAAGGCCGCGAACCGCGGCTGCAGGACGTCGGCGCAGAGCGTGTCGAACGCCTCGGCGAACGCGAGCTGCGCGTCCTTCTCGCGCTGCGCCGCCGAGTGCTTCTCGGCGAGCTTGGCGTCGTAGTGCGCGAGGATCGCGTCCAGGTCTCGGGTGTCGGCTTCGGCCATCCTGGCAGCGGAGCACGCCGCGCGCGGGGTCGTGGCGAATTCGACGGTCGAGCCGGCATCGAGCGTGACCGACGCTGGACTCAGGCGCGAGTCTCGCGGGATCAGAGCTTCCGGCGGGTCGGCCGCCCGCTCCCGGTCGGGCCCATCGTCATCGTGCGCCGCCGCGCCGTGGTCTCGCAGAGCACGCCGACCTCGGCGAGCCGCGCCACGATCCCCTCGAGCTGGGCGCGCTCGCACAGGAGCCAGCCGGGCGCGAGCCACCGCAGGCCGAGCGCGCGCAGGTCCTCGCTCTCGCCGATCGCCTGCTCCAGCGCGGGGTCGTCGATCCGCAGGGTCACGTGGTCCAGGAGCGTCGCGCGCACGCCGCCGACGGCGAAGGCGCGCACCGCCACCCTCGCGAGCGCGGGGACGCCGTCGCCCGCGCACGTCGCCTCGTCGAGCCAGCGCAGCGCCTGATCGGCGTCGATCCCGCCGGCCGCCGCGCGGCGCAGGCTCGCCTCGGTGATCTGGAAGCCCGCCCAGGTGCGGTCGGCGAGGCGCGCGAGGCGCGCGTCGGTGATCGGATCGAGCGCGCGCGGCACCTCGATGGCGAGCCGCTCGTCCATGCGCACGCCCGGCGTCGGCCGCGCGGTCGAGAGCGCGTAGGCGGCGGCGAACGTCGCGGCCTCCAGCTCGTGCGTGTCGCGCGCGCCGAGCACGTCGACCACGAGCGTGACGCGCGGACGGATGCGCACCGCCTCGCGCCCGGCGGCCCACTCGCCGAGCGCCGCGGTGAGCGCGGTCGGCAGCTCGGTGCGGCAGCGCGCGCCGAGGAAGGCCTCGATCGACTCGCGCGAGAGCCCGGCCTCGAGGCCGGCGTACACCGAGGCGCGGTCGAGCCGGTAGAGGAGCTCGTGCGCGCCCGCGCCCACGCGCCGCGCGAAGCGATCGAGCGCCGCGAGCTCGCCCACGTCGATCTCGTTCACGTCGACCGTGATCTCGAGATCGCTCCCGAACTTGAGCGAGCGCCGCGGCGTCGTCGCCGCCCCGCCGAGCACCGCCCCCTCCGGCGCGCCGAAGATCGCGCGCCCGGCCGGCGTGAGGCGGAAGGCCCAGCGCCCGGAGCCGAGGTCGCCGCGCTCGACCATGCCGAGGTGCACGAGCGTCACGAGCACGACGTTGGCGACGAGCTGCCCCGGCCCCGAGAGCCACGGCGCGATCTCGCGGTGCTCCTCGCCGTGCGAGAGCGGCACGCGCAGCGCGAACGGCCCCTGCACCCACTGAGGCTGCCCGCCGGTCGCGCGGTGGAAGTCGGCGAGGAACTGCTCGATCTCGAGCCACCGCGGCTCGTCGCTGGCGATGCGCGAGAGCGCCCAGGCGACCAGCCGCCGCACCCTCGTCGGCGACGGCGGCGGCGCGCCGACCGAGTCGCGGCGCGCGCTCGGATCGGCGGTGGCGCCGATGCCGTCCTGCCATTGCTCGGCGCGCATCCAGGCCGCCACCCACGCCTCGTCGCGCGCGCCGCGGCTCGCCGCGAGGATCGCCTCGAAGCGCGCGCGGTCGATGGTGCCGACGGCGCCGTGCTCCTGCGCGGCGTCGAGCGCGAGCAGCACGTGCCACGCGAGCGCGATGCGTGCGGGGGGCTTCACAAGATCGTCGTCGGACGCGATCGGCGGCAGCAGCCCCTCGATGTCCTTGCGCGAGGCGGGCGTGAGGCGCCCCGCCGCAATCGCCACGTCGCCGAGCGCGGTGACCGCGCGCGCGACCTCGGCCGCCTCGAGATCGAAGGCGCGCGTCGGGCGGCTGAAGGTCCGCTGCGGCACCGGCGACGACTTCTGCGAGCTCGACCAGCCGACCGGCTTCGCGGGCGCGAGGTGGGCGAGCAGCGCGCGCGGGAGCACGATCTCGTCGCGCGCCTCCGGCAGCAGGCTGCGACGCGGCTCGGCCACGCGCGCGAGCAGGCGCGCGTCGAGCGCGCGCTTGAGCGGATCGTTGAGCGCCTTCACGCGCCCGCGCTTGGTCAGCCCGCGCGCCACCAGCTCGTTCTCGAGCAGCTCGTCGTCGATCGCGCCGCCGTAGCGCGCGACCGTCGCGAGGACCTCGCGCAGGTCGGTGCGCAGCGTGCCGAGGCGCGCGCGCACCGTCGCCTCGTCGACGAGCGCCGCGCGCACGGCGCTCACGGCCGCCGCGACCTCGGCGCGCCCCTGGGGCTCGCGATCGGCGCCGAGCCAGAACCGCACGACGGCACCCAGCGCCTCGCCTTCCAGCCCCTCGAGCGACGGGAACTCCAGCGGCGTCGGGCGCGCGAGCAGCGGGCGGTTCGGGCTCACCAGCCGCCTCCCTGCGTCTTCGGCGTGTGCCCGGCCGCGCGCAGCGCCTCGACCAGCGAAGCCTCGCAGCCGGGGTCGACCAGGGCGGCCGTGTCGCTGAGGCGCGCGAGCAGATAGCGACCGATCGACGGATCGCGCGCGAGCCGCACGAGCTGCGCGGGCGCATCGACCTCGAGCACCGTCACGTCGCTGAGGACGGCGGGCGAGCGCAGGGGCGGTAGGGGGTGCGCATCGTCGGCCATCGCCCGCTCGGGACCTGGAGCGAATCACGCCCGCGCGGGCGCGCCAACGGCGCCCTGCCAGCCCCGCGGGCGAGCTACGCTCCCGAGCGCCGATGGAGCCGATCGCCCCGCGCGTCGAGATGGCCGGTGCCCCGCGCACGGCCGCGCCCATCGCCGCGCCTATCGCCACAGCCGAGCCAAGACGCGACGCGGCCTCGCGCGCCCCGGCCGACGCCGACGCACTCCTCGACGCGCCCATCGACACGCCCATCGACGCGCCCATCGACGCGCCCATCGACGCGCCCATCGACACGATCCTCGCCATCGAAACCCCCGAGCACGTCGTCTTCGAGCACCGCCTCGCCGGGCCCGCGCGTCGCCTGCTCGCGTACGTGGTCGATCTGTTCGTCTGCTACGGCGCCCTCGCCGTGCTCGCCGGGCTCGTGCTGCTCGCCGCCTTCGCCGTCGGCACGCAGCTCGGCGGGGGCGAGGCGTTCGCCAAGCTCGGCGTCGGGCTGCTGCTGGTCGCGCTGTTCGCGGTGCAGTGGGTCTACTTCGTGATCTTCGAGACGCTGCGGGGGCGCACCCCGGGCAAGCTCGTCGCGGGGCTGCGCGTGGTGACGATCACCGGCCGGCCGATCGGCCTCGCGGAGGCGGCGCTCCGCAACCTGCTGCGCGCCGCCGACGCGCTCCCCACCGGCTACCTGCTCGGCTTCGTCGCGATGGCCCTCTCGCCGCGGTTCCAGCGGCTCGGCGACCTCGTGGCCGGCACCGTCGTGATCGTCGTCGAGCGCCCCGAGGTCCCTCGGCCGCTGCTCCTCTGGCCGCCGCCGGCGCCCTGGGAGCTCGACGCGCTCCCCGCGCGGGTCGCGCTCGACGCCGAGGAGCGCGCGGCGCTCGAGCTCTTCTTCCGCCGTCGCGGCACCCTCGGCGAGGGGCGCGAGCGCGAGCTCGCCGAGATGATCGTAGGCCCGATCGCCGCGCGTTACGGCTACCGCCTCCCCGACTCGGTGCGCACGCTCGCGCTCCTGTACGACCGCGCGCTGCACACCGGCCGCGCCGACGCGCTCCCGGCCGCGCCGCCTGCGCCGCCCGCGAGTCCCGCGAGCCCCGCGAGAGGAGCCGCCACGTGAGCAACGTCTCGCGCGTCGCCGAGCCGGCGTTCGTGGCGCGCCGCCGCGCCGATTGGGACGACCTCGAGCGGCTCGCGCGCGAGCTGCGCGAGCGCGGCCCCAAGGGGCTCGCCGGTGCGGAGCTCGCGCGCCTCGGCCCGCTCCACCGCGACGTCTGCGGCGATCTCGCGCACGCGCAGTCGGCCCGCTACAGCGCGCCGCTCGTCGATCGGCTGCGGCTGCTCACCGCTGACGGCCACGCGGCGCTCTACGGCCTGCGTCCGCGCGGCCGCGGGCTGCGCGGCGCGCTGCTGGGAAGCGGCAGCGGCGGCCTCGTCCACGCCTTCCCGCGCGCGGTGCGGCGCCACGCCGGCGCGATGGCGCTCGCCGCCGCGCTCTTCTTCGTGCCGCTCGTCGTCGGCGCGCTCGTCGTGCTGCGCGATCCGACGTTCGCGTTCCGCATCGTCCCCGAGTCGATGCTCAAGCCGCTGGCCGAGCACTACGCGCAGGGCTTTTCGGGCGGGCGCAGCGCCGACGAGGGGGCGCTGATGGCCGGCTTCTACGTGAACAACAACGTCGGCATCGCGCTGCGCTGCTTCGCGCTCGGCATCTTCGGCGGCCTCGGCTCGGCGTTCTACCTGGTGTTCAACGGCCTCGCGATCGGCGCGATCTTCGGCTACGTCGCGTCGGTCGGCGCGGGCGACAACATCGCGACGTTCGTGGTCGGCCACGGCTCGCTCGAGCTCGGGGCCATCGTGCTCTCGGGCGGCGCGGGGCTCGCGCTCGGCTGGTCGATCGTCGCGCCGGGAGCGCGCACGCGCCTCGCCTCGCTGCAGGCGGTCGGCCGCGACGTCGTCGCGATCGTCGGCGGCGCGTCGGTCATGCTGGTCATGGCGGCGGCGATCGAGGGGTTCTGGTCCGGCTCGTCGATCGGCGCGCTCACCAAGCGCGTCGTCGGCGGCGGGCTCTTCCTGCTGGTGCTCGCGTACCTCGCCCTGGTCGGGCGCGAGGGGCGCGGCGCAGGAGGGGATTCGAAATGAACCGGAGTGGACGGAGTCCACGGAGGTCGACGAGCACGGACACCTCCGGCTCGGCCGGAGGCGCTCCGCGCGGAGTGAATCTCGCGACCACGCGCGTCGTCATCCGCGAGCGGCCGCTCACGGACGTCGTCGATCTCGCCATCCGCTTCCTCTTCGCCAACGGGCGCGCCTTCGCCGCGCTCGGCGTCGCGGTCGTCGCCCCGGCCTGCGTCGCGACCCTCGCGCTCGGCCTGCACAGCGGCTGGGGCTACGCGTGGCTCCTCGCGTTCGCGCTCGCGCCGCTCGTCGGGCTCCCCTTCACGCTCCTCGCCTCTCGCCTGGTGTTCGAGCGCGCCGTGCCCGCCCGCGCGGTGGTCGCCGCGACGCTGCGCGCCGTGCCGCGCCTCGCCGCCGCGCGCGTCGTGATGGCAATGGGCGTGCTGCTCGGCGCGACGATGATGATGCTCCCCGGCGCCTGGATCTGGGTGCAGTTCTATTTCGTCGGCGAGGTGTCGGCGGTCGAGCGCGCCGGGCCGATCGCGGCGTTCGGGCGCGCGTCGCGGGTCGTCTCCGGGCGGTTCGGCACCGCGATGGCGACCTCGATGCTGCTGCTCGGCATGCACCTGGTCGCGACCATCCTCGGCGACGTCGCCGGCCGCTCGGCGATGACCGAGCTGCTGCAGATCGCGCCGCCGCCGCCGCTGCTCGAGGCGGGCGGCAGCGCGCTCGCGTTCGTCGGCTTCTGGGGCTTCCTGCCGCTGCTGGTGGTCGGCCGCTTCTTCGTCTACCTCGACCTGCGCACGCGGCTCGAGGGCTGGGACGTGCAGACGCGCTTCGCCGCGATCGCGCAGCGCGCGCAGCAGGACGAGCGCGACGCGCAGGGGCCGATCTCCTCGCGACGGGAGGCCGCGTGAGCGCGCGTCGCTCGCTCCGCGTCGCCTCGGCGCGCGCCGCCTCGTTCGCGGCGCTCGCGGCGCTCGTGTCGGCGAGCGCGCTGCTCGCGAGCCCGCCTGCCCGTGCCGAAGCGCGCGATACGCGCGAGACGCGAGACGCGCGGAACACGCTCGATGCGCGCGAGGCCGACGCGCACGTGCGCGCGGCGATGCTCGAGGAGGGGCGCGCGTACTGCGACGCGCCCCCGAAGCCGCTCCCCGAGGCGGCCACGCGCGTCTGCCCGCTCGCGCGCGACGTCCCCGGTTGCGAGAAGCTCGTCGCCGCGTGCGAGGCGCGCGACGCGGACGTCGATCTCCCCAAGGTGCCGACCGGCTTCGCGCAGTGGCTCGCCCGGGTCCTGGAGGCGGTCGGCCCGATCGCCGCGTGGGTGCTGGTCGCGCTCGTGGTGGCCGCCATCCTGCTGCCGGTGGTGATGGCGATCCGCGCGCGCTCGCGCGATCGGAAGCGCGCGCCGAAGACGAAGAAGCCCGTCGCCGCGTCGACGCCACTCGACCTCGGCGAGCCGCTCGAGCCCGGCGCCGACGCCGAGGCGCTGCTGCGC
>CAIXWQ010001406.1 GCA_903923175.1 uncultured delta proteobacterium | reverse complement strand
GGCGACGGCGAGCACGCGCGTGCCGACCAGCGAGACGCCGACGCTCGCGAGCGCCTCGGGGTGCTCGCCCGCCGCGCGGACCCGCAAGCCGAAGGCGGTGCGCGCGAGCGCGAGGATGGTCAGCGCGACGGCGCCGAGCACGAGCCAGGTCGAGGGATCGAGCAGCGCGGCGCGCACCGCCGAGCCGCGCGCGAGCTCGGTCAACGGCTGGATCGGCGGGGAATTCGACGACGAATCGTAGAACGCGCGCAGCAGGAAGCGCGTGCCGCCGGCGGCGAGGAGGTTGAGCGCGAAGCCGCTCACGATGGCGTTGGCGCGCCCCTTCAGCACGGCAGCCGCGTGCACGAGCTGGAGCGCGACGCCGGAGAGGAGCCCGACGACCAGCCCGATCCACGGCGAGCCGCTGGCGAGCGTGCCGGCGATCGTGCCGAGCGCGCCGACGAGGATGGTCCCCTCGAGCGCGACGTTGACCACGCCCGCGCGCTCGCTCCAGATCCCGCCCATCGCGGCGGCGAGGTAGGGCAGAGCGATGCGCAGCGCCTGCATCAGGAACGAGAGCGTGAAGATGCGGTTCATGGCGGGGACGCCCCCTCGCCCGTCGGGCGCGGCGACTGCGTGCCGTCCGGCGTGTCGCGCGCGTCCGGCGTGCCGCGCGCGGCGTGCCCGCGGTCCAGGCGAGCGACGACGCCGCGGGCGCTCGCGACGAAGAGGATCGCGACCGCGACCAGCACGTCGACGATCTCCATCGGCACGTGCGCGTTGATCGCGAGGCCACCTTGCGCGAGCGTCGCGAAGAGCAGCGACGCGAGCACGAGGCCGATGGTCGACTCGCCCGCGAGCAGCGCCGCGGCGAGGCCGGTGAACCCGGCGGCGAGCCCGAGCCCCTCCTCCGCGTAGCCCTTGTAGCCGAGCACGTCGTTGAGCGGCGCGAGCCCGCAGACCGCCCCCGAGAGCGCGAGGGCGACGAGCCACACGCGCCCGACGCGCACGCCCGAGGCCTCGGACGCGGTGGGCGAGGCGCCGACGGCGAGCGCCGTGCGCCCGGCGACGGTGCGGCGCGCGAGGTACGGCCAGGCGACCACGAGCGCGACCGCGACCAGCAGCGCGAGGTTGACCGCAGAGCCATGGAACGCGGGGACGAGCCGATCGAGCCGGGCGAGCGTGGCGCCCTTGGGCAGCGGGCGCGTGTGCACCGAGGCGTGCGCGGCGAGCCCGCGCTTGAGCAGGTAGCCGACGAGCAGCGCGGCGACGCGGTTCAGCATGATGCCGCTGATGACCTCGTGCGCCCCGAAGCGGACGCGCAGGACCCCGGCCGGGAGCGTCCAGAGCGCCCCGGTGAGCGCGCCGACGGCCGCGAGCAGCGGCCACGCGAGCAGCGGGGAGACCCCCACGGGGAGCGTGGCGCCGACCGCGCCGACCGCGAGCGACGAGACGGCGATCGCCCCCTCGACGCCGATGTTGAAGAGCCCGACGCGGAGCGCGATGCGCGCGGCGACCGCGGCGATCGCGATCGAGGTCGCCTTGAAGAGGACCTGGCCGGTGCCGTACCAGGTCCCCCAGGTGCCTTGCAGCAGGAGCGCCGCGATGCGCCGCGGGCTCTGCCCCAGGCGAGCACCGCGACGTCGAAGACGACGACCGCGGCCAGCAGCGCGAGCGCGACCTCGACGGGCCGGCGGCGTGCGCGCTCGCCGATCACGCCTGGCCTCCCAGCATCGCCGCGCCGATCGCGTCGACGTCAGCCTGCCCGTCGAGCCCGGGCGTGAGCTCGGCCACCAGCCGCCCCTTGCGCAGCACCACGATGCGATGCGACAGCGCGCGCAGCTCGGCCAGATCGGAGGAGACGAGGAGCAGCCCCGCGCCCGCCTGCGCCGCCGCGACGAGGCGCCCGTGAATGCGCTGCGCAGCGCGGGCGTCGACGCCGCGCGTGGGGTGGACGGCGAGCAGGAGCGCGGGCTCGCCGCGCAGCTCGCGCGCCACGACGACCTTCTGCTGGTTGCCGCCGGAGAGCTCCTCGACGAGCGCGCCGGGGTCGTCCGGGCGCAGATCGAGCCGCTCGACCGCGTCGCGGAACGCCGCCAAGAGCGCCCCTTCGTCGATCCAAGGCGTGCCTCGGCGCCGGACCTCGGCCAGCGCGCCGAGGCGCAGCGCGTCGGTGACGGGCAGCGTCGCGGCGGCGCCGTGGGCGTGCCGATCACCGGGGATCCACGCGAGCCCGCGCCGCCGACGCCCGGCGACGTCGAGCGCGGTCACGTCGCGTCCGCCGATCGCCACGCGCCCCGCCTGCGCGCGCAGCAGGCCCGCGATCACGAGCTCGAGCTCCTGCTGGCCGTTCCCCTCGACGCCGGCGACGCCGACGATCTCGCCCGCCTCGACGCGCAGCGAGACCGCGTCGAGCCGCCCGCCGTCGGCCGAGCGCGCGTCGATCGCCGCGAGCTCCAGCGCCGGGCGCGCGGCGTCCGAGGCGCTCGGAGCGCGCGTCGGC
>CAIXWQ010001405.1 GCA_903923175.1 uncultured delta proteobacterium | reverse complement strand
CGTCGCTACGCGACAAACGTCCCCGCGATCAAAGTGCCGCAGCGGTGGATCTGCACCCTGAAGCACACCGGCGCCCCGGATGCCACGGCCGTCGGCGTTACGATAGAAGGCCGGGAGCCGCCGACGGACGCGCTCGCCGCGCCGCGCAGGGTCATCCCCGGCAAGCACACGATCGTCGCGAAGGTCGCGCAGGTCGCCGGGGGCGACCTGCGTGCCGCAGACGAAGCCCACCCGCCGATTGGGCGCAACGCACGAAGATGGGCCTTTGCATGCAGGCACGCGGCGCAACGGCGCTCGCGCCCCATGGCGAGCTCGCCTCGGGGCCGACGAGCCGTTGATCAGCCTCCGCTCGCACGCTCTCGTCGGCTTACGGTGAGCCGGCGACACCCGGCGGGGGCACACGTGTCCGCAAGGTCCGCAAACCTACTCAGCCGTGCTCCGAACCGCGGCCGACCATCGCGACGGCGCCCGCTCCAGACATCGCCTGGACGCAGGGTGCAACACACGCAATGAGGCCGAGATCATTGGCAATTCGACATATCTCTGCCCGCAACGTCCCCCTCCGAGCCCGCGCGCCCGTCACCGCTTCCCCTTGGCCTTTCGCCTTGTTGCGCCCGTTGCACCCTGTGACCCACTTTCGTCCCGCGCTGGCAGGTACCGCTCGAAGGCGTCCGCGAACCACTCCAGCTTGTAACCCCTGAGCGGCGACCCCTCGATCCGCAACGTCTTCGGAAACACCTCGAAGGGTCTCAGCATCGCCGCCAGGCTCGCCTGCGTGAGAGGTCGGGCGTCGCTCGTGTCCGCCCAGGGCTGCCCCTCCTGCTTGTTGAGCTCCTCCACCAGCTCATCCGACGAAATGCGATCGCCGCGGTGGCGATCGAGAACGTCGCGGGTGGCGCTCAGGAGACGCACGTTCAGCGCCTTGCCATCCTCCCCGACAGCCGCGCTCAACGCGATCGCCGCGACCCCCGCGGCCTCGACGCACGTGCCGCCCGCGATCTCCGCGATCGCGAGTAGGGGCATCCAAACTTCGGCTTGCCTCGCGTCGAGCTTTCGGGGGACGGCGGGCCGGGCACGCCGGATCGGATCTTTGTGATCGGCCGACCAGCGAACGCACTTCCGCCGAAGCTCGCCCACCTCGGGCGCGCTCGGGTCGAACGGCTCGATCCGCTCGCCCGGCGTGCATCGCTTCATTCGAATCAATATGGCTCGCTCCACCAGCGTCGGCGGCAGGCTGCCGATCGCGGCGATCGCGACTGCGCCGAAGACACGCATGCGAACCGTCTCGTTGCCTACGCGACGCAGCGCCATTCCGGTCCGCAGATACCCTTGCTCGATTAGGTCCAGAAGCTCGGATTTGTGTCCTCCGCGGGCTCGCGCCGCGCCGATCAGCAAGGTCGGTCGCTCTTCGTTGATCAAGTCGCGGAGCGTGGACGCCTTGGCGTTCACGGTGGGTTCCGGGCGCGCCACGAGCGCCGCGAGGATCGCGAGCACCGTGCCCTTCCCGCACTGCGTCGTCGGCGACAGCACGCAGAGCCTCGGCGAGCGGTCGCTCGCGTCGATCACGTGCGAATGCACGATCCACAGCGCGAGCGCGACAGCCGCGTGCGGCGGCAGCACCGCGAATCGCCCACAGAACGTGACAAGCTCCTCGACGAGCGCCGCGCCGTCCACGGGCGCGTCCAGGAACGCCGGCACCACCTCGGGGTGCGGCTTCGGCAAGTAGGGGACACGCGCCGCGAGATACGCGTCGACCAGCCGGGCCGGCGCGTCGGTGGCGCCGGTTTCACTCACACGACGGACGGCGTCGCTCCGAACGAGAGCGAGGGTGGACCGGTCGGCGTTTCCCACGAGCTTCGTGAGGCACCGCAGGCAGTTGCCGACCTGGGCGAGCGACGCGCCGCGTTCGAGCGCCGAAAGCCCCGAGGCCGCCAGGAGCTCCTCGAAGGAAGACGCTGCCTCGGCCAATTCGGGCGCATCGTCGACTTCCGGCTCGGCTGGGGCGACCTCGGCGCTGGCACCGACCGCCTCCTCGGCGATAGGCGCGCTGGGCGCGCTCGCGGGCGATTCTCCGTCGGAGTCAGCATCCGCGGAGAGTCTCGCCGCCAGGTTCCTGAACTTGGCGAGCCCCAGACGGCGCACCTCGTCGCCGCACCGGAACGCCGTTCGTCGGAATGCGGGCACCAAGTCCTCGCTGACATGGTGCTCCAGCGTCCCGTACAGCGGCACGCACTCCGCAGCCTCGATCTGGCACGTATCACCGCCGAAACCTGCGTTCTGCAGGCATCGGTTGATCGCTCGCACGATCGCGTCGGCGAGCGTCGCGAGCTCGGGACTCGGGGCGAGGTCATCGAGCGCCACGAAGATTCGAATGGCGTCATCGCTCGCCCCAATACCAAGCGCAAGCTCGTCGCCGAGGGCTCGCGCCAGGGCGGTGAAGGCTGCTTGCACGCCGTCGTCGAGGACCCAAGTGCAGGCGCCCGGTGAGAGCACCTCGTGCGTCGCGTCTCGCTCGAACCGCAGGCAGAGCACGCGTCGAGCAACCAGTCGTGACTCGGGATCGCCAGCCTTTTGCATCGAGGCCTTCCACGCCTTCGACTCGGCCTTCGATGCGTCGATCGGCGTCACGCGGTCCGCCGCGATGGACATCGACCGGCAAACGAGGCGGGCATTGGCGAGCCTCAACAGGCGCGTGAACGACGCGACGGAGCGCGCCCACGCGAAGCGATCGACGGGCAGCTCGGTCGTATCGGTCGGCCACGCCGCGGACATTGCCATCGAGCCAGTCGCCCGGATGAGCAGCCATTCGCCGTCCGCAAGACCTAGAAAGCCCAGCAATCGGTGCTGTGTGCCGCCCATCTCCTCGGCGCCGCTGGGAGGCAGCGAGGCCGGCGCGATGAGCGACGGAGCGGCGATATCCGATTGGCCCACCGGCGAGGCTTGCCCCTGGGACAGGTCGACTCGATTGGCACTCGCTCTCGTCTTATTCTCGGCTCTCATGTCACTGCCTCGACTGCTGTGTGTCTGACCAACTCACGACAATTGGCCGGGCGAACCAGGCCATCGGTGCGAATTCAGCGACTCGCGATCCGTATCGCATCTCGCACTTCTTCGACGAACCACTGGCCGACATCGGCCATCTACGGGCGTGATGACGAACATCGCGACCAACGTAAGTGGCGCTCTCGTCTTCTCGATTGATGCGGGCCCGCCCCTTCGAGCGCGATATCGGAGATTCACGTTCTGGAGATCTCGATGCCAATGGTGGCTTTGCAAAAGTCGGCTTCTCGCGAAGCCGAACAACGCGCCGCGTTATGACTATATATGCCTGTAATCATTGTGATTTTTCTCATTCGTCGAACTCAGAAGCGCCGACAGCCGACCGCACGCGACGAGACGCGATCCATCATCGGACGCTCTGGCTTTGATCAGGTGATCAGCATCGGCCAGGCTTTCCGAGTCTCGGTGGCGCCTAAGGCCGATACGTGGCACGAATGGATGCCACGAAGATCCGATATCGGCCATCCGTTTCTCGGTGGCACACTGGCGGAGACTCCTTATGAGCCGAAATGCCGACGAACCTGCGACGGAGCGCCTTGCTCATTCGGACGGCCCCTGCGGGCCCGGAGAGACGACGCGGGCCCTGCTCCTCGGCCTCAGCGAGACGCTGACGCTGGTGGGAGAAGGTGCGCCGTCGATTGCCCACGCGTTGCGTCGTGCGGCGACGGAGCTTTCTTCGTCGCCACCGTGGCCGGCAGAAGCGGCCAGCGGCCAGCAGACACCCGCGAGCGACCCCGCGCCCTCCCCCGGGGACGACCGCGCGAGCGCACGCGAGTGCACGCCCACGCTTGCCCCGGCGCCTGCGCCCGCGCGAAACGCACCCGGGTGCACGCCCGCGCTCGCCCGCGCGAGGGACGCGCGCGAGCGCACGCCCGAGCGCGGGCAGGCGGGCACGTTCGTCATCTCGGTCGAGGCGGCCAGCCAAATGCGCGACGCGTTCGCTGGACGGGTGCGGGCCGTCGAGGTCGACGAGCCGGACGCAGCGGGCGCAGCGTTGGCGGTAACGAGAGGCGCCGAGCGCCGACCCACGAGAGGAGAGCTCGGCGCGGCACGAGAGCCCGCGAGCGACGACCGGAGGCTACAGCGATGGATGCCCACGGAGGTGAGGCCCACGCCGGGCACCGCCGACGGCGGGGCCGCGTGGGGACAGCGGCGCGACGAACACGCGCGCGCGACGGCAAGTCCGCGGCCGGAGCGCGCCCCGCTCTATTTCTCGCTCGCGTGCCTACCGCCGCAGACCAGCGAGCGCGCGTTCAAGCGCGCGCTGCGGGCCGGCCTCCCCGTCACCCGCACCGGCTACTCGCAGGTCGTCACGCCGAGCGCGTGGCTCGCTTGGATCGACCGCGAGGCTAAGCCCCGCCGAAACAGAGCTCTCCCCGCGTGCCCCACCGACGAGGAGCTTCTCGCCTCCCCAGGCGCGAAGCCGAAGATCAGGAAGCCGACGTGAAATCGAAACGCGTCATGCCGACGTCGCCGATGACCGAGCCGCGAGGGCAGCTCCGGTGGCGCGACGATCACTACGAAGCGCGGATTCGGTACGCCGACGGCAAGCGTCCGTGGATCAGGCTCCCCGGCTACAAGGAGAACCAAGAAGAAGCTGCGCGGGCGCACGCGAAGCGGCTGGCGAAGCGGGCGAAGAACGAAGGCTGGACGCTCGTCGGCGGCGACCACCCGGAGACCGTGCGCGAGTGGTTCGAGCGCTGGCTCGACTACCTGTACGAGCACGACAAGTCGACCGCGCAGTACCGGTCGAACTTCGAGAACTGGATCGAACCTGCGCTCGGCATTCGACCGATCGCCGACGTCACCTCTGATGAGCTGCGCACGTTCGTCGCCACGCTCGACGACGCGATCGACAGCGGGAAGATCCGCTGGAAGCACGCCGGCAACATCTGGGGCACGCTCTCCGCCGCGCTGAAGAAGTACGCGGGGCCGAAGTCGAAGGTGAAGGAGCTGCGCGCACGACTCGACGATCCGACGACGGACGTCGCGAGCCCCAAGCGCGGCGTCGAGACGGCGAAGGTCCACCTGTACCCGGCCGAGTTCCTGAAGCTCGTCTCGTGCGACGCCGTACCGCTCAAACGACGTCGGTACTACGCCGTCGCGACGTACGGCTACCTGCGCGCGGGCGAGACCGAGGCTTTCGCCTGGAGCGACATCGATCTGCCGTCCGAGACGGCGACGATTCAACGCTCGCTCGACCGCGAACGCGACAACATCGAGAAGAGCACGAAGAACGGAAAGGCCCGGCTCACCGCGTCCATCGAGCCCGAGCTCGTACCGCTGCTACGCGCGATGCACCGGGAGTCCGGTGGCGTCGGCCGCGTCTTCGGCAAGCTCGGCGACGAGAGCCAGCTCGCTGCGCTTCTACGCGCCGATCTGCTCACGGCGGGCGTCACGAGGCACGAGCTGCACCACGCGTCCGACAAGCCGCCACGCAACTGGATGACGTTCCACGACCTGCGAACGACCGGAATTTCGTGGATGGCTGCCCGTGGAGACGACGCCTTCACGATCGTCGCGAGGGCGGGCCACAGCGACATCAAGATGACCGAGCACTACGTGAAGATCGCTGCCGTGCTCCGCCGCACGTACGGCAAGGGCGACGTCTTCCCGCCCCTGCCTGCGTCGCTGCTCGTGGTCGCGGCGGATGCGGAGAACGACTCCGGCGAGGACGACGAAGGGCCCGCGTCGGCCCCTCGGCCGCGCGCGATCCCGGAGGAGAGCGAGGCCACGGTCGAGCCCGACTCGTGCCCCCCTTCCTGCGGGCACACCTGCGGGCTCGTGGGCACAAATTCGTTCAAAAACCCCGGTGATTTGCGG
>CAIXWQ010001404.1 GCA_903923175.1 uncultured delta proteobacterium | reverse complement strand
TCTCGCCTCGCATCCCGCCGACCATCGACCGGCTGCACCGCTCGGCGAAAGCCCACGCCTGTCCGATTCTTTGTTCACGGAAAACGATCGTGGGGACGGCGAGATCGTGGCGGATGATGAGGTTTCAACCGGGGTTCGACGTCAGAGCATCGACGCGAGCGTCTCGCCCATCGCCGCCGGCGACCGCGAGATCTTCACGCCGGCGTCTTCGAGGGCGCGGAACTTCGCTTCCGCCGTCCCCTTGCCGCCGCTGATGATGGCGCCCGCGTGGCCCATGCGCTTGCCCGCGGGGGCGCTCGCGCCGGCGATGAAGGCCGCGACCGGCTTCTTCACGTGGGCCTTGATGTACTCGGCGCCACGCTCTTCGGCGCCGCCGCCGATCTCGCCGATCATGATGATCCCGTCGGTCTTCGGGTCGTTGTTGAACATCGTGAGCACGTCGACGAAGTCCATGCCGTTGATCGGATCGCCGCCGATGCCGACGCAGCTCGACTGCGCGATGCCGAGCCGCGTGAGCTGCCCGACCGCCTCGTAGGTGAGCGTGCCCGAGCGTGACACGACGCCGATGGCGGGCTTGCCCGTGACGGCCGGCGTGTGGATGTGCCCCGGCATGATGCCGATCTTGCACTCGCCCGGCGTGATGACGCCCGGGCAGTTCGGGCCGACGAGCCAGAGGTCCTGCCCCTCGGCCTTCTTCTGCTCGAGCACGCGACGGACCTTGATCATGTCCATCACGGGCACGCCCTCGGTGATGCAGATCACGAGGCGGATGCCGGCGTCGAAGGCCTCGAGGATGGCCTCGGCGGCGCCCGGCGGCGGCACGAAGATGCACGAGGTGTCGGCGCCCGAGAGCTCCACGGCCTCACGCACGGTGTTGTAGACGGGGACCGTGTGCGACTTCGCCCCTTCGGGGATCTTCGCGCCGATCGTCGTGGGCTTCGGCCCGATGTCGAACGTCTCGCCGCCGCGGCCCGGCGTGACGCCGGAGACGACCTGCGTGCCGTAGGCGAAGCAGCCGCGCGCGTGGAACGCGCCGGTGTTGCCGGTGATGCCCTGGACGACGACCTTGGTGTTCTTGTCGACGAGGATGGACATCAGACGCCTCCGATGGCGGCGACGATCTTCTCCGCGCCGTCCTTGATCGAGTCCGCGGGGATCAACTTGAGCCCCGAATCTGCGAGAATCTTCTTGCCGATCTCCACGTTGGTCCCCTCGAGGCGGACCACGACCGGCACCTTCACGTGCAGCGCACGCGAGGCGTTCACGATGCCCTGGGCGATGACGTCGCAGCGCATGATGCCGCCGAAGATGTTGACGAAGATCCCCTTCACCTTGTCGCTCTCGAGGATCATCGAGAACGCCTTGGTGACCTGCTGCTCGGTGGCGCCGCCGCCGACGTCGAGGAAGTTCGCGGGCTTGGCCCCGGCGAGCTGGATGACGTCCATGGTCGACATCGCGAGGCCGGCGCCGTTCACCATGCAGCCGATGTTGCCGTCGAGCGACACGTAGTTGAGGCCGGCTTCCTTGGCCTCGAGCTCGGTCGCGTCCTCTTCGGCCTTGTCCTGCAGCTCGGCCCACTCCTTGTGGCGGAACTCGGCGTTGTCGTCGAAGTTGATCTTCGCGTCGAGCGCGACGATGTCGTTGCCCTTGGTGACGACGAGCGGGTTGATCTCGGCGAGCGAGCAGTCCTCCGCGACGAACATCGCGTAGAGCGCCTGCAGCGTCTTCACGAACTTGCCGATCGTGTCCTTGGTGAGCCCGAGCTTGAAGCCGAGCTCGCGCGCCTGGTAGCCCGCGAGGCCGACGGTCGGGTCGACGTGGAAGGTCAGGATCTTCTCGGGCGTGTCGTGCGCCACCGTCTCGATGTCCATGCCGCCTTCGGTCGAGGCGATCACGGCGATGCGGCGCGAGTCGCGGTCGACGAGCATCGCGACGTAGAGCTCGCGGGCGATGTCGAGCCCCTGCTCGATGTAGAGCCGTCCGACCTTCTGCCCCGCGGGGCCGGTCTGGTGCGTGACCAGCTGCATCCCGAGGATCTGCTTCGCGGTCTCGCGCGCCGCGGCGGGGCCGCCCTTGACGACCTTGACGCCGCCGCCCTTGCCGCGGCCGCCGGCGTGGATCTGCGCCTTGACGACGACGACCGGGATCTTGGTCTCCTCGATGAGGCGCTTGGCCGCGGCCTCGGCCTCGTCGAGGTTGAACGCGGGGTATCCCTTCGGAATGGGGACGCCGTACTTCGCGAACAGCTGCTTCCCCTGGTACTCGTGGATCTTCATCGCTTCCCTCGCGGCGGATCGGATGGGCCTGCGGCGGCGGAAGGCGCCGTCCGCGTGATTGCTCGTGTCCGCTCGGCGGCGAGGGGCCTACCACGTCGAGCGCGCGGGGACAGCGCGCAACCGCGTGGTCGGCGCGCCTGCGCGCGCGCATTCCGCCGCCGCCGCATCCAACCGCCCGACCCCGCGAGCCCCGCCGCGCGCGCCCCCCCGCGGTGGCACGCCGCGCCAGACCTGGGCTATAGAGCGGCCCCCGCATCGGAGGAGTGCCCATGTCGAGCTTGAAGGACGTCCTGAACGACCCGCAGAAGAAGCCCGCCGTCGTCGATGACTGCTGCGCGCTGGTCGACGCGGAGGTCGCCGACAAGGGGGGGATCTCCGGCCTCGCCATCAAGGCGGGCTACGCGGCCGTGAAGGGGATCAAGCCCGGGTTCATCAAGCAGGTCGTCACCGATCTGCTCCCCGAGTTCGCCGACGCGCTCGGCCCGATCTACACCGAGGCCAAGGACAAGAACGCCGCGGTCGAGACGCACCTCGTCTCGAACGCCAGCCGCGTCGCCGACGCCCTGCTGGCGATCACCGACGGCAAGGCGCAGCGCTCCAAGAGCAGCGTCGTCAAGGGGACGTACGACAAGCTCCGCGGCATGGCGAAGAAGAACGTCGAGCACGCGGTGCCCCGCCTCGCCCGCCTCGTCGTCAAATACGCGGGGTGAGCCGGGGCGGGTGACGTCTGTGCGGACGCGCGGGCGCGGGCGCAGATAGACTCGCCGCCGTGTCGCTCGCCGCCCTCATCCCTCCGCTCGAATCTCTCGGGTTCACGTTGAACGAAGCGCGCGCGTACGGCGCGCTCGTCCAGCGCGGGGCCTCGACCGGCTACGAGGTCGGGCAGCACGCAGGGATCCCGCGCTCGGCCGTGTACGGCGTGCTGCGCCGCCTGGTGCTCGCGGGGGCCGCGCGCTCGCTGCAGGGGCGCGACGGCGAGCCCGAGCGCTTCGCGGCCACGCCGCCCGACAGCCTGGTCGCCGTGCTCAAGAAGCGCTTCACGGCGAACGCCGACGCGCTCGAGGAGGCCGCGCGCACGCTCGAGCTGCCGGTCGACGCCCCCGACGTCTACGGCGTGCGCGGCTACGACCGCGTCATGGAGGAGGCCGAGCACCTGGTCGCCTCGGCGAAGCACAAGCTCGCCATCAGCGGCTGGCCGCGCGAGCTCGCCCAGCTGACCCCCGAGCTGCGCAAGGCCGCCGAGCGCAAGGCCTTCGTGGTGATCTTCTCGCACGCCGCGCTCCCCGACGATCTGCCCGGGCACGTCTTCAGCTACGGGCTCGATCAGCGCGAGCTCGAGAGCTTCTGGAAGCACCGCCTCGTCATCGTGGCCGACGACGCGCGCGCGCTGATCGGCGCGACCGAGCGTGCGCCCAAGGACGGCGCGGTGATCAGCGCGACCGACGCCATCGCCGAGCTCGCGACGAACCAGATCTCGCTCGACGTGACCCTGCTCGCGCGGCGCTCGGGGCTCGACGTCGAGCCGGTGATGGCGACGCTCCTCGGCGCGCGCGTGGGCAACCTCGACGCGCTGCTCGCACGCAAGGCCGCCAAGCCCAAGCGCCCTTGACGCCCGCACGCGTGTAGTGACTCATGTCTGAGTCACGCGCAGCCGTGGCGCTCGGACGCCAGGGACGCGAGGAGAAGACGAGCCTCCGGAAGGCCCGCATCCTCCTCTCGCGTCCTTGGCGCCCGGGCCAGGGCGGTGGGAAAACCTCACCCCCAACCCCCTCTCCGCAGGGCGGAGAGGGGGCTCGAGCGACTCCCGTTCCCCCCTCGCCGCCTTGCGGAGAGGGGGGCCAGGGGGGTGAGGACTCACGGCAGCGCGAAGAACTGCGGCGTCGCGCCGAGCGTGGCGGTGACCTTGCCGGCCGTCGGCGCGAGCGTGGCCGTCGCGCCGGTCGCGCTGAAGTCCCAGGCGTGCACGGTCACCGG
>CAIXWQ010001403.1 GCA_903923175.1 uncultured delta proteobacterium | reverse complement strand
TGGCGAGGCGAGCCCGCGCGCCCACGCGGTGCTCGTCGCCGCGGCGCGCGAGGGGCTGCTCGCCGACATGCTCCCGACCCCCTTCGGCGCGGCCGATCCGCGGCTCTTCGCGCACCCGCTGCAGTTCGTCGCCGCGCTCAAGACCGAGGAGCTCGCCGCGGTCGACGGCGGGTTGATGCTCCTGCTCTGCGCGCACGCGCTCGGCGTGGCGCCGGTCATCCTCTCCGGCGATCTCGGCGCCATCCGCCGTCACCTGCTGCCCGCATACCGCGCGGGCCTCGCGGGCGAGCCCCAGCTGTTCGCCTTCGCGATCACCGAGCCGGCCGCCGGCTCCGACGTCGAGGAGGGGCACGGCGCAGCGCAGCGAGCGCCGGGCATGGTCGCGCGCGCGGTCGACGGCGGCCACCGGCTCACCGGCCGCAAGTGCTACATCAGCGGCGGCGACCTCGCGCACGAGATCGCGGTCTTCGCGGCGCTCGAGGGCGAGGGGCTCGAGTCGTGGACGGCGTTCCTGGTGAACGCCCGCGCGCCCGGGTTCTCGGTCACGCGCACCGAGCTCAAGATGGGGATGCGCGCGTCCGGCGCGGCCGAGCTCGCGCTCGACGACGTGTTCGTGCCGCACGAGCGCCGCCTCGGCGGGCTGCGCAAGGGGTGGGCGATCAACCGCGCGACCCTCAACATGTCCCGCCTCCCCGTGGCCGCGATGGGGGTCGGCTTCGCCCGCGCGGCGCTCGAGGCCGCGACCGACTTCGCCTGCCGCGAGCGGCTCGGCGGCAAGCCGCTCGTGCACTACCAGGAGGTGCAGCTCGCGCTCGCCGACATGCTCGCCGACACGCAGGCCGCGCGCGCGATGGTGTGGGCCGCGGCGAGTCGCACGCAGGCCATCCAGCGCGAGGCGTCGGCCGCGAAGGTCTTCTGCACCGACGTCGGCCTGCGCGTCTGCGCGCGCGCCATGGATCTGCTCGGCAACCACGCGCTCCTGCACGCGTCTCGCGTCGAGCGGGCGTGGCGCGACGCGCGCCTCACGCAGATCTTCGAAGGCACCAACCAGATCAACCGGCTCGCGATGATCGAAGACGTGCAGGAGCAGCTGCTCGCGACGATCACGCGACTCTCGCGCGAAGGCGCCGAAGGAGCCTGATCCGATGAGCGACGATCTCTTCGCGGTCGCGCGGACCGTCCACCACACCTCGGCGGGCCTCGTGGACCTGCCGATCCTCTACTACGACGCGAGCAACGTCATCGCGCTCTTCGACGCCGATCGCCGCGGCGCCGAGCGCCTGCTCGAGGGCACCGAGCTCGAGCCCGCGATCGTGCACGGCGACCGCGCGCTGGTCGGCGTGTCGTTCTACGAGTACCGGCACACCACCGTCGGGATCTACGACGAGGTCGGCACCGCGATCTTCGCGCGGCGGCGCGGCGATCGCGGCCTCTTGCCGGGGCTCGCCGAGTTGCTGATCGATCCGCGCAAGCGCCACGTCGGCGCCTGGGTCGTCGATCTGCCGGTGACCACCGAGGCCGCCTGCGCAGCCGGTCGCGACCTCTGGGGCTACCCCAAGTTCGTCACCGCGATCGACTTCACGCTCCACGGGCGCGCCGTGCGGAGCGCCGTGCGCGATCCGGACGGCGGCGCGGACATCTGCGAGCTGCTCGGCACGATGGGGCCCGGCGTGCCGATCCCGGGGCCCTCGCTCATGACCTTCTCGCACCTCGACGGCGCGCTCGTGCGCACGCACGTCGACGTCCGCGCCCCCTCGCGCCTGCACGCGCGCGGCGAGGTGCGCTTGCGCGTCGGCGCCTCGACGCACCGCATGGCCGAGAACCTGCGCGTGCTCGGGCTGCACGGCGCGACGCCGCGGGCGCTCGTGGTCACCACGCACTTCCAGTCACTGCTGCACGCGGGGACGCGGGCGTAGCGACGGCTACGTCGTGTACTCGGCGTTCACTTCGACGTACCGGTAACCGAGATCGCTCGTCATCAACGAGGCGCGACCGAGGCCGTCGCGCAGCTCGATCTCGAGGCGCACGTCCTCGGCGCGCATCGCCTGCGACGCCGCCTGCCGGTCGAACGGGGTCGGCGCGCCGCGCTCGAAGACGACGATCCCCTGCAGCGTGCAGCGCAGCCCCTCGACCGAGCGCACCGCGCGGCAGTTGCCGACCTGGCTCACGAAGCGCCCCCAGTTCGGATCGTTGCCGAAGAGCGCGGTGCGCACCAGCGCCGAGGAGGCGATCGCGTCGGCGACCGCGCGCGCGGCCGCATCGTTCGCCGCGCCGCGCACGTCGATGGTCGTGACCTTGGTCGACCCCTCGCCGTCACGCGCGATGAGCCACGCGAGCCGGCGGCTCACCTGCGCGAGCGGCGGGAGCGCCTCGCGCAGGCCGAGCTGCGAGCGGCCGGTGGCGAGCACCAGGAACGTGTCGTTGGTGCTCGGGTGCGTGTCGACGTGCACGGCGTTGAAGCTCTCGCGCGCGAGCGCGGGCATCACCGACGAGAGCTCGTCCGAGGTGGTGCGCGCGTCCGTCGCGACGAACGCGAGCATCGTCGCCATGTCGGGGTGGATCATGCCGGCCCCCTTGCAGACCCCCGCGACCGTCACGCCGTCGACCAGCCCCGCCTCCTTGGGGAACGCGTCGGTCGTCATGATCGCGCGCAGGAACTCGCGGCCGGCGGCCTCCTCGGCCGAGAGCGCGGCGAGCGCAGCGTCGATCCCGGCGCGCACCTTCGCCATCGGCAGCGCGTGGCCGATCACGCCGGTGCTGCACACGAGCACCTCCTCGCGCGCGCAACCGAGCGCCTTCGCGACCTGTTCGCACATCTCCCGCGCGTCGCGCAGCCCCTGCTCGCCGGTGCAGGCGTTCGCGTTGCCGCTGTTGACGACGAGCGCGCGCACGTGGCCGGCGGTGTTCCAGAGGTGCTCGCGGCTCACGATCACCGGCGCGGCGGCGAGCCGGTTCTGCGTGAACACCCCCGCGCAGACGATCGGCGCGTCGGCGACCAGGAGCGCGACGTCGGGGTTGCCGCTCGCCTTGATCCCTGCGGCGACGCCGGCGGCGCGGAGGCCGCCCACGGTGGTGAGCGTGCAGGGCGCCGGGGTGAGCACGGGGAGCGGGTGCGGGAAGGTCATGGCGCGGGATTCTGGTCGGGAGGGGCGTCGCGCGCCAGCAGGACTACGATGCCCGGTATGACCGCCGCGTACGTTCGCGAAGACGTCACGTTCCGCTCGGCCGACGCGCGCTGCGCCGCCTGGTGGTATCGCCCGACCCGCGCGGCGGGCGCGGATCCCGCGGCCCCCTGCGTCATCCTCGCCCACGGCTTCTGCGGCGTCCGCGAGATGCGCCTCGACGCCTACGCCGAGCGCTTCGCCGAGGCCGGCTACGCGGCGCTGGTCTTCGACTACCGGCACTTCGGCGCCAGCGAGGGGGAGCCGCGGCAGCTGCTCGACATCGACCGGCAACTCGCCGACTGGCGCGCGGCGGTCGCGTTCGCGCGCGGGCTCGAGGGGGTCGACGCCGCGCGGATCGCGCTCTGGGGGACCTCGTTCTCGGGCGGGCACGTGCTGGTCACGGCCGCCGAGGACGCGCGCATCGCCGCCGTGATCGCGCAGGCGCCGCACACCGAGGGGCTCGCGTCCGTCGGGGCGGCGCCGCGCTGGGTCGGCGCGCAGCTCGGCGCCGCCGCCATCGCCGACGCGCTCGGGGCCGCGTTCGGACGCCCGCCACGCTACGTGTCCGCCGTCGGGCGCCCCGGCGACGTCGCCGCCATGACCGCGCCGGGCGCGCTCGAGTGGCTCGCGCGCGTGACGCCGCCCGGGCTCGTCATCCGCGACGACCTCGCCGCGCGGGCCCTGCTCCAGATCCCGTTCTACTCACCGGGCAAGCGCGCGGCGGACCTGCGCTGTCCGCTCCTCGTGCAGGTCGCGGCGCTCGACGCCGTGACGCCGCCCGGGCCGGCCGAGTCCGCGTGCCGCGCCGCGCCGCGCGGCGAGCTGATCGCCTATGCGATCGACCACTTCGGCATCTACCTCGACGAGCCGTTCGAGCGGGCGGTCGCGGATCAGCTCGCGTTCCTCGCGCGGCACGTGCCGGTCGCGTGAGCGCGGGCGGGGGCGTTTCGGCTGCCGGGACGTTCGAGCGCGAGCCCGAGCCCGAGCCCGCACACGAGCCCGGACACGAGCCCGGACACGAGCACGAGCACGAAGACGCGAGCTAGGCCCTCGGGCTACTTCGCGATCGGGAGCGACTTCGCGGGGCCGTCGATGCCCGCGAAGAAGTCGTTCCCCTTGTCGTCGACCACGATGAACGCGGGGAAGTCGACGACCTCGATCTTCCAGACCGCTTCCATGCCGAGCTCCGCGTACTCGAGGACCTCGACCTTCTTGATGCAGTCCTTGGCGAGGCGCGCGGCGGGGCCGCCGATGGAGCCGAGGTAGAAGCCGCCGTGCGCCTTGCACGCGTCGGTGACCGCCTTGGAGCGGTTGCCCTTCGCGAGCATGACCATGCTGCCGCCGTTGGCCTGGAACTGCTCGACGTACGCGTCCATGCGCCCGGCGGTGGTCGGCCCGAACGAGCCCGACGCGTACCCCTTCGGCGTCTTGGCCGGCCCCGCGTAGTAGACCGCGTGGTCCTTGAAGTACTGCGGGAGCCCCTGCCCCGCGTCGAGGCGCTCCTTCAGCTTCGCGTGCGCGATGTCGCGCGCCACGATCAGCGGGCCCCACAGCGAGAGGCGCGTCTTGGTCGGGTGCTTCGCGAGCGTCGCGCGGATCTCGCTCATCGGCTGGTTGAGGTCGATCTGCACGACCTCGCCGCCGAGCTGCTGGTGCTCGACGTCCGGCAAGTACTTGGCGGGGTCGGTCTCCAGCGCCTCGAGGAACACGCCGTCCTTGGTGATCTTGCCGACCGCCTGGCGGTCCGCCGAGCACGAGACCGCGATCGCGACCGGGCACGAGGCGCCGTGGCGCGGCAAGCGGATGACGCGGACGTCGTGGCAGAAGTACTTGCCGCCGAACTGCGCGCCGATGCCGGTCTTCTGGGCGATCTCGAGGATCTGCTGCTCGAGCTCCACGTCGCGGAAGCCGCGGCCGAGCGCGTTCCCCTCGCGCGGGAGCGTGTCGAGGTAGCGCGCCGAGGCGAGCTTGGCGGTCTTGAGCGCCTGCTCGGCGCTGGTGCCGCCGATGACGACCGCGAGGTGGTACGGCGGGCACGCGGCGGTGCCGAGCGAGCGCATCTTCTGATCCATGAAGGCGAGCAGGCTCTTCGGGTTCAGGAGCGCTTTGGTCTCTTGGTAGAGGTAGCTCTTGTTGGCCGAGCCGCCCCCCTTGGCCATGAAGAGGAACTTGTAGGCGTCGCCGTCGGTCGCGAAGATCTCGATCTGCGCCGGCAGGTTGTTGCCGGTGTTGACCTCTTTGAACATGTCGAGCGGCGCCATCTGCGAGTAGCGCAGGTTCGCGGCCTTGTACGTGTCGTAGACGCCGCGGGCGATGGCGGCTTCGTCTCCGCCTCCGGTCACCACGTACTGCCCCTTCTTGCCCATCACGATCGCGGTGCCGGTGTCCTGGCACATCGGCAACGTGCCGCCGGCCGCGATGTTGGCGTTCTTGAGCAGATCGAGCGCCACGAACTTGTCGTTCGGCGAGGCCTCGGGGTCGTCGAGGATCTTGCGCAGCTGCGCGAGGTGACCCGGGCGGAGCAGGTGCGCGATGTCGAGCATCGCCTCGCGCGTGAGCGTGGTGAGCGCCTCGGGGGCGACCTCCAGGAACGTGCGACCGCGCGCCTCGAAGGTCGACACGAAGTCGCTCGAGATGCGCCGGTACGGCGTGGTGTCGTCGTGGCCGAGCGGGAAAATCTCCTGGAACTCGAACTCGCTCATGGGCTCTCTCCCTGCGCTGGGTGCGGGCCGCAGACTGAGACGGCGCCGAGCGCGCCGGAAGTGCCAACCGCGCGGCCCGCGACCCATCCCCCCCGCCGGCATCGCGCGCCGGCTGCGCTCGGGGCGACCACGCGCGCGATCCGCCGCGCTCCGAGCCGAGCGAGAATGCGCGCGATGTCACCGACGCCCTCGACGCCCTCGACGCCCTCGACGCCCCCGCCCCCCGTGACGCCCCTGCGCGAGACCTACCCGCTCTTCGTCGCCAACCGCCCGCGCACGCCGAACCTCGACCTCCCGGTCGTCGACAAGTTCTCCGGCGCCGTCGAGAGCCACGTGCCGCTCGCCGATCGCGCCACCATCGAGGAGGCGATCGCCGCCGCCGTGCGCGCCGAGCGGCCCATGCGCGAGCTGCCGCCCTACGCGCGCCAGGCCGTCCTCGAGCACTGCGTCGCGCGGCTGACCGCGCGGGCCGACGAGCTCGCCCTCGCCCTCTGCGTCGAGGCCGGCAAGCCGATCCGCGACGCGCGCGGCGAGGTCGTGCGGCTCATCGACACCTTCAAAGTCGCGGCGCAGGAGGCCACCCGCATCGACGGCGAGGTGCTCACGCTCGAGATCGCGCCGCGGGCGAAGGGCTACCGCGGGTTCACCAAGCGCGTGCCGGTCGGCGCGGCGTCGTTCCTCACGCCCTTCAACTTCCCGCTCAACCTGGTGGCCCACAAGGTCGCGCCTGCGATCGCCGCAGGGTGCCCGTTCGTCCTCAAGCCCTCCGAGCGCACGCCGCTCGGCGCGCTGATCCTCGGCGAGGTGCTGGCCGAGACCGCGCTGCCCGAGGGGGCGTTCTCGGTGCTGCCGTGCGCCCTCGCCGACGTCGCGCCCTTCATCGAGGACGACCGCCTGAAGCTCCTGTCGTTCACCGGCTCCGGCAAGGTCGGCTGGGACCTCAAGGCGCGCGCCGGGCGCAAGAAGGTCGTGCTCGAGCTCGGGGGCAACGCCGCGTGCATCGTCGACGCGAATCAGCGCGAGCACCTGGATTTCGTGGTCGATCGGCTCGTCTTCGGCGCGTTCTACCAGTCGGGCCAGAGCTGCATCTCGGTGCAGCGCATCCTCGCGCACGCGTCGCTCGTCGACGCGCTCCGCGAGCGCCTCGTCGCCAGGACGCGCGCGCTCGTCGCGGGCGATCCCAAGCACGAGGCGACCTTCCTCGGCCCGATGATCGACGAGGCCGCGGCCGCGCGCCTCCACGGCTGGATCCAGCGCGCGCTCGCCCGCGGCGCGACGCTCCTGTGCGGCGGCGGCAGGACGGGCGCGATGCTCGACGCGACGCTGCTCGAGGGGGTGCCGGCCGACGAGCCCGTCTCGTGCGAAGAGGTCTTCGGCCCGGTCGCCCTCCTGGAGACCTTCACCGATTTCGACGACGCCCTGCGCCGCGTGAACGCGAGCCCGTACGGACTGCAAGCCGGCGTCTTCACCAACGACCTCGCCAAGACGATGCGCGCCTGGGACGAGCTCGAGGTCGGCGGCGTGATCGTCGGCGACGTGCCGAGCTTCCGCGTCGACAACATGCCCTACGGCGGCGTGAAGGGCTCGGGCTTCGGGCGTGAGGGGGTCCGCTGGGCCATCGAGGACCTGACCGAGCCTCGGCTGCTGGTGGTGCGCACGGCCGGCTGAGCACCGTTGACTTTGGTTCAACAAGACCCCAAGCTGGGCGGAATGGCGGCGAGAAACGACCACATCCTCATCATCGGCGCGGGCTTCGCGGGGCTCGCCATGGCGCTCGCGCTGCTGCGGGCCGGCATCGACGACTTCACCATCGTCGAGAAGGCGGACGAGGTCGGCGGCACCTGGCGCGAGAACCACTACCCGGGGCTGCAGTGCGACGTGGAGTCGCACCTGTACTCGCTCTCGGCCGCGCCGAACCCCGACTGGTCGCGCACCTACGCGCCGCAGCGCGAGATCCTCGCGTACCTGAAGCGCGTCACCGACGACTTCGATCTGCGCCGTCGGATCCGCTTCGGCACGGAGATCGTCGGCGCGACGTTCGACGACCGCACGGGGCTCTGGGAGGTCCGCACGCGCCGTCGACGGGTGGGGGAGCACGAGGGGGAGCGATCCGAGCGAGAGGCGCTCCCCCTCGTAGGTCGGCCGGAGGACGACCGTGTCGAAGGCGACGCCATCCGCGCGCGCGTGGTCGTCTCGGGCACCGGGCCGCTGCACAAGCCGGCGTTCCCCGACATCCCGGGGCTCGAGAAGTTCGCCGGCAAGGTCTTCCACTCCGCGCGCTGGGACGACGACTACCCGCTCGCCGGCAAGACGGTCGCCGTGGTCGGCACCGGCGCGAGCGCGATCCAGATCATCCCCTCGATCCAGCCGAAGGTCGGCAAGCTGCACGTCTTCCAGCGGACGCCGGCGTGGGTGCTGCCGCGCCCCGACCGCGCGTACACCGCGGGCGAGAAATCGCGCAACCGGCGCTTCCCGCTCGTGCAGCGGCTCGCGCGCGCGGGCATCTACTGGCGCCGCGAGCTGTTCGCGACGGGCTTCGTGGTGGAGCCGCGGATCCTGAAGCTGCTCGAGGGGCTCGCGCGCCGCTACCTCGCGTCGCAGGTCCCCGACCCCGCGCTGCGCGAGAAGCTCACCCCCGGCTACCGCATGGGGTGCAAGCGCGTGCTGATCTCGAACGACTACTACGCCTCGCTCGGCCGCGAGAACGTGGAGCTGGTGACCGACGCCATCACCGAGGTGCGCGCGCACTCGGTGGTGACGGCGAGTGGAAAGGAGCGGTCGGTCGACGCGCTGGTGCTCGCCACCGGCTTCCACGCGGCCGATCAGGTCGCGCCGTTCGACGTGCGCGGGCGCGGCGGACGCGTGCTCGACGAGGTCTGGAAGGCCGGCGCCGAGGGGTACCTCGGGACCACCGTCTCGGGCTTCCCGAACCTGTTCCTGATGGTCGGCCCGAACACCGGCCTCGGGCACAGCTCGATGGTGTTCATGATCGAGTCGCAGGTGGCCTACGCGCTCGACGCGATCAAGACGATGCGCGCGCGGCGGCTCAAGCTCGTGGACGTGCGCGCCGACGCGCAGGCTCGGTACAACGACGAGATGCAGCGCCGCCTCGCGAAGACCGTTTGGTCGAGCGGCTGCAAGAGCTGGTACCAGACGCCGTCGGGCAAGAACGTCACGCTGTGGCCCGGCTACACGTTCGAGTTCCGGCTTCGATTGCGCAAGTTCGACGTCGCGGCGTACGAGCTTGTGCTCGACGAGGCGAGCGAGCCGAGCGTCGTCCCGGCGAGAGACGCGCGCGTGAGCTTTGCCAACTAGAGAGAAGGATCGCGCCGCGCACGGGTGGTAGCCTGATGGCGTGTCTACGCCGCAGGCAGCTGCCTCGGACACGGACGTCGCGCGTGACTCGCGTGCCCCGCGCGAGGCAGGCGAGGGCGACGAGCCTCGCGCGCTCGAGGTCGCCTGCGCTCGGCAGAACCTCCTGCGCCTACGCGCCGTGACGCTCGCCGTCGCGCCCATCGTCATCCTGCACATCGTCTACTTCTGGGCGACCGCCCGGCCCGGTCTCGACGCCGCGGGGCTGAAGTGGCGCCAGTTGCTCCTGGGCGCGCAGACGGCCATCTTCGTCGCGCTGCTGCTCCTCGCCGCGCTCGCCGTGCGGGCGTGGCGGGCGCCGAGCGCCCCGCTCGGCTGGCGCGCCGCGCTCCCCGCCTGGTTCGCCGCCCTGTTCGTCGGCGGGACGGCCTTCGTCGCCGGCGCCGATCAGCTCGTGAGCACGTCGCTGACGCCGTACGTGACCGCGACCCTCGGCGTCGCGCTGGTGCTCCGCCTCCGCACCCGATCGGTGCTCGCGGTCTACGCCTTCGGGCTCGCGGTCGTCGAGGTCGGAGTCGCGGTCTGGCAGCGCATCCCCGACGCCCGGAGCTCCGCGCAGCTCAACGGCGTGACCGCGACCGGCATCGCGCTCGCGCTCTCGCTGACGCTCACCCGCTCGTTCGAGCGCGCCGAGCGCGCGCGGCGGCTCATCGCCAAGCAGGCGCACGAGCTCGACCGGCTGCGGGGCTTGCTCCGCGTCTGCGCCTGGTGCCAGCGGGTGGTCAACGAGCGGCAGGAGTGGGAGCCGATCGACGCCTTCGTGGCGCGCACGAGCGGCGCGCAGCTCACGCACGCGATGTGCGAGGACTGCTTCACGAAGCAGTTCCCCGAGGAGCCCGGCGACGCCTGAGCGCAGCCGAACCCGCGCGCACGCTCAGGGGCGCAGCTGGATCCGGCGCGCCAGCCGCTGCGCCGGCACCTCGACGACGCGCCACAGCAGCCACGCGGCGCCCGCGCTCGCGACGAACGCCGCGAGCAGCCGCACGACGTCGAACGGCGCCGTCCGCGGCAGGCGCGTCGCGAGCGCGTTCATCGCCATGCCGCCGATCAGCGAGTGCAGCAGGTAGAAGCTGTACGAGCGCAGCCCCAACGCGGCGAGCGGGCGTGACGAGAGCAGTCGACCGACCGGCGCGAGGGCCGCGGCGAGGCACAGCGCCGCGACCGTGCCGAGCGCGGCGAGCGCGCCGATCTGGATGCGCCACCAGCCGCTCGCGAGCAGCACGAGCACCGTCGCCGCGAGCCACGGACGCGCGCCGGGGAGGCGCAGCGCGCGCTCGGTGAGCACGCCGAGGCAGAACACCGGCCACCACGGCACGAACCACACGATCCAGCCCGCCGAGTGCGGCGCGAGGAGGAACGCGGTGGCGGCGAGCGCGCTCCCCGCGAGCGCGAAGCTCCAGCGATGGTCGGCCGCGGCGGGGCGATCGGCGCGCACGAGCCGCGCGCGCTGCGCGCCGGCGTAGAGCAGCGCGAAGGCGAGGTAGAGCTGGATCTCGAGGGCGAGCGTCCAGAAGATGCCGAGCAGGTTCGGCATCCCGAGCACGCCCTGCAGGTAGAGCAGGTGCGCGACGACGCGG
>CAIXWQ010001402.1 GCA_903923175.1 uncultured delta proteobacterium | reverse complement strand
GTCGCTCGCCGCGTTGTCGAGGCGCGCGTCGACGATCGCGAGCGTCGAGCGCCACTCGTCGGTGACGGCGTAGGCGTTCGCGAGCGCCTCGACGGCGATGGTCGCGTCGGCGCTCGGCCCCTCTTGCACGATCGACAGCAGCCCGGCGCGCGCGCCGTCGTCGGCCGCCGAGGAGGCGAGCGCGTCACGGTACGCCAGCGTCGCGCGCGCGCGGTCGGAGCGGTCCGCGCGTAGCACGTCGCCGAGGCGGCGAAGGCGATCTGCACGCGTGACCGGATCGGCCTCTTCGCCGGCCGCGGAGGCGAGCAGCGCCTCGAGGTCGTCGAATCGGCCGGCCCGCGCGTAGAGCGCGTCGAGCGCGTCGACCGCGGCGCCGTCACGCCCGAACTCGTCCACGATCGCGAGCCACGACGCGATCGCTCCCGTCACGTCGGCGAGGCGCACCGCCTCGACGGCCGCGACGCGGACCAGGTCGGCGCGCCGGCGCGAGGCCGGCACGACGCCAGCGCGGCGACGCAGCACCTCGAGCTGGGCGGGCCAGCGCTCCATCGCCTCGAGCAGCTCCACGATCGCATCGAGCGCGTCGACGTCGTCGGTCGCGCGCGAGAGGCGCTCGGTCCAGAGCGCCAGCGCGCGCTCGCGATCGCCGAGCTCCGCGGCGAGGGTGGCGGCGTCTCCGAGCACGGCGGCCTGCGCCGGGGCGTCCGGCTCCAGCGACGCGCGACGAACCAGCACTTCGAGCTGCTCGGCGCGGCGCCCAGCCTTCGCGAGCAGCTCGGACGAGGCGCGCGCCACCGAGAGCAGCGTCGCGTCGTCGGAGACCCCCTCGGTGCCGAGCGCGCGGGCGTAGAGCTCGATCGCGCGCGGCGCGTCGGAGGCGGCGGCGGCGGCGACCTCGGCGGCCTCCACGAGCAGCGAGAGGCGCGTGGGCGCGTCCCCGGCGTGGCCGACCGCGGCCTCGAGGGCGTCGACCCTGCGCGCGTGCGCGGAGCTCGCCTCGGCCAGCTGCCGCAGCCGTTCGCGGGCGGCGCCCGACGCGGGCTCGAGCACGACCATGGCGGCCGCGTGCTCGAGCGCCTCGCCCGGGCGGCCGAGCTCCACCAGCCGCTCGGCGAGCTCGCGGTGCACCGCGATCTTCTCCTCGCGGACGTCGGTCTCGAGCGCGAGGCGCAGCACGCGCACGACGTCCTCGCTGCGCTTGGCGGCCGCGTAGCGATCCTTGAGCAGCGTCAGCGCGCTGCCGCGCGCCTCGACCGACGTCGCGGGGGCCGCGGCCACGCGCTCGAGCAGCTTGCAGATCGAGAGGTCGTGCGGATCGTTCTGCAGCAACGCGCGCGCCGTCGTGAGCGCCTGCGCGGCGTCGCCGAGGCGATCGAGCCAGCACGCTGCGATCTTGGCGCGCAGGGCGAGCGCCCCGCCGCGCGGGAGCATCGGCACGCGCGCGCCCCAGAGATCGATGAGCTCGCGGAACCGCCCCTGCTTCTCGTAGAGCCGCTCGAGCGCCATCGCGAGGCGCGCGTCGGTCGGCTTCAGCGCGAGGAGCTTGGCGAGGTAGGCGATCGCACGATCGGCGTCGCCGGCGAAGTCCTTCGCGGCGTGCGCGGCGTCGTCGAGCAGCTGCGCGACGCGCGCCGGGTCGGTCTCGGCCGCCAGCGCGCGGTCGTAGATCTCGAGCAGCTCGGTGAACCGCGACGTGACGGTGAGCTGCATCACGAGCCGATCGAACGCCCAGCGCGCGGACGGCGCGCGCTCGAGCACGACCGCCAGCAGCTCGCCGAGCGCCTCGGGATCGTCGAACCACTCGTCGACGAAGCGCACGGCGCGCTCGCCGAGCGCGGCGGCGTCCTCCGCGGACGCGACCGCGAGGATCGCGCGCCGGTGTGCGTCGGCGATCTCCTCGGGGCGCTCGAGCGAAGAGGCGAGCCCTTCGGCCTCGTCCCACTTCGCGTCGTCGGTGGCCGCGTCCTCCGCCGCGTACAGCGCGACCGAGAGCGGGTCCCCGGGATCGAGCGCGGGTCGCACGGAAGGCCGCGGGGCCTCGTCCGCTTGCGACAGCGGCAGCGAAACCGGAGCTTCATCGCGCCCGCCCTTGATGGCCGGCGGAGCGTTGGAGGTGCGTGCCTTCCGTTTGCGCATGGTGGTGTTGGACCGCGCGCGTCAGGGGCCGCGGTCGCCGACGAGTCTACGGAAGAACTCGCGATTTCGGGGCGCCCTGTTTTCGGTCCGCGCCCAGGACTGCGAGGGCGCCGGCGTTGCCGCGCGGAGACGTCCTACATGCGCCGACGTTCGGAGCCGCTTATCGAAGCGCTTCGCTGGGCAGGGGCGCGGGCGCGGGCCGCGTACGCCGCGAATCCCGTCAGTAGTCGCAGATGCCGTACTCGATCCCGCCGACCGTCGGGTGGTCCGAGAACGCGTAGCAGACCTTGCCGGTCGGGCAGTCCGCGTCGATGCCGACGCGACACCAACGAAGACAGACGTTGCCTGTGCCGGCCGAGTCTGGCACGCACGCGTACCGCGGCGCGCACGCGTAGGCGTTCGCCGTGCAGCCGTTGAACGAGGCGCCTGCCGCGATGCAGGCGGTCACCCCTGCCGCGCCGTCGATCAGCGTGCAGTTGAGCGCCCCGCACACCGTCGAAGGGGCGCGCAGATCGCACTGCGACAGGCACGCCTTCGCCCCGGGCGCGATGGCGCTGCAGGCCGCTGCGGCGATCCCGGCGCAGTCGGCGTTGCCGCCGCAGAGCTTCTGGCAGATCCCGCCGTAGCAGGTGAGCCCGACCCCGCAGGTGCCGGCGGCGGCGCACGCGTCGCCGAGCTTCTTGGTCCCGGCGGTCACGCAGCGCGTGGCCCCCGACGCCGACGCGAGGTCGCAGGTCTGGCCGACCGAGCAGCCACACTGGGGGGCGAGCGCGCAGGTCGCGCCGGTCGGGACGGCGCAGGTCGGCGCGTCGGGTCTGGCGTCGACGCCGGTGTCCGCGATCGCGTCGGGCTTGGTGTCGGCGGCCGCGTCGACCTTCGAGTCCGCGAGGGCGTCGGGCGTCGCGTCCGAAGTCGCGTCCGAAGTCGCGTCCGAAGTCGCGTCGGGCGAGGGGGCGTCCGCCGGGAGGCTCGTGTCCACGCCGAGGTCGTCGGGGAGCGAGCCGTCGTCGGGCGGCGCCGTGTCGTCGAACGGGCCCGCCTCGTCGAGCGGGATCTCGTCGGCGTCGTCGCCCGGGAAGTAGCTGCCGCCGTTGCCGTAGGTCGGGCCGCAGTCGCGCCGCTTGCAGCTGTCTCGCGGCGTCCCCGTGTCCTGGGTGGCGGTCGCGCAGCCGACCGCGCCGCGCGCGAGGCCGAGCGCGGCCAGCGCCGCGACGACGAGGGAGGCCCGGCGCATGGCGCGCGAGGATACCACGGCCTCGGTGGACCCGGCGCCGCTGCGCGCCGGCGCGGCGAGTCGACGCGCGCTACTTCGGAGCGAGCAGGGCGATGCGCTCGCCCACGCGCTTGGCGAGCGCCTGCTCCTCGGGCTTCGGCAGGCTCGCGCTCGCGTCGAACAGCGCGAACGCCGCGTACTCGTAGAGCCATCCCGAGAGCGTCGCGAGCGAGTCGTCGCCGGCCATCATGACGATGTTGCTGGAGACGCGGTCGTCGTCGACCGAGCCGTCGGCCCGCGGCCCCGCGCCCATGAAGAGCATGTCGTAGATGCCGACGCTGACCGCATACGAAGAGAGGTGCTCGCGCAGCGCGTCGCCGCCCCCGTTGGCCTCGGCCGTGCGCAGGATGTCGCGCATCGCGTCGTTGAAGATCGCCACCAGCGCCGGGGCGCCGGTCGGCTTCGGCGAGTCGATGCGCACCTGCCCCGACTGCACGAGCTGGAACAGCGCCTGGGTGACCTCGAACTCGGTCATCCCGCAGGCGCGGCCGACCTCGGAGACGCTCTTCTGCCCGTCGCACGAGGTGAAGACGAACGAGAGCGTGTCCGGCACGTCGCCGCGCCCCGGCACCTGCACGGGGATGTGCTCCTCGGAGGGGATGCGCTCGCGGAAGTATTTCACCTCGTCCATGCGCCGCACGCCGTCCATCAGCAGCCCGTTGGCGCTGACGTGGTGGCGCGTCGCGAGGCGCGACTCGTCGTACCCGTCGAGGAAGTAGAACATCCCGTCGGACACGCGCAGCGTCGCGAACACGATCTCCTCGACCTGCTTCTGCATCACGTTGAACAGGCGCTCGCTGCCGATCAGCCCGATGTCGACGGCGATCTGCCCGAAGCGGCGCCCCTCGTGCGACTGCACCTGGCTCGACACCATCTCGACCTCTTCGGCCGAGAGCGCCCCGAGCTTGTACATGACGTCGCCGATGCGCTCGCCCGGCGCGGTGGTGATCGCGCCGAGGACGTTCCCCATCTCGAAGAAGATCGTCCGCGTGAGGTCGGTGCCGTCCTCGCCCGCCGACAGCACCACGAGCTCGCCGCGCCAGCCCGCCTGCGCCACCAGCGCGACGATGTCGCAGATCGAGCCCGGGCCCGTGATCTCGCCGGCGAGCCGCACGATCGCGCCGTCGTGCTCGTCACGCAGGCCGTCTTCGCCGACGTCGCGCAGGAAGAGCGAGTGGGGCGGGCTCGGCATGAGCCGGTAGGTCCCCTTGTGGGCGCGCAGCCGCTGGATCGCGACCTTGCCGAGCGGTCGAACGACCCCGGCGTCGTCGATGCGGACCAGCTCCCGCTTCGCGTCCATCCTCGCCGAGTCTACACGGGCGGGCCAGGCAGGCCGCATTCTCGGCGGCTCACGGTCGGATGGCGCCGCCCGCCTCGAAGGCGATCTCCACGAAGTGCTCGTCGACGCCGCGCGGCGCGACGCGCTGCAGCCCGATCCCGGTGTTCAGCGCGTCGGCGGGCGCGGTCCACGGCTCGACGCACACGAAATCCTGCTCCGGGAGCGTCCAGACGACCCAGCGCCGGTAGGCCGGCGAGGCGTGCATGCGCACGCGCGCTCCGGGCCAGCGCAGCTCGATCGAGGTCGCGTCGTGATCGATCAGGTGCAGATCGACCTCCCCCTCGCCGAGGCGGATCCCGTGCAGCGCGACCTCCTGCTTGGTCACGTTGTCGAAGGCCCGCGTCGCGTGCGTCTCGACCTTCGTGCGCGCCTTGAGCTCGGCCGGCACGCGGAAGTACGGATGGAGGCCGAGCGCGTAGGGGAGCGGCGCGTCGCCGAGGTTCTCGAGCCGCTGCTCGATGCGCAGCGTCCCGCCGCGCAGCGCGTACGTCGTCTCGAGGCGGAACGGCCAGGGGAATTTCGCGAGCGTCTCGGCGTCGGACTCGAGCGTGAGCGTGACCGACGCGCGATCGTGGAACGAGAGGGCCCCGACCCGGAAGGCGCGGTCGCGCGCGAGGCCGTGCTGCTTCATCGCCCCGGCGCGGCCGTCGCACGCGAAGGCGTCGCCCGCGAGCCGGCCCGGCGAGGGGAACAGCAGCGGGATGCCGCCGCGCACGTTCCTTGTCGGATCGGCCAGCGTGGCGCCGTCGAGATGGAGCACCGGGTGCCCGGCGACCTCGAACGCGGCCACGATCCCGCCCCGCTCGGGGACGACGACCGCGCGTGAGCCGCGATCGTCCAACAGCTCGACCGTCGAGAGCTCGCCGGGCAATCCGCGCTTCGTGATCACGTGGAACATGGGTGCGACCAGCATACCCGTCGAGCGCTGGCTCGACGCACCTCGACGCGTCTCGGCGCATCTCGACGCCACTTTCTCTGGCCGACCCATCTGGCCCGCCGGCGGAGGTACAGTGCGCGCGTGCGCCACCACGCCTTCCTCATCCCTGGGTTCTTCGGGTTCTCGAACCTCGGCGACGTCCACTACTTCCGCGCGGTGCGCGAGACGCTCACCAAGGACTTCGCGGCGCGCGGCCACGAGCTCACCATCGAGGGGGTCACCACGTTTCCCACGGGGAGCCTGGTGCGCCGGGCCCGGCGCGTGATCGAGACCATCGTCGAGAGCGGCGCGCTCGAGCACGCCGACGCCATCCACCTGATCGGCCACTCGACCGGCGGACTCGACGCCCGCCTGGTCGGCTCCACCGCGACGGGGCTCGGCTACGAGGCCGAGCGGCGCGCGCTCGAGAAGAAGCTGCGCACCGTGGTCTGCCTCGCGACGCCCCACTACGGCACGCCGCTCGCGAACTTCTTCACCACGATCTACGGCAAGAAGCTCCTGTACTTCGTCACGCTCCTCGTGTTCGTCGGCCTCTGGCGCCGGCCGGTGTCGGTGGCCGCGGGCGTGCTCGGGCTCGGCTATCGTCTCTACGATCTGCTCGGCCTCAACGAGACGATGCTCCGGCAGATCACGAACCAGCTGCTCCGCGATTTCACGCCGGAGCGTGAGCGTGAGGTTCGCCAGTTCCTCAACAGCGTCCTCGACGACGTGAGCCTCATGATCCAGCTCACCCCCGAGGCGATGGACGTCATCCGGCGCTCGATCGTGGCGCTCCCCGACGTGCGCGTCGTCTCGTACGGCACCGTCTCGCCGCCGGCGCTCCACATGCTCGCGCGCAAGAGCCTGCGCGACCTGCTCACGCCGCTGCCGAGCGTGATCTACGGCACGCTCTACACGATGACCGCGAACGCGACGGCGGGGTACGACTACCACACGCCGATCGCGCCCCGCGGGCTCGACGGCCTCGCGCTGCCATTCGAGCTCGATCCGACCAGCAACGACGGCGTGGTCCCGGCGCTGTCGCAGATCCACGGCGAATTCCGCGGGTTCGTGCGCGGCGACCACCTCGACGTGGTCGGCCACTACCAGCGGGGCAGGGCCGAGAAACAGGACGGCGCCGACTGGTTCACCTCGGGCGCGGCGTTCGACGTGGAGCGCTTCGAACAGCTCTGGAGCGACGTCACCGAGGTGCTGCTCGGCGCGCCCGTCGTCTCGCGGGCCTGAGCTCGTCAGCCGGGCGCGACCGGGCGCGGCCGAGCGCCGCAGAGCGCCGCCGAGCGCCGCAGCGCGCGGCCGAGCTCGGTCGCACCTTTCTTCGCGTACGGCTCCCGGCTGCTACGCTCCTCGCGTGACGGCCGTGGCGACAGCTCGGGAGCTCGTGGTCTGGGACGGCGAGGAGGCTTGCGCGTACCTGCCGAACGAGCGCGCGCGGCTGCCGCACCGCTACCGCATCGAGCCGGTGGAGCCCGAGGAGTTCGACGCGCTGCTCGACCTCGGCGATCGCCGCGCCGGCGTGCTCCTCTACCGCCCGAGCTGCCCGAGCTGCAGCGCGTGCGAGGCGATCCGCATCCCCGTCGCCGAGCACGTCCCGACCCGCTCGCAGCGGCGCGTCTGGAAGCGGAACGACGGCGAGCTCGCGGTCGAGATCGCGCGCCCCGAGGTCACGCCGCGGCACGTGGAGCTATTCAACCGGCACAAGGACGAGCGCGGGCTCTCGCGGCGCGAAGGGCTCGCGACGCCGGAGGAGTACCGCGCGTTCCTCGTCGACTCGTGCGTCCCGGTGCGCGAGATCCGCTACCTGCTCGCCGGCAAGCTCGTCGCGGTGAGCATCCTCGACTTCGGCGCGCGCAGCGTCTCGAGCGTCTACCACTACTTCGACCCCGACGTCGCCGACCGTTCGATCGGCGTCTACTCGGTGCTCAAGGAGATCGAGCTCACGCGCGAGCTCGGGCTCGAGTGGTACTACCTCGGCCTCTACGTCGAGGGGTGCCGCGCGCTCCGCTACAAGGCCGGCTACTTCCCGCACGAGCGCCGCATCGCGGGCGCGTGGCGCCGCTTCACCTACGACGATCGCGACGACGCGCCGAGCACGCTCCTCGTCCGCTGAACGCGATCGCGAAGCCCGTCGAGCGCGGCGCCGCCCGCTCTCCGAGCGTCACGCCCTCCACTGATCGCGCCACGTCGCGTGCCCGCTCGCCGGCACGTGGCGGTGGTGGCCGCGGCCGGTCTCGCGCTGGTGCGCGCCGGCGCGTCGCAGGATGAACTTGTAGTGGATCTCGCGCCCCGCCGAGAGGTCGAAGGCGATCGTGGTGGCCCAGGTCTGGTGATCGATCCACTCCATCGGCACGGCCCGCGAGACGTCCCAGGCGCCGAGCTCGGGCGCGTCGCCGCAGACGAGCACCTGCTCGCCGTGCTGCGTGCGCATCCCGTGCGCCTGGATCTCCACCACCGCGCGCCCCGTGGGCAGCGCGCGTGTCTGCTCGAACACCGCGATCGAGCGGGGGCCGAGGCCGATCGTCGCGCGGCCGTCGCGCACGTCGAGGGGCGCGCCGCCGAGCAGATCCTCGTGGCGGCCCTCGGCGAGCTCGAGCCCGGAGACCTCGAGGGCGCAGCCGTGGTCGCTGCGGTTGGTGGCGACCACGACGCAGGAGCCGAGGTACGCGCGGGTGAAGACCCAGCGATCGGCGTCGAGCCACTTGGTGCGCATCCCGGCGCGCTGCACGGCCGGCGAGCGGCTGCGCAGCGCGGCGAGCGCGGAGACGTCGCGCACGAGCGGCGTCTCCTCGAACGAGGTCATCATCGGCCGGTTGAACGGATCGTTGCCGCCGTTCACGTCGCAGTGCAGGAGCTGCTCGTTGCCGTAGTAGATGCAAGGCACGCCGCGCGCGACCATCGTCAGGAGCATCGCGAGCCGGAAGCGCGCGGGGTCGTTCGAGATCGACAGGAACCGCGGCAGATCGTGGTTGTCCACGAAGGTCACGAGATCGGTCGCGTCGCGGAACTGGTGGTCGCGCTCGACCACCGCGGCGAGCTCCTGGAAGCCCCCGGCCGAGCGGTTGGCGAGCGCCGCGACCACCGCGTTGCGCCACGCGAAGTCGAGGATCGACATGCCCGACTTGTTCGCGAACTCGACCGAGGCCGGGTCCCAGCAGCCGCCCTGGAACCACTCGCCGAACATGAAGGTCTCCGGCTTGTGGACCTCCATGTCCCCGGTGAACTCCTGCCAGAACCAGATCGGCATGTGCTTGACGGTGTCGACGCGGAAGGCGTCCACGCCCTTGTCGAGCCACTGCTTCATCGCGCTCTTGATGTACGAGCGGTACGCGAACGACTCCTCGTTGAAGTCGGCGAGCGCGCAGAGATCGTGTGACTGCACCTGCCCGAGATCGTTCCAGTCGCCGACGTCACCATGGTGGTGGAACCAGGCGCCGTTGTCCTCGTCGTAGCGGCACAGCAGCTTGCCGTCGTCGTACAGCTCGCAGCGCGCCTCGCCGATGTGCGGGTTCGAGTGGTTGCAGACGATGTCGAGCACCAGGTGCATGTCGCGGCGGTGCAGCTCGCCGAGCAGCTCGTCGAACACCGTGTCGGCGCGCGCGAAGACGCGCACCTCGTCCGGCCGATCGACCAGGTGCTGATCGAGGCGCTTGAAGTCCTTCGTCCAGTAGCCGTGATAGGCGGTCATCTGCTGGCCGCCGATGTCGATCACCTCGTCGATCTGATCGAAGACCGGCGTGAGCCAGATCGCGCTGGCCCCGAGGCGCTGCAGGTACTCGAGCTTCTGGATGACGCCGCGGAGATCGCCGCCCCAGAACTTCCAGAAGTCCGTGCGCGTCGGGTCGAAGTCGCGCGGGTCCTTGCCCAGATCGTTCGACGGATTGCCGTCGAAGAAGCGGTCGACGACGATGAAGTAGATCGTGTCTCCACGGAAGTCGCGCATGCGCCGAGCATACAAAGTTCGCCGCTCGCGCCGCGTGGGGAGTTACTTGTGCTTGGACAGCCAGTCGGTCCACGCGCGCTGCAGCTCGTCCCACCGGTTCGCGGGCGCGTTCTGCGGGATCTCCAGCGCGAGCGCGGGCGGATCGGCCTTCACCACGCTCTGCGCGTAGTGCACGAGGTAGCCGTTCGCGAGCACGCGGACGGCCTCCGCGGTGCGGACGTTCTCGTCCTGCGCCGGCTTGCCGTCGGCGAGGAGGCGGACGACGACCTCGGCGCCGGCAGGCCCCATCGCGTCGAGGGCATCCTCGTGCGCGTAGACCCCTTTCTGCGGGGGGCCGACGGCGCGATCGATGGCGTTGCGCACGAGGTGCGAGCGCACCGCGCGCTCGGCCGCGGGCGGCCGACCGGCCATCGAGGCCGCGAACGTCACGCCGAAGTAGAGGCCGAGGACGGCGAGGATGGTGACGAGCGCGGTGAGCGTGACCGGCACCTTGCGCTTCGCCGGCCCCGCCGCCGCGCCCTGCACGGGGGCCGTCGCCGCCGCTGCCGCCGCGGCCCGCGCCTCGCCG
>CAIXWQ010001401.1 GCA_903923175.1 uncultured delta proteobacterium | reverse complement strand
CGCGCGCGATCTCCGCGCGCGAGCAGGTGCACGGGTAGATCCGCGCCACGCGCTCCCGGACGCCGAGCGCACGCAGCGCGTCGAGCGCGGCCGCGTACCGAGCGCCCCGCTCGCTCTGCACGTACGGGCCGTAAGCGCCGCCCGCGCGGGGCCCTTCGTCCTCCTCGAGCCCGAGCCACGCGAGATCGTCGAGGATGCGCGCGGCCGCACCGGCCACGACGCGCGGCGGATCGAGATCCTCCAGGCGCACGACGAACGTGCCGCCGGTCGCGCGCGCGCGCACGAACGCGGCGAGCGCGCACAGGGCGCCGCCGAGGTGCAGGTCGCCCGTCGGCGAGGGGGCGAAGCGGGTGCGGAGGCGCATCACGGGGCGCGCTACTCCACCTCGTAGAGGCGCACGAGCGCGTCGCCCCCCTCGATGGCGCCCGAGTGCGCGAAGGCGAGCACGCGCACCGGCGCGTAGTCGCTCGAGAGCCGCGCGGAGAGCCGCTGCAGCGACTCGCGGCCGAGCTTGCGGTCCTCGGAGAAGACCCAGGCCGGCCCGGCGACCTTGCCGTTCTTCTTGGCGGTCGCCGCGTCGCCGAGGAAGAGCACCCCCTCGGCGAGGTACGCCGCGCTCCCCTCCGTGTGCCCGGGGATGGCGAAGGCCTGGACCCGCAGCTCGCCGACGGTCACGCGTTCGCCGTCGGTGAGCGGGCGCGTGACGCGGACGCCGGTCGGCTTGGCCGAGAGCAGCTTCGAGATCGGCGCGCGCCCGACGGTGCGCCCCTCGATGAGCGGCAGCTCCGAGTACATCGCGTAGATCTCGGCCTTCGGGAAGAGCGGCGCGGCGGCGACGTGATCCGAGTGGCCGTGGGTGAGGAACACCGCGCGCACGGCCTCGGGCTCGACGCCGCGCGCCCGCAGCGCCGCGAGCAGCGCTTCGCCCTTGGGATCGGCGCCGGTGTCGACCAGCGCGAACACGCCGTGGCCCGCGTCCAGCAGGAACGCGCCGACGTAGCCGAGCTTGATCGTCCGTACGGCCCCGAACGAGCGCCCGTCCTCCAGCGGCGTGTTGCCGTAGAACGCGGCGCCGATCGCCCCGACCGGCACGAGCAGCACGGCGACGAGCGCGAGCGCCAGCCAGAGGAGCCAGCGGCGCCGCTTCTTCGGCGTCGGCGCAGGCGCAGGCGCCTCGCCGGCGCCCTCCGTCGATCCGCTCACGGCAGCTCCCCGAAGGAAGGCGTCTCGCCCGTGGATTCCATGGATCCAGTCTTACACCTGCACGGACGTTCGGGCCCGCGCCGGGTGCGGCTCGCCGCGTCTGCTCCGGATCCCCTCGCGGTACGAAGGCGTCGGGGACACACTACGAGTGCGTCCGCTAGCTTGATGCGCGCTTCCCGTCGGGACACGCGGGGACACAGCACTCGACATTCACGCTGGTGGCGCCGGCTTCGCCTCTGCCCCCAGTCCCCCGCCCAGTACGGCGCCAAGCCCGCACGGAATTCCGAGACCCCGTATTCGCGCCCCAGGAGCCCGTTCCATGCCCGCTGACGAGAACCGCCGCCAAGCGACCGACCAAGACGACGAGGCCAGGCTCGCGCGACGTCGCGTGCTCACGGTGCTCGCGGTCGCCGCCCCGACGCTCGCGGCCGCGTGCGCGCTCCCGTCGGCCGACCTGCCGACCGACAACCAGGATCCGGAGAACCTCGGCGGAGACGGCGGCACCGACACCGGCGGCGGCGGTACCGACACCGGCAGCGGCGGCACCGACACCGGCAGCGGCGGCACCGACACCGGCGGCGGCGGCACCTGCACGACCGGCGTGAAGATCGGCGCGGTCACCGACTTCGTGGTGGGGCAGTGGAAGAAGGTCGGCTCGGGGAGCAACACCTTCAACGTCGGCCGTGACGCGAGCGGGATCTGGGCCTACTCGAACACCTGCACGCACAACAATTCGTGCCAGATCGGCGCCCCGGGCTCGACCACCGGCGCGATCCGCTGCCCCTGCCACGGCGCGCAGTTCAATGGCAACGGCGGGGTCACGGCTGGCCCGGCCTCGCGGGCGCTCGCCAACTACGAAGTGATCGTCTGCGGCGGCAACGTCTACGTGAACAAGGCCAAGGTCGTCACGAGCGGGACGCGCACGCCGGCGTGATCGCACGCGCGTGACGACGTCGGGGCGGTTCGAAAGCCGCCCTCGACGGCCCCCACCCCACCCCACCCCGCCCCGCCCGAGCGATCGCGTAGCGCGATCCCTCAGAGCGCGGGCAGGATCCCGCGCTCTTCACTGCCCCTCCGGGCGGTCGGCACCGCCCCGCCCCGCCGAATGCGATTCGTCGGGGCCCCACCCCACCGGCGAGACTGTTTCACAGTCTCTCAGTGCGCGGTGCAGACGTTGGCGACGCACTTCGCCTTCAGGCCACCGCACGGCTCACGCGTGCATCGCACGCCGGGGCTCGCGCAGGTCGCGAGCGACTCGCTGCTCGCGAGCGCGCGGCAGTCGCAGCCCGTGCAGTAGTCGTCGACGAGGCGGCAATCGGCGTCCGCGGTGCAGTAGCCCTTCGGGTTCGCCACGCACCCGCACACGCCCGGGGTGTTGTCGTAGTGAAAGCCCAGCATGCACATCTTGGTGTTGGGCCCGCACGGCGGCGCCGGGTGGAACGTCTCGGTGAGCGTGCCGTCGCGCTTGGTGAGCACGAGCTTCTTGCCGACCAGCTTGATGGAGTAGTCGCCGAGGATCGCGCCGAACGCGGCCGTGGGCTTGTCGTACGACGCGAGCGTGAGCTTGCTGCCGCTGACGAGCTTGTAGACGCCGACGACGTCCGCCTGCGCGAGGTCGCAGGGGGTCGTGATGCAGCGGACGCCCGTGTCGATGGTCGCCGTGAAGCTGCGCCCCTTGAGGAAGCCGCCGAGCGTCTCGGCCGCGTCCTTGGAGAAGTCGAGCTTGTAGATCTTCCCGCCTTCGCCTTCCCAAGCGCCGTAGATGGACGCGAGGGCGAGCGCGTCCTCCGCCTCGTTGACGGCCCCCTCGTCGTTCGAGTCCGCGTGCTGCACGGCGCAGCCCGAGAGCGCGACGGCGGCGGCGATGGCGACGGCGAGGAACGATAGCGAGCTGCGCATGGTGGGGCTCTTCTGGTGAGACATGGAGGTCGTTGGTAGGCGCCCCACCTACTCCGCACCTCAAGAGTTCGCAAGGGCCGGGCGACGCCGCGCGCGGCGGCCGCGAGAATCAGCCACTTTCGCGACGTCGCTTGGAAACAGCTGAGCCCTGCAGTGCCCCGCGCGGGTCAGTTCCCCTTGCTCCCCTTGCGCTGGCAGTCCGGGCACACGCCGTACAGCTCGTGCTTGTGCGAGCGCACCACGAAGCCGTGCTTGGCGGCGATCTCCTCCTGCAGCACCTCGACGCGCGGCTCCTCGAACTCGACGATGCGCTGGCACTCCACGCAGATCAGGTGGTCGTGGTGCGCCTCGTCGTCGGCGAGCTCGTAGCGCGTCAGCCCGTCGCCGAACTTGCGCTCGTTGGCGACGCCGCACTCGGTCAGCAGCTTGAGCGTGCGGTAGACCGTGGCGTAGCCGATGGCGGGATCGCGCTCACGCACCCGCGCCAGCAGCTCCTCGATCGAGACGTGATCGGGCTGCGAGAAGAAGACGTCGACGATCTGCTCGCGCTGCTTGGTGCTGCGCAGGCCGCGCTTCGCCATGAAGGCGTTGAGCATCTCGCGGTAGTGATGGTCGCGCGTGGTCATCGGGGCGGGCTTCGACGTACCGGAGTTGCCTCACCGTAGCAGGACCGCTCGCGCGGGGCCGCCCTGGCGCGCCCCAGGCCGTCGAGGCGGGCGGACGCCGCGCGCGGCATTGGATGCGCCCGGCTGCCCGCGCGCTACGGCTCTTCGCCGCGGCCGCCCTCGGGGAGCGCCGCGGCCACGATGTCGCGCACGGCCAGCGCGATGGTCGCGGCGAGCGCCGCGAGCGGGGCGAGGGTCGGCCGCACCAGGCCGAAGGCGACGGGGAGCGCCGCGAGGACGACCGGCGCGAGCCCGACCGCCATCGTCGCCGTCACGCGCGCCCGCGCCGTCTGCGCGAGGGCGAGCACGTCGACCGCCGTCGGCAGGTGATCGTGCACCAGCGCGATCGCGTACGGCTCGGGCATCGCGCCCGCCTCGCCGAGCGCCACCGCAACGTCGGCCGACGCGAGCGCCTGCGCGTCGGTGGCGGGGCGACCCACCACCGCGACGGGGCCGCCGCTCTGCGCGATCCGCTTCACCTCGGCGCCGCGCTCGCGCGGCAGCACCTCGGGGCGCACGTGCTCGACGTCGATGGCCCGGCCGATCGCCTCGAGGCG
>CAIXWQ010001400.1 GCA_903923175.1 uncultured delta proteobacterium | reverse complement strand
TGAACAGCTCGCGCACGTTGAGCGCCCAGCGTCGCAGCAAGCACGCCTCGACGAACCTCGCCGACGCGGGCGGCGCGCCGGCCTGCCGCGCGCGCTCCAGCTGGATCAGGAACGGGATCTCCTCGGGTCGCGCCCGCAGCGGTGGCAGGTGCACCTCGCGCTGCGCGAGGCGGGGGATGAGATCGTGGCGGAAGCGCCCCGCGCTGGCGGCGGCGCGCACGTCGGCGTTGGTGGCGCTCACCACCGCGACATCGGCCGGGCGCGGCGCGGTGGCGCCGAGCCCGAGCACCAAGCCGGGGGTGCGCGGGCGCTCGTCGGGGCGCAGGGCGGGCTCTTGATCGGTGCGGTTGTCGTCCCGCAGGGAGGAGAAAAGTAGCGAGCGCGGGGGACTGCGTACACGGGGCGAAGCCGCCGCCGAGGCCGAAGCCGGAGCCGAGGCCGCGACGCCACCGCCGGCGGCGCCGGCGGTCGAAGCGCGTCCGCCGGCGCGGCGAGCCGCGGCGCACGCGACTTCGGCTGCGCGCGCGCCCTGCCTCGAAGGCACGCCGCTCGCCAACCGGCGCGTATGCCTGCCGCCCGCGCCCCGCCCGTCCACGCTCGGCACCGCCCCGAGACGACGCCGCTCTACGCGCTCGTCCGCGAGCACCTCGCCGCCTTTCTCGCGCTCGCCGCCGAGCGCTACGCCGCGCCGTTGCCGAAGTACGTCGTGCGCGCGTTCAAGGAGTACCTGCGCTGCGGCCTCCTCGAGCACGGGTTCCTCCGCGTGCGCTGCGAGGCGTGCCGCAAGGATCGGCTCGTCGCGTTCTCGTGTAAGCAGCGGGGCGTCTGCCCGAGCTGCGCCGCCCGCGTGATGTGCAACACCGCGGCGCACATCACGGACCGCGTGCTCCCGAACGTTCCCATTCGTCAGTGGGTCCTCTCACTCCCCTTCGACCTCCGCATCGCCGCCGCACGCGATCCGAAGCTGCTCGCCGCCTGCGATCGCGCCCTCATCGACGCCGTCTTCGGCTGGATGCGCGACCAGCTCGGTCTCGCGCACGCCAAGGGGGGCGCGGTGACCTTCGTGCAGCGCTTCGGCTCCTCGCTCAACCTGCACGTCCACTTTCACGTGCTGGTCCTCGACGGCCTCTTCGTCCGCGCGCGCGCCGGTCGCGAGGGGCCGCCGGTCTTCGTCGGAGCCCCCGGGCCGACGGCCGGCGATCTCGCCCGCGTGCTCGCCGAGGTGCGCGCGAAGATCGGAGCGTGGCTCGCCAAGCAGGGGAGCGAGGAGCGCGACGGCGACGCCGAGCCCGACGCGCTCGCCGGCTGCGCGAACCTCGCCGTGCAGCGCGGGCTCTTCGCCGAGCTCGGTCGCAGCCCGAGTCGCGAGGAGGACGACGAGCCTTCGGCGGGCAAGCACCGCACGTCGGCCGTGCTCGCCGGGTGGACTCTCCACGCCGCCGTCCGCATCGGCGCCGCCGACGCTCGCGGGCGCGAGAAGCTCGCGCGCTACTGCGCCCGCCCGGCGTTCGCGCTCGAGCGGCTCACC
>CAIXWQ010001399.1 GCA_903923175.1 uncultured delta proteobacterium | reverse complement strand
TTCGCCGCGGCGGCCCGACCGCGCACGTGACGCTCGGTCGCGCGCACGGCGACGAGCACCTCGGCGCGGCGCTCGCCGTCCTTGCAGGCGATCTCGCCTCGGCGGAGGCGCACCGCGTGATCGCCGAGCTCGACGCCGCGCCCACGGTGGTGCGCGACGTCGCGGGGATCTTCGCGCGCATGCACGGCGAGGTCGTGCTCGGGCAGGCGATCGACCTCACGCTCGCCGCCGACGACGAGGCCGCGGTCGAGCGGATGCACGACCTGAAGACCGGCAGCTACACCGTGCGCGGCCCGATCGCGCTCGGCGCCGCGCTGGCGGGCGCGTCCTCGGACGTGCGCGCGGCGCTCGACGCGTGGGCGAGGCCGGTCGGCGTGGCCTTCCAGCTGCGCGACGATCTGCTCGGCGCCTTCGGCCAGCCCGCGCAGACGGGCAAGCCGGTCGGCAGCGATCTGCGGACGCACAAGCGCACCGCGCTCGTGGCCGCCGCGCGTCGCCTCGCCCGAGGCGACGACGCGCGCACCCTCGAGGCGCTCTTCGCGGCGCCGCTGGGCGAGGGCGAGGTCGTGCGCGCGCTCGCGCTCCTCGAGCACTGCGGGGCGCGCGCGGAGGTGGAGGCGGCCATCGATCGTCACCTCGACGCGGCCGAGGCTGCGCTCGTATCGAGCCCGCTCGCGCGCGCCGAGCATGCGCTGCTGTCCGATCTCGCGCGGCGCCTGGTCGCGAGGAGCGGCTGAATGGCCCGCGCGTCCGCGAAGGTGATCCTCTTCGGCGAGCACGCCGTCGTGCATGGCCGCGTGGCCGTGGCCGCCGCGCTCGATCGTGGAGCGAAGGCGAGCGCGTCGTTCGACGCGCAGCGCTCCGTGCTCGAGCTCGAGCCGTGGGGGCGCGTCTCCTACGCCGACGACGCCGACGACGAGGTCGGGCGCGCGTACGCCGCGGTGCTCGAGGCCGCGGGCGCGCGGCGCGCAGTGCGGACGCAGGCGTCGGTCGACGTGCCCGGGGGCGCAGGGCTCGGGTGCTCGGCCGCCATCGGGGTCGCCGTGGTGAGGGCGCTGGCCGAGGCGGCGGGCGAGGCGCTCGACGACGACGAGGTGTGCCGCCGCGCTACCGCTTGGGAGCGCGTGTTCCATGGCAACCCGAGCGGCGTCGACGTCGCGATCGCGGCGCGCGGCGGCGTGCTCGCCTTCAAGCGCGGAGAGCCTCCGCGACCGCTCCATCCCCCGTTCGACGTGCCGATCGCGGTCGCGTTCACCGGCGAGTGCTCGTCGACGAAGTCGATGGTCGAGCACGTGGCCCGGCAGCTCGAGCGGCGCCCCGAGGTGGTCGGTCGCAGCCTCGACGGCATCGACGTCCTCGCCACGAAGGGGGCCGCGGCGATCGAGGCCGGCATGTGGCACGAGGTCGGTCGACTGATGGACCTCAATCACGCCCTGCTCGCGGGGATGATGCTGTCGACCGAGAAGCTCGAGCAGGCGTGCAACCTCGCACGACAGGCCGGCGCGACGGGCGCCAAGCTCACCGGCGCGGGCGGCGGAGGGTGCGCCATCGCGCTCGCGCCGATGGGCGCCGCGGCCATCCTGCAGGCGTGGCGCGGCGTCGGGTTCGACTGCTTCGAGGCCCGCATCGGCCCGCGCGTGGTCATCCTGGGGGGAGGCGAGGCGCGATGACGACGCGTTCCGCGACGGCGATCGCGCACGCGAACATCGCGCTGGCGAAGTACTGGGGCAAGCGCGAGATCGACGGCAACGTGCCGGCGACGCCGAGCGTGTCGCTCACGCTCGGGGGGCTCTCGACGCGCACCACCGTGGCGCTGCTCGACGCCGGTGCCGCCGCCGACGCGCTGGTCTTGAACGGCGAGCCGCAGGGCGGGAAGCCGCTCGCGCGCGTCTCGCGGATGCTCGACGAGATCCGCGCGCTCGCGGGGGTCGCGACGCGCGCGCGCGTCACCAGCGCGAACGATTTCCCCACCGCGTCCGGCCTCGCGTCGAGCGCGTCGGGCTTCGCGGCGCTCGCGCTCGCGGCCGCGTCGGCCTACGGGCTCGCGCCGGATCGCACCGCGCTCAGCCGCCTCGCGCGTCGCGCCTCCGCGAGCGCCGCGCGCAGCGTGTTCGGCGGCTTCGTCTCGCTCGGGACGGAAGCCGACGCCGCTGCGACGCCGATCGCGCCGCCCGAGGCGTGGGACGTCGCGATCGTGGTCGCGGCGACCACGCTCGATCAGAAGCCGATCGGCTCCACCGAGGCGATGGAGCGGACGCGCGTGACGAGCCCGTACTACGAAGCGTGGCTCGCCGACGCGCCCGGCCTCGCCCGCGAGATCCACGAGGCGATCCTCGCGCGCGATCTCGAGCGGCTCGGCTCGGCCGCCGAGGCGAGCGCGCTGCGCATGCACGCGTGCGCGCTCGGCGCGCGACCGTCGATCCTCTACTGGTCTGCCGCCACCATCTCGCTGCTGCGAGGGGTCGAGGCGCTGCGGCGCGAAGGGGTCCCCGCCTACGCGACGATCGACGCCGGGCCACACGTGAAGATCCTCTGCGGTGGGGCCGACGCCGAGATGATCGCGAAGCGGCTCGGGCCGCTCGCCGTGCGCACGATCGTCGCCCGCCCCGGGCCCGCCGCGCGGCTCCTCGAGGAAGCGCCGTGAGCGCCCGCGCGCCGGGCAAGCTCTTCGTCACTGGGGCCTACGCGGTCCTCGACGGGCACCCCGCGGTGGTGCTCGCCGTCGATCGCTACGTGACCGCGCGCGTCGTCGAGTACGAGCACGCGTCCACGCGCCCCGAGGTCGTCGCGGTCGCGCGCCGGCTCGACGCCGACGTGCCCGCCATCGACGCCTCGCCCCTCGAAGAGCGGGGTCGCAAGCTCGGCCTCGGCTCCAGCGCCGCCGCCGCCGTCGCGGCCGCCGGGGCCATCCTCGCGTTCCGCGGAGAGGACCTCGACGACGCCTCGGTGCGCAGACAGGTGCTCGACATCGCCCTCGCGGCCCACCGCGACGTGCAGCCGCGTGGCTCGGGGGCGGACGTCGCCGCGGCTGCGCTCGGCGGCGCGGTGATCGTGCGGAAGTCGGGCGAGGGGCTCGACGCGTCCCCCGTGACGCTCCCGCCGCGGCTCTGCTGGCACGCGCTGGCATTGTCGCGCTCGATGCGCACCTCCGACGCCCTCGACGCGCTCGCGACCCGGAGCTCGGAGCGCGAGGTCGCGCGCGCGCTCGCGGCGATCGCCGAGGCCGCGCACGCCGGGGAAGATGCGCTCCAGCGTGGGTCGGCGGAGGAATTCGTCGCCGCGGGTGCGGCGCATGTCCGCGCGCTTGCATCACTTGGACAGACCTTAGACAGACCTTTGGCGCCGCCCGAGCTCGATCGGGCACGCCAAGTGCTTGGCCTGCGTCCGATCGCCGAAGGTGCGGCGGACGTGGTTCTCCTCCCCTCGGGCGCGGGGGGCGGAGACGTCGTGTTGTGGCTCGCGACCCGCGCCCCGAGCGACGACGAGCTCGTCGCGCTCGCGAAAGCCGGTCTCGAACCGCTCCGGCTCTCGCTCTCGTCACGAGGCGTCCACCGCGCAGATGCGGGCGACGCGGAACGGAAGGAAATGGCTCGTACTTCGCGCATCCCCGGGTTCTTCAAGCTCTCCGTCGAGGCGCGCCGCCGCGCGATCGCCGAGAGCGCCGACCTCAACATGCACGAGCTCGACGCCGCGATCTCGCACGGCGGGCTCGACGTCAGCACGAGCGACAAGACGATCGAGAACGTCATCGGCGTCTACGCGCTGCCGTTCGCGACCACGCTCAACGTCCGCATCAACGGGCACGACGTGATCGCTCCGATGGTCGTCGAGGAGCCCTCGGTCGTGGCGGCGGCTTCGAACGCTGCGCGCATCGTCCGCGAGGGGGGGGGCTTCACCGCCGAGGCCGACGAGCCGATCGTCGCCGCGCAGGTGCAGCTGCTCGAGGTCCACGACGTGGAGGACGCGCACCGCGCGATCGAGGCCGCGCGCGCCGAGATCCTGGCGAAGGCCGACGCGGCCGTGCCGGGGCTCGTCGCCCGCGGCGGCGGCGCGCGCGATCTGCGCGCACGAACGCTCGGTGGGCCCGAGGATCAGATGATGGTGGTCGACGTGTTCGTCGACTGCCGCGACGCGATGGGCGCCAACCTGGTGAACAGCGTAGCCGAGGCGATCGGCGGCCGGCTCGCCGAGCTCGCGCACGCGCGCGTCGGCTTCCGCATCCTGTCGAACCTGTGCGATCGACGCTGCGTGCGCGTGCGCTGCCGCGTGCCGTTCGAGGCCCTCGCGACCGACGACATGTCGGGCGCGCAGGTCGCCCGCGGCATGGAGGAGGGCTCGCGCTTCGCCGAGCTCGACTCGTACCGCGCGACCACGCACAACAAGGGGATCATGAACGGCGTCGACGCCGTCGTGATGGCGACCGGCAACGACTGGCGCGCGGTCGAGGCGGGAGCCCATGCGTTCGCCGCGCGCGACGGTCGCTACAAGCCGCTGGCGACGTGGCGTCGCGAGCAGAACCACCTCGTCGGCTCGCTCGAGCTGCCGCTCGCCCTCGGGATCGTCGGCGGCACGCTGCGCATCCACCCGGCGGCGCGCCTCGCGCTGAAGATGACCGGCGCGCGCACCGCCATGGAGCTCGCCATGCTCGCCGCCTGCGTCGGCCTGTCGTCCAACCTCGCCGCGCTGCGCGCGATGGCGAGCGACGGCATCCAGCGGGGGCACATGGGGCTGCACGCGCGCTCCGTCGCGAGCGCGGCCGGAGCGACGGGCGACCTCGTCGAGAAGGTCGCCAAGCGCATCTGCGAGCTCGGCGACGTCACGGTCGACGGCGCGCGCCGCGCGCTCGCCGCGGAGCTGGATCTGCCGCCGACCTCGACGACCGTGCTCGCCGAGTAGGCGCGCGCTCACCCGCCGCGGAAGATCGTGCGGCGGGCCATCGCGCGCTCCTGCACGAATTCCTGCAACGCCGACTGCGCCTTGTCGACCGCCTCCTCGGCGGCGCGTCGTCGTGCGACCGCGTCGTCGTGGGCGGCCGAGGCCTCCTTGGCGCTCGAAGCGGCCTGCTTCGCGCCGGCGTCGTGGAGCTCGTTCGCGCCTGCGTAGGCGTTCTTCACGTACGTCTCGTTGAGGCTCGAGAGGGTCTTGGCGGCGGCCTCGTAGCCCTTCGCCGCGTTGGGGCCGGAGGTCGACAGGCTCGCCATGGTGAGCACGCCGCTGCCGAGCGCGATCATGCCGGTGACGTACCCCTGCGTCTTCAGCGCGCTCGCCTTCTCCTTCATGTCCGTGACCTCGCGCGCGAGCGCGGCCTGCTCGAGCTTCGCCTCGGCGCGCTCTTCGTCGCGGGCGAGCTTCGCCTGCCCCTGCGCGGCGTCGGCCGCGAGCAGCGCGGCGAGCGCCTCGACGCCGAGCCCGGCGAAGCCCGCGGCCATCGACGCCGCCGCCTCGGC
>CAIXWQ010001398.1 GCA_903923175.1 uncultured delta proteobacterium | reverse complement strand
GGGCTTCCTGCGGGCCGAGGCGGCGAGCTTCTACCGCGAGCGCGCGACCTACGGCGCCGCGAGCGTCGAGCTCGCCGCGCGGCGCGCGACCCTGCGCCTGGTCGCCTCGACCTCGTGGCTGCGCCGACCCGACGGACGCCCGAGCCTCGCGCCGCTCGTGGCGCTCGGCTTCTTCGATCGGGCGCTGGAGCGGCTGGCGGGCGGCGAGCAGCACGGCCGCTACGTGGGCTATGCGCGCCGCGCCGACGCGCTCGGAGGCGTGTCGCTCTGGAACCTCCTCTACGAGTATCCGCTCGAAGAGGACTAGCGCCGACGCTCGGCCGCGCGGCGGATCAGTCCGTCTCGCGCCGCGCGCGCTTGTTCTCGGCGTTCACACGCTTGGCCTGCAGGCGACGCTCGACGCTGCCGCGCGTGGGCTTGGTGGCGCGGCGCGGCTTCGGTCGCACCAGCGCGCGCGCGACGAGCTCGCGCACCTTCTCGCAGGCGTCCTCGAGGTTCCGGATTCGATCGCGCGTCTTCTCGCTGGTGACGCGGAGCACCCCGGACGCGTCGAGCCGGGCGCCGGCCAGCGCGACGAGGCGGGCGTGCGCATCGGCGGGGAGGCCGCGGATCTTCGCGACGTGAACGCGCAGCTCGACCTTCGAGGCGACCTTGTTGACGTTCTGGCCGCCGGGGCCGGAGGCGCGCACCGCGGTCACCTCGAGCGCCCCCTCCGGGATCGAGACGGTGTCGCTGACGACGATGGGCGCGAGCATGGCGCGCGCAGCGTAGCAGGAGCCCTTCCCTGCGCCCGCGCCTCGCGATACGAAGATCGCATGCTGCAAGTCGAAGAGATCAAGTTGGGCGACGGCGCCGAGGCGAAGGCCGGGCAGCGCGTCTCGGTGCACTACACGGGCTGGCTGACGAACGGGAAGAAGTTCGACAGCTCCAAGGATCGCGGTCGGCCGTTCGAGTTCGTGCTCGGCGCCGGGCAGGTCATCAAGGGTTGGGACCAGGGCGTGGCCGGCATGAAGATCGGCGGCACCCGCAAGCTCACCATCCCGCCGGAGCTCGGGTACGGCGCGCAGAACGTCGGCGGCGGCCTCATCCCGCCGAACTCGACGCTCCTGTTCGAGGTCGAGCTGCTCGGGCTGAAGTGATCCGCGCGAGGGGGCGCCGCCCGGCCGTCGTATGCTCGCCTCGGTGAGCGACGATCCCCGCGAGCCGCCCCCTCCGCCGCCCGACGCGCGCGAGCCGCACGCCTCTCGCCCCGCGCGCCCCTCGCGAGACGAGCTCCTCGCCGACGACGTGAAGACGCTCCACGCGCTCGGCTACGCGCAGGAGCTGAAGCGGCGGATGAGCGGGTTCTCGAACTTCGCCATCTCGCTGTCGATCATCTGCATCCTCGCCGGCGGGATCACCTCGCTGCAGATCGGCTACTCGAGCGTCGGCGGCGCCTCGATCGGGCTCGCCTGGCCGCTCGCGTGCCTCTTCTCGCTCGCCGTCGCGGCGACGATGGGGCAGGTCGCGTCCGCGTTCCCGACCGCCGGCGGGCTCTACCACTGGGCCTCGATCCTGGGCGGCCGCGGCGCGGGCTGGGTCACGGCGTGGTTCAACCTCGCGGGGCTCGTCACCGTGCTCGCCGCCATCGACGTCGGGACGTACCAGTTCGCCGTCGGCGCGCTCGGCCCGCTGGTCGGCTTCGATCCGGCGACGCTCACCCCGGCCAAGGCGATGCTCGTGCAGACCGGCGCCGTGGTCGCGATCACCCTCTCGCAGGCCGCGCTCAACCACCTCGGCATCCGCGTCACCACGCTGCTCACCGACTTCTCCGGCTGGTGGATCCTCTTCGTTTCGGCCGCGCTCACGCTCGCGATGCTCTGGTTCGCGCCGCACCTCTCGTTCGGCCGGCTCGTGACCTTCACGAACTACTCGGGCGCGCACGGCGGCGGCGTCTGGCCCGAGGTCCACAGCACGCCGTGGCTGTTCCTGCTCGGCTTCCTCCTGCCGGCGTACACGGTCACGGGCTTCGACGCCTCGGCGCACACCTCCGAGGAGACGATCGGCGCGAGCGTGAACGTGCCGCGCGGGATCGTGCGCTCGGTGCTGGTCTCCTCGGTCTTCGGCTGGGTGATGCTCGCCGCGATCGTCATGGCCCTGCCGGACGCGGACGCCGCGGCGGGGCAAGGCGGCAACGTCTTCTTCCACGCGATGGGCGCCGTGGTGCCGAAGCGGCTCGGCGTCGCGCTCTACGTCGGCATCGCCGTCGCGCAGTACCTGTGCGGCCTCGCCACCGTGACCTCCGCGTCGCGCATGGCCTACGCCTTCGCGCGCGACGGCGGGCTGCCGGCGAGCAAGCACCTGCGCGCGGTCAGCCACCGCTTCCGCACGCCGGCGGTCGCCATCTGGAGCGTGTCGCTGCTGTCGATCGCGTTCACCGTCTACACGCCGGTCTACTCGACGATCACCGCCGTCTGCGTGATCTTCCTCTACGTCTCGTACGTGATCCCGACCGCGCTCGGCTTCCTCGCCTACGGCCGCAGCTGGAAGCGCATGGGGCCGTGGCAGCTCGGGCGCTGGTACAAGCCGCTCGCCGCTGTGTCGGTGGCGTTCTGCGCGATGCTCGTCGTGATCGGCGTGCAGCCGCCGAACCTGCAGGCGCTCTGGATCGTGCTCGGCGCGGTCGGGCTCACGCTGCTCGTGTGGTTCGCGTGGGAGAGGCGGCGCTTCGAAGGGCCGCCGCACGGCGTGATGACGCAGGCGCGGCTGCACGAGATCGAGGTCGAGGAGCAGGCGGTGGGCGGCGCGCGGTGAGCGCCTCGCGCGCTACTCGATCACGCTGAACTTCGTGCGCCCCACGAGCTGACCGTCCTCGGTCTCGACGTCGACCGACCACTCGCCCGCGAGCTGCTTCGGCAGGAGCTTGCCGGCGAGCGTCGACTGCAGCTTCACGCGGTGATCGTCGCTCACCACGGCCTCCTTCGGCTCGGTGCGCAGGATCTCGACGCCGTTCTGCCGCCACACGTGCTCGAGGCGGCCGGCCCGCTCGCCGGGGACGACGACCTCGGTCACCGCGATCAGATCCGCGATCGTGCTCACGTGGAGCGTCTTCACCTCGAGCTTGAGGCGGCCATCGGCGAGCAGCGCGGGGGCGCCGTCGGCCAGGCGCGCGGGCCCGACGGCGGCGCGCGCGAGGTAGAGCGGCACCGGCGGCACCAGCGGGCGCGCGATCCACGCGAGCCCGAGCCCGGCGAGCACCGCGGCGCCGAGCAGCCCGAGCCACTTCGGCTCGCGGTAGGTCCACGACGGCGCGTGGAAGGTCCAGAAGGCGACGATGGAGACCCCCGCGGCCGAGAGCAGCGCGACGGTGACGCGCACGTCGGGGAAGATCGCCGGCACGAGCAGGTTCAGGCACGCGAAGAGCGTGAAGCCGTGGAACGCCGACGCGAGCGTCTGGAAGCGCATCAGCACGCGGTCGAACACGATGTCGAGGGTCGACAGCAGCGCGCACACGCCGAGCGCGACGACGAAGCACGCGTTGGGGGCGTCGAAGGTGGTCGACTTCCAGTAGAACGGCAGCAGGAAGAAGAGCATCCCCTGGTAGAGGTTCTTCAGGACGTACGTCATCACGAAGAACGAGACGCGATCCTGCGCGGGCGAGAGCGACAGATCGCGCTGCTTCTTCCCCGAGCCGAACAGCCGGAAGACGACGATGGCGAGCAGCCACGCGAGGCCCAGCGTGACGGCCAGCACGCGCGCGCGCTCCAGCCCCTTCTGCGCGAAGCTCGCGACGAACACGCCGAGGCCGAGCGCGTAGAGCGAGTGGACCCACCAGATCTTCCGGTGGTGGTCGCGCAGGAACCGCCGCACGCGCGTGAGCAGCGGCACGCGATCGTCGCGCGCGTCGGGGCCGGGCCCGTTCGGGAGCGCCGGCGACGGTGGCAGCCCGGCGACGTCCTCGCGTGCAGCGCGATCGGCGCGTTCGATGCGCTCGGTGATGCGCCCCTCTTCGGGCTCCGTGCGCGGCTCGGGCTCGATCACGGCTCCCCCCGCGAGACGGCGCAGCGAAGCCTTGTCGTCACGGCGACTCCGATGCTAACGCCGCGTCCATGCTCGCATCCGCCCCTCGCTCCACGCTCCTCCGCGGGGTCTTCCTCGCGTCGCTGGTCGCCTCGGCCACGCTCGGCCTCGGCTGCAGCCGGAAGGTCGACGAGCCCGATCCGGCCGCGAAGCCCGACACGGTGAAGAGCGCGGCGGTCACGGGCGGCGCCACGAGCGGGGCGGGCGCGACGAACGGCGCGGCGCCGAAGCCCGGCCTGCCGGCCGCGAAGGGCAAGCTCGAGGTGCTCGACATGAAGGTCGGCACCGGCGCCGAGGCGAAGACGGGCGACACCGTGAAGGTCCACTACACGGGAACGCTCACCAACGGCACGAAGTTCGACAGCTCGCTCGATCGCAACGAGCCGTTCTCGTTCACGCTCGGCGCGGGCGGCGTGATCAAGGGCTGGGACGAAGGGGTCGTCGGCATGAAGGTCGGCGGCAAGCGCAAGCTCACCATCCCGCCGGACATGGGCTACGGCGCGATGGGCTCGCCGCCGGTCATTCCGGGCAACGCGACGCTGCTCTTCGAGATCGAGCTGCTCGAAGTGAAGTGAGCCTCGGCCCCCGCCCCCGTCTCCGCAGGCAGCGCGGGGACGCTCGAATCGCGCGGCGATCGAGCGCGGCGCGGTGGGCTCGTCAGACCTTGCGACGCACCATCACGACCGACTGATAGCGCTCGCCGCGCTGCACGACGCCGCCGAGGATCGACGCGTGGTAGATGGCGCGATCGCCGGTCAGGCACGTCTCGGCCGCGTCGACCGTGAGGTGCAGGTGCCCGCAGGCGCCGACGAGCGGCCCCCAGGTCGTGAAGCCGATGCCACCACGCGGCCGCCGGGCGAGGCTATCCATGCATCGGATTAATAGCTCGGCGCGCTCGCACTGGGAAACGGCTCAGCCCCAGAAGCCGAAACGCGCCACCACGCTCGCGCTCCGTCATCGAGACGGCGAGGGCGTTCCGCAGGACGCAGCGACCTTTGCCGCTTCGGGCAGTCCGCGCAGCAGCGCGCAGCCGATCGCGAAATACGCGCCCGGATCGGTCGGATAGACGCGCCCGACGCCGTCCTCGACGCCGATCGCGACCGCGTCTCGCTTGGGGGAGAACGCCGCCGAGGTCGCCCGCGCGGGCACCTCGTAGGTCGACATGGGCGAGAGGTCTCGCGCGCCCCAGATGCGGGCGGTGCGGTCGGAGCCGGAGGTGAGCAGGCGCTCGCCGTCCTCCGAGAACGCCACGGCGTGCACCCAGTCGTTGTGGGCGTCGGTCTCCAGGAACGGCTTCGACTCGCCCTGCGTCCACAGGCGCACGAACTGATCGATGCCGCTGGTCACGAGCCGGCGCGGCTCGGTCGGCGAGAACGCGACGCCGTTGATCCAGGTCCGGTGGGCCTGGACCGACCACGCGAGCGCGCCGGTCTCGACGTCGAACACGCGGAGGTTGCCGTCGATCGAGCCCACCGCGACGCGCTTGCCGTCGGCCGAGAACGCCGCCGCGCGGCACGTCTTCTCAGCGTGCTCGCCGAGCTTGCGCGCCAGCGTCGCGGTGCGGGCGTCCCAGACCAGGATCTCGCCGTCCTCGCCGCAGCTCACGAGGCGATCGCCCGCGGCCGCCCACGCGACCGCGTAGACCGCGAGGCGGTGCCCCACGAGCTTCACGTCGCGATCGTCGTCGAGGCTCCAGATGTGGACGGCCGGGTCGTCGGCGGCGAGCACGACGCGCTTGCCGTCGGGCGACCAGGCGACGCCGTTCACGAGCTTGCCGACCTCGTGGTGCGCGAGCGGCGCGCCGGTCTTCGCGTCCCACGTGCGCGCGGACAGATCGCTGCTCGCGGTGACGAGGCGCGCGCCATCGGGCGAGAAGGCGATCCCGTTGATGCCGCCGGTGTGACCGACGAGCGTGACCAGCGGCCCGGCGCTCGGAGCGAGCGGCTGGCCGAGCCGCGCGCGCAGCGCCGCCGACGGGTGCGCCGGGACGCCCGAGAGCGCGCTCACCAGCGCGCCCGTCTCGGCGTTCCACAGGCGCGGCACGGGGTCGTAGCCGAAGCTGAGCAGCCGGTCGCCCTGGGGCGCGAACGCGACGCCGATCACCTTCTCGGCGTGGCCGAAGAACGTCTGCGCGACGCCGGTGCCGTCCACGCGAACGACACGCACCGTGCGGTCCTTGCTCGCGGTCGCGATGCGCGTGCCGTCGGGCGAGAAGGCGAGGCCGAAGATCGTGGCGCGGTGCTCGCGCCAGGTGTGCAGCGCCTTGCCGGTCCTGGACTCGAACGTGCGCAGCACGCCGTCGTCGTCACCGAGCGCGACGAGCGAGTCGTCGGGCGACCAGCCGACGTCCTCGAGGCGGGCCTCCTTGTTCGCGATGGCGACCACCGGCGCGGCGGGGTCGTCGATGGTCCAGACGCGCGCGAACTGGTCGGCGCACGCGGTGAGCAGGCGCTTGCCGTCGCGGGAGAAGTGCGCGACCGCGACCTCGTCCGGGTGCTTGAATTCGCGCACCAACGCGCCGTCGCGGGTCGACCAGACGCGCAGGGCGCCGTCCTCGCTCGCGCTCGCGAGGCGCGCGCCGTCGGGCGACCAGGTCACGCTCACCACGCGCTTGTCGTGCGTGAACGAGAAGAGGCGCGCGCCGCTCTGCGCGTCCCAGATGCCGACGCCGCCCTTGCGGCTGCCGGCGGCGACCCGGGTGCCGTCGGGCGACCATTCGGCGACCGACGCCGAGGTGTCGAAGGCCTCGATGCGCAGCGCAGGCCCCTCGCCGAGCGTGGGCCAGATGCGGATCGTGCCGTCGATCGAGGACGACATCACGCGCTTGGCGTCGGGCGAGAACCCCGCGCTGGTGATGGTGCCGGCGTGCCCGAGCAGCGTGGCGTAGAGCCGGCCGTTCTGCGCGTCCCACACGCGCACGGCGCGATCGCGGCCGCCGGTGACGACGAGCGTCCCTTGCCGATCGAAGTCGCCGACGTGCGCGCTCTTGGAGTGGCCGCGCTGCGGCACGGTGGCCGCGAGCGTCACCGCGCCGACCAGCGCCTCGGCGACCGGCGGCGGCAGCGGCTTGCCCGCCTTGACGAACGGGGCGGCCGATTCGAGCGCGAGGGCCAGCGCGGCGTGCTCGTAGCCCTCCTTGTGCGCGAGCG
>CAIXWQ010001397.1 GCA_903923175.1 uncultured delta proteobacterium | reverse complement strand
CGACGAAGAGCGCCGGCGGGAACGCGCCGCCCGGGCTGCCGGAGCCGACCGACGCGGCGGTCGCGAGGGGCTTGGCGACGAGCAGCAGCAGCACGAGCCCGATCGCCAGGTGGCCGTCGAGGATGCGCGCGATCGCCTCGTACCCGTTGCCGGTCACCGCCGGCAGCCCGCACGCGATGGCGCCGACGACGGCGCCGCCGAGCGCCGCGCGCGCGGGGCGCGAGAGCCGCAGCCTCGCGAAGAGCCGCTCGCTCGTCGCGAGCAGCGTCATGAAGCCCACGGCGGCGCCGCCCGCGAGCAGGCCGAGCAAGAGGTGGCCGACGAGCTCCCAGCTCGATCGCATGGCGAACGCGTGCTCGCCGTAGATCGGGCCGGCGCCGATCGCGAAGCGGGTGATCGTCGTCGAGAGCGCCGCCGCGAGGATGGCCGGCAACACGGCCCCGAGCGCCGCGACGCCGGTGACCACCTCCAGCACGAAGAGCACGGCTGCGAGGGGCGTGTTGTACGCGGCCGCGAAGCCCGCCGCCGCACCCGCCGCGATCAACGCGCGCTTGCGCGACTCGCGGATCCCCAGGCGCTCGGCGAGGCGCGCGCCGAGCGCGCCGCCGAACTGGATGAGCGGCCCCTCGCGACCGATCGAGCCGCCCGAGACGATCGCGCTCCAGGAGCCGAAGGCCTTCCAGAGCGTGGCGCGCAGCGACATCGGCCGCCCGCCGAGCACGACCGCCTCCATCACGTCGCCGACGCCGCGGGCGTCCTTGCGCCGCGCGGCGATCGCCGAGGCGCCGCCCGCGATCAGGCCGCCGAGCGCCGGCGAGCCGAGCCGGGCCCACCAAGGGAGCCGTTCGAACGCGGCGAGCACGTCGTGCGCGCCGAAGCCGCGCTCGAAGACCAGCGCGACGGCCGCGCGGAAGGCGATCGCGAAGAGCGCGGCGCCGATCGCCACGACCGCCACCGCCGCGAAGAAGCGCGGGCGCGGCAGCGACGGCGGGCCAGTCGGCGTGGGGTCGGGCGTCATGGGCTCGGCGTCGCGAGGGCGCGAGATCGCGAGAGCGCAGGTTCGCACGCACGCACGCACGCGCTCGCGCCGCCGCCGCGCTCGACGCTCGCGCCTCACCTTCGACCGGACCTGCGGGCTCGTCCAGCCGCTCGTCCAGCGGCTCGTCCCGCGTCGCACGGCGTGGGGCGCTCGACCGGAGCGCGCGCCGAGCGCGCCCGGAGCGCGCGGAACACCCGCGTCGAGCGCGGTGTTCCTCGAGGATCCGATGCTCCCCTATTTCGCGCAGCCGACGCTTCACCTCGGTCCCCTCACGATCCACGCGTTCGGCGTGCTCGTCGCGATGGCCGTGCTCGCCGCCGCCTGGATCGCCCGCCGTCGCGCCCGGCGCGCGGGGCTCGATCTCTCGCGCCTCGAGTCGCTGCTGAGCTGGGTGCTGGCGGGCGGGTTCATCGGCGGCCACGTGCTCGACGAGCTCCTCTACGAGCCGGCGCGGGTCCTCGCCGATCCGCTCTCGCTGCTCCGCATCTGGGACGGCCTCGGCTCGTTCGGCGGCTTCGCGGGCGCGGTGCTCGGCGCGCTGCTGTTCGCGTGGAAGCGCGGGTTCGACGGGCAGGCGTGGCCGTACCTCGACGCGGTCGCCTACAGCTTCCCGTTCGGGTGGATCCTGGGCCGCCTCGGATGCACCGTCGCGTACGATCACCCCGGCACGCCGACCAAGCTCTTCTTCGGCCAGGAGTTCTCCGACGGCGTCGTGCGCCACAACCTCGGCCTCGAGGAGGCGGCGCTCACGCTCGTGCTCGCGGCGGTCTTCTACCGCCTCGGCCGCACGCCGCGCGCCGAGGGCTACTTCGTCGGGATGCTCGCGCTGCTGTACGCGCCCGTTCGCTTCCTGCTCGACACGCTGCGCGTCGCCGACGCCCGCTACCTCGGCGCCACGCCGGCGCAGTTCGGCGCCGTGCTCCTCGCGATGGCGGGGCTCGCCGTGCTCGCGCACGCGCACGCGCGCACGCCGCGCCCCGCGTGACCCGCCCGAGAGGCGCGCGCGGACTCGACCCGGCCGTCGCTCAGCTCTCCATGAGCTTGCCGAGCTTCCAGGCGACCGGAAGGGTCACGAACGCGCTCCCGAGCGCGGCGGCGATGATCCAGTTCTTCAGCGCCGGCTGCGCGAAGGACACGTTGATCAGCACCGTGATGGCGATGCCCGCCAGCGCGGGAGCCAAGAGCAGCCAGACGAAGAACCAGGGCCTGTTCATGAGATCCTCGAGGCGAAAGGCGCGCCTCGGGGAGCGCATGGGCGCGTCGCGGCCCGCGCCTTCGCTGGAGGGCGAGGCTACGCGCGTCGGCCGCGCGCGCAGCATGCCGCGCGCGCGAGCCTCACGCTCGGCCGCAGCTTCGCCACGGCTGCGCTCGACGGGTCGTGCAGCGGCGCACGCCCCCGCCGGCGAGCTTCACCGCTGGGCTCGGCTGCGCGCGCTCGCGACGGTGCGAGCGAGGGCTCGGGCGCCGGCGAGCAGCGCGGCGAGCACGGGAGCCATCAGCGTGAGCATCGCGACCGCGTGGAGCCCGGTGAACGGGGCGCCCCGCCGCGCCACGCCGATGACGTCGACCAGCGCGGCGGTCACGAGCAGCAGGGCGATGAACGCCACGTCGCGCTCGAGCCTGAGGCCTCGAGGCGCGCGAGCCGGCGGCTGCGAGGAGCGGTAGGTCTCGGCGGTCATGCCCGACCGAAGGAGCATCGTCGGTGCCAGTGCGGAAATCCCCGACGATTTCTCCGCCTGCGCCCCGTGCTCGTGCGAAACCGCACGACCCGCGCGCCCGCGCTTCGTGCAGGGCCGCACCATCGCCAATGCGAGCCCAGGACGCGCACGCGCGCGGCCCGTGGTCTCGACCCGCGACCCGCGCTTGCACGCTCCGCGCGGCACGCGCCTCGCCTCCTCTCCCCGAGTCTCCCCGAGCGCGCGCCACGCTCCACGGCGGAGCTCGGCGGCGCGCGGGGAGCCAGCGCGCGGACCGGAGACCGACCCATGCGAGCGAACCGAAGAGCCGCCCCGCTCGGTGCCGTCGCGCTGGTGGTGGCCGGCGTCGCCCCGGCCGGCGTCGTCACCGG
>CAIXWQ010001396.1 GCA_903923175.1 uncultured delta proteobacterium | reverse complement strand
GCCGCAGCCGCCCGCGCCCGCGAGAGCCGCCGCGCCCACGAGCCCCGCGGCGCCCGCGAAGCCCACGCCGGAGCCCCGCGCCCCCTCGGCCGACGACGTCCCGCGGTTCGCGCCGCCGCCTCGCCTGCCGGACCTCGGGCCTCCGTCGATCCCGGCGCCGCACCACGTCTTCGAGCCCGAGGCCTTCCTCGACGACGCCCTCCCCGGACCGGCGAGCGCGGAGCCGCCGCCGCGCTCGCTCCGCTCACGCCTCGCGCCGCCGCCCGAGCCGTCGATGCATTTCGCGATCGGCGCCGCGCGAGTCGACGAGGGGCGGAGCCGCCCTGCCTCGTTCCCACCGGCCCCCGCGTCGCAGCCGCCGCGCGCCGTGACCTCGGGCGGCTACCGCGCGCTGTCGCTCCCGCCGGAGGAGCTCTCGCCACTGCCGCGCCGCTCGGAGCCGCCGCCGCCGCCGCGCGCTTCGGCGCCGCCCCCGCCCCTGCAACGCCTCTCGGAGCCCCCGTTCGCAGCGTCGATCGCAGCGAGGGAGTCGACCCCACCGCCCGCGCCGGCGACGCGCCCTGCGACTCCGGACCCTTCCGTCGAACCCGCGGCGCCGCGCGCGCGGAGCCTCCCCCCGCGCCCTCGCTACGACGCGGCCGAGGCCTGCGAGCGCATCGGCGCGAGCCTCAGCAAGGAGGGGGTCGGCAACGCTCTCGCGGCCTACCTGCGCAGCGACTTCTCCTGCGGGATCGTCTTCGTCGTCCGCGAGGGCTCGGCGATCGGGTGGCGCGGCTTCGCGCCCGGCGTCGACGACGACGCGCTCGAGGCGATCGCCGTGCCGCTCGCCGCCCCCTCGCCGGTGCGGGTCGCGCACGACAGCCGGCACCGCGTGGTCGACGACGCTGGCGCGCCCGCCATGCAGCGGCTCCTGAAGCTGCTGCGCGTGCCGTCCGCGGTCGAGGTCGTGGTGGCGCCGGTGATGATCCGCGAGCGGGTGGTGAACCTCGTGCTCGCCGCCGCCGACGCGCCGATCTCGACCGCGCTGGCCGAGTCGCTGGATCGGGTCGTCGCGGCCGCCGGCGAGGCGTACGTCCGGCTGATCAAGACCGCGCGGTAGTCCGCCGCCGCGCCTCGACGTCGCCGCGCCGCGAAAAGATGACGGCGCAGCGCAGCCCTGATACTTCCAGAGCGTGCCCGATCGCGAGAAGAAGCCGCGATTCTCGATGTTGCGCAGCTTCGTGCTCGCGGACTTCATCACGTTCGGGAACGCCGCGGCCGGCATGGGCGCCATCATGGGGTGCCTGCGGTACGTCGACACGCACGCGGCCCCGTCGATGTGGACGGCGTTCGCGCTCTTCCCGATCGCGCTGGTCTGCGACTTCTTCGACGGCTACGTCGCCCGCTGGCGTCGCAAGCAGTCGCCGCTCGGCGCCGACCTCGACTCGCTGGCCGACGTGATCTCGTTCGGCGTCGCGCCGGCGGTGCTCGGCTTCTCGCTCGGCCTGCGCGGCACGTGGGACGCGCTCGTCCTGATCTACTTCGTCGCCTGCGGGATCAGCCGCCTCGCGCGCTACAACGTGACGGCGGCGTCGCTCTCGGACGAGACCGGCAAGGTCAAGTACTACGAGGGGACGCCGATCCCGACGAGCCTCGCCATCGTGCTCTTCTTCGCGATCGCGTTCGCGCGCGGCCACGTGGGCGAGCACCTCTGGCTCGGCTCGCTGCAGCTCGGGCCGTGGGAGCTGCACCCGCTGGTCCTGCTCTACGCGCTGAGCGGCTCCGCGATGGTGAGCGCGACGCTGCGCGTCCCCAAGCCCTGACCGCGAGCGAGGCTCCGACTTCGCGGCGCTGCGTGCGACGCTTCGCGCCCGGCCGCGTCATGCGCGACAAAAGCGGGCCCGCGCGCGCGGCACGGCCGTTGCGAAGGGGCACGCATGCACACGCATCGCTCGGAATCGCAGCAGCAGCAGCAGCAGGTTCGTCACGAGATCCAGGTCGGCGCGTCACGCGCGTCACGCGCGTCACGCGCGTCACGCGCGTCGCGTGAGGAGCGGGCGCAGCGGCGGGAGCTCGACCTCGCCACGTTCGCGAGCATCTGGCGCGTCGACGGCCAGCTCCTCGAGACGCGCCTCATCCGGCTCTGACGCGCCCCGCGCCGCTCACGACGCGCGCGGAGCGACCGGAAATTCGGCCCGAATCGCGGCCTCACGGTACCGTCCGGGCATGTGCCGATTGCTCGGCGTCGTGGCGGGCGAGGCGACCCGATTCGGGTTCGCGCTCTCGCGCGCGCCGCGCAGCCTCGCGGCGCTGTCGCCCGATCACCCCGATGGCTGGGGGCTCGCGGTGCACGCGCGCGGGCGCGGCTGGCAGGTCCACCGGCAGCCCGCCTGCGCCGGCGCCGACGCGCGGTTCGACGCGCTCGCGGCGGGGGCGACCGGGGAGATCCTGCTCAGCCACATCCGCAAGAAGACGGTCGGGCCCACGCGCCTCGAGAACACGCACCCGTTCACGCGCGACGGCTGGGTCTTCGCGCACAACGGGACGATCGCCGAGAGCGCGGTGCTCGCCCCCGAGACCTCGCGCCGCAGGAGCGCCGAGGTGACGG
>CAIXWQ010001395.1 GCA_903923175.1 uncultured delta proteobacterium | reverse complement strand
GGCGCGCGCACGGCGGCGCGCTCGGGGTCTTCGGGATCATGCGCGTGCGGCTCCTCGGCCCGAGGATACGCCGCGTCAGCGCCCGAGCAGCGAGTTGATCGCGATGCTCACCACGCCGACGACCCCCTCGCCCGCCACCACGCCGCTCGCGACCACCGCGAGGTAGGCCGTCGCCTGCTGCGGGCGCAGCTTGGTCCAGCCCCACGCGAACACGCCGCCGAGGAACAGCGCGATCGAGTCGTGGCCGTCGATCATCATCGCGATCCCGATCGCCGACGCGCTCGGCACGTAGTCGCGAAGGCGCTTCGGCAGCGTCGATTCGAGCACGGTGAGCAGCGCCCCCGCCCCGGCCGCGCACGCCGCCGCGAGCACCGCGCCGCGCGGGAGCCCCGCGAGCCCGTCGCGCAGCAGCTTGGCGACGCTGGCCCACGCGACCGCCGCGGGGGCCGGCAGCGTGGTGCCGATCGTCTCCGGCTTCACGATCAGCAGGTACAGCGGCACGCACGCGAGGCTGCCGACCACCACGCCGACCAGCTGCGCCCAGAGCTGCTTGCGGGGCGAGCCGCCGAGCAGGTAGCCGGTCTTCACCTCGGTGAGCAGATCGGCCGAGTGCGCCGCGGCGCCGGCGGTGACGGTGGCGGTCATCAGGTTGGCGACCGCGTCCCCCGGGATGACCACGCCGAAGAGCAGCTGCGTGACCTTGCCGAGCGCGCTCACCGGGGTGACGCCGGTCTCTCCGGTGGCGCGCGCCGCGACGATCGACAGCACGAACGCGAGCGCGACGCTGACCACGCCCCACGCGATCGGCACCCCGAACCAGGCCCGCTGCATCCAGACGCAGGCGACCGTGCAGGCGGCGAGGCCGACCAGGAACGTGCGCGGCGGCACCTCGATCCCCGCGAGCGGATCGCGCGTCCCCGCTGCGCGATCCGCACGCGAGAGCGCGAGGATGCTCGCGAGCGCGCCGCCGAAGACGCGCCAGCGCAGGAGCAGCCCGACCAGCGCGGCCGAGAGCATCATCGCAGTGCCGGGCCACACGCTCCATTTCGAGCGCATCGCGACGTGCAGCGCCGAGCCGTCGGCGAGCGGGATCGAGCCGAGCGCCTCGGCGGCCTTGCGGAACGCGGCCCAGCGCGCCGGATCGTGGGCGACCTCCGGCGGCGCGATCGAGAGCACGTTCGCCGCGAGCAGGCGCGGGCCGACGAGGCCGTACGAGACGATCGCGCCGACCAGCATGCTCGCCCCGGTGCGCAGCCCGACGATCGCGCCCGCCGCGTAGAACAGCAGCCCCGAGTTGGTCGCGAGGCTCCAGCTGCGCATGGAGATGCCCGCGATCGACACCGGCGGGGCGAACGCGGACGGGATCTTGCGGAACAGCCAGAGCTTCGAATCGAGGGCGCCGCGCCACGCCCCGGCGACCGCGCCGGCGACGATCAGCGCGCGCGCCCGCGCGTGGGCGGCGCGCCCCGCCTGGTGGAGCGTCTGCAGCGTCTGCGCGGCGATCACGCCGTGCGGGAAGCGGAGCTGCTCGCCGTTGATCATCGAGCGCTTGAGCGGCACCGCGACGAACACGCCGAGGCTCGCGGTGGCGAAGAGCCACAAGCAGAGCTTGGGGCCATCGAGCGGGAACTTGGCGATGACCCCCTCGCGCTGGAGGATGGTCATCGCCGGGATCGAGCCGACGAGCCCCGCCGAGGCCATGTACGCCGCGGCGGACGCGACCGTCTGCGAGGTGTTGTTCTCCAGCAGCCCGAACGGCGCGGTCGACGGGCGCGCGCGGGACACGCCGGCCCAGAGCGCGAAAGCGAGGACGCTCGCCGTGATGCTCATGCCGAACGTCCAGCCGATCTTGAGGCCGATGTAGAGATCCGAGGCGCTGAGCACGGCGCCGAGCACCGCGCCCGTGAGCAGCGAGCGCAGCGTGATCTGCGGATCGTTCGGGCGGTAGACGTCGCGCAGCCAGCGCGACTCGCGGGCGTAGGGCGCCTCGGGGGCGTCCGGATCGACCGAGGGCTCGGCCGACTCGGCCGACTCTGCCGTCTCAGCCGTCGCTGCCGTCGCCGCAGCCCTCACCAGCGTCGCACTCGTCGACGAGGCGTCCGCCGCCTCGAGCGCGGCCGGTTCGGGGGTACCCATCGGGCGCACTCTAATGCGTCCCCGGGCGGATCGGCCCCCACCGCGGGGCGCTCGCTCGCGCGCCGGGCAACGGCTACCGTGCGCGTTCTCTCAGGAGGCGCTCGAGATGCGGTTTCTCTTTCTGATGGATCCGATGCGAACGGTGGCGACGGCGAAGGACACGACCTTCGCGTTCATGCTCGCCGCCGCGGCCCGTGGGCACGAGTGCTTCCACGCGCAGCCGCTCGATCTCGACGTGAACCAGGGGGTGCTCGAGGTGCGCGCGGCGCCGCTCGAGGTCTTTCGTCGCGACACGCAGAGCGGCGGCATCGACGACGGCTGGAAGATCGGCGACGTCGCGCGCGGCAAGGTCGCCGACTACGACGTGGTGATGATCCGCAAGGATCCGCCGTTCGACGCGACGTACGCGTACATGACCCAGCTGCTCGAGACGGTCCGCGAGCACACCCTCATCGTCAACGATCCGCAGGGCCTGCGCGACGCGAACGAGAAGCTCTACACGCTGCACTTCAGCAAGTGGATGCCGCGCACGCTGGTGACCGCGTCGCCGAAGCGCGTGCGCGAGTTCGTCGAGGAGATCGGCGGGCGCGCGGTGATCAAGCCGCTCGACGGCATGGCGGGCGCGGGCGTGTTCCTGCTCAACGCGGACGACCGCAACTTCAACGCGATCGTCGAGGCGACGATCGGCGAGTACGGCACGCGCTTCGGCATGGTGCAGGAGTTCCTCCCGGCCGCGCGCGTCGGCGACAAGCGCATCCTCTTGATCGACGGCGAGCCGCTCGGGGCCATCCTGCGCGTGCCGGCGGAGAACGAGGCGCGCGCCAACCTGCACACCGGCGGCACGGCGGCGGCGGTGCCGATCACGGCGGAGGAGCGCGCGATGATCGCGGACCTCGCGCCGCGGCTGAAGGCCGACGGGCTGTACTTCGTCGGCCTCGACGTCATCGGCGGCAAGCTCACCGAGGTCAACGTGACGAGCCCGACCGGCATCCAGCAGATGATGCGCTTCGACGGCGTCGACTACGCCGGCCGCGTCGTCGAGTGGATCGAGAAGCGCGCGAAGAAGCGCCCGCGGTGACGCCGACGCGGCGGACGCGGCGCGCGGCTCACCAGTCGAGCCATCGCCGCTCGATCGCCGCGAGCGCGCCCGAGAGCGCCCAGCCGATCGCGCCCGCCAGCGCGATCACCAGCCACAGCAGCTCGGCGCGGTAGGCGAGCATCGCGTCGAGCGCGCGCGCGCCGAGGCCGTGCTCCGCGCCGACGAGCATCTCCGAGACGACCGACACGACCAGCGCCGCCGCGAGCGCGACGCGCGCGCCGGTGAGCAGCCCGGGGAGCGCCTCGTAGACGTGCAGCACGAGGAAGGTCTCGCGCGCGGAGAGCCCCGCCAGCGCGACCGTCTCGGCGCGCTCCTTGGGCGCGCGCGCGAGGCCGAGCCCCACGTGCAGCATCACGAGCCCGGTCGCGGCGCTGGCGGTGCAGGCGAGGCGCGAGGCCTCGCCGTACCCGAGGGCGAGCAAGAAGAGCGGGAAGGTGAGGATCGGCGGGATGGCGCGCAGGAAATCGAGCGACGGCTCCACCGCGCGCCACGTCGCGCGTCGGCGCCCGAGCGCGATGCCGAGCAGGCCGCCGAGCGGCACGGCGATCGCGAGCGCGCCGAGCACGCGCCCGAGGGTGGCGAGCAGGTCGAGCCACACGCGCGCCTGGACGAGCTCGTGCGCGGCCGCGCCGAGGAACGCCGACGGCGTCGGCATCGCGCGGCGGCTCGGCCACCCGGCCAGCGCGGCGAGCGTCCAGGCGCCGATCAGCAGCGCGGGGACGAGCAGGCTACGGCGCAGCCGCGACATGCGCCTCCGCTCCTCGACCGGACTCCGCGCTCGTCGCGTCCTCCGCGTCCTCCGCGTCCTCTGCGCCCGCCGCGAGCCGCGCGATCTGCGCGCGCGCCTGCGCCACCGGCACGTCCGCGACGACGCGCCCCGCGCCCGGCTCCGTCGAGGTCCCCTTCGCGAACACCAGCGCGCGCTCGACGAGCGCGAGATCGTCGAGGTCGTGCGTGACCAGCAGCAGCGTCGCGCCCGACGCCGCGAGCCAGGCGCCGAGCGCGCGGCGCACCGTGCCGCGCGCGACCGCGTCGAGCGCCGAGCAAGGCTCGTCGAGGAGCAGCACCGCGGGGCGCGCGACGACGGCCCGCGCGAGCACGACCAGCGGCTGCTCTCCGCCCGAGAGCGTCTGCGGGCGACGCGAGAGGAGCGCGCGATCGAGCGCGACCACGTCGAGCGCGCGATCGACGCGCCGCGCGTGCTCGCTCGGCGCGAGCCGCTCCGCGCGCAGCGGCAGCGCGACGTTCTCGCGCACCGAGAGCCACGGCAGCAAGCTCGCGCGGAACGCCTGCGGCGCGTAGCCGAGCGGGCCGCGCGCGCGGTCGAGGCGCACGCGCACGCGCCCGCTCGACGGGCTCGCGAGCCCCGCGACGAGCCGCAGCAGGGTGGACTTCCCCGAGCCGTTGCGCCCGACCAAGGCGATCCGCTCGCCCGCCGCCACGCGGATCGACACCGGGCCGAGCTGCGCGTCGACGCGCGCGTCGGTGAGCTCGACGAGCGCGTCGAGCGCGCCGAGCGCGCCGAGCGCGTCGAGCCCGCTGCCCCCGCCCGCGCTCACCGCGGGGTTTCCGCCCACGACTTCACGTTGGCCTCGCCCGCGAAGATCCCGAGCTGGTGCTCGCGCTCGACCTCCACGGCGACGGCCGCGGCGTCGAGCTCGCTCGAGCGGAAGAAGCGCGCGTCGGGGTACTTGCCGACGAACGCGCGCTCGGTCGGCCGCACGTAGGTTTCCATGGCCCTTTTGGCTGCGGCGGGGTCCTTGCGGATCAGATCGATCGCGTCGTCGATCGCGGCGACGAGCTGCTCGGCCTCGGCGCGCCGGGCGCGCGCGAACCCGCCGCCGAGCGCGAACGCGCCGAACGGGAAGGGGTCGCGCAGCCAGGCCGCGCAGGGCGGTCCGTCATCGACGATCTCCGCGCCCCCCTCGGCGAGGATCGCCGTCGCCATCGGATCGTTGGTGAACAGCACGTCGATGGCGCCGTCGGCGAGCGCGCGGGCCTGCATCGGCGGCGCGGTCGGCGTGACGGTGACGTCGCCCTCGGCGAGCCCGGCCTTGCGGAGGATCGCCGCCAGCCACTTCTGATACGCGACGGTCGGCAGGATGCCGACGCGCTTCCCCTTCAGCCCCTTGGGGAACGAGATCCCCGCGCCCTTGCGCGCGAGCGCGTAGCTGAGGCGGTGCTCGCGGTCCTCCACGATCGACGCCGCGAGCACCGGCGCGTCGTCCACGCTCTTCAGCGATTTCGCCGAGGCGAAGACGATCGGGTACGCGGCGAACCCCGCGGCATCGAGGCGACCGAGGAGCAGGTCGTCGATCATCGGCTGCGCGGTCGGGTAGCTCTGGAGCTCGATCGAGAGGCCGTGCGCCTCGAAGCGACCGCGCTCCTTCGCGACGAAGATCGGCAAGCTGATGCGCAGCGCGCAGACCCCGAGCCTGACGTTCACGGTACCCCCCGAGGCTTTGCGATGACAGCCGAGCGCGGCGGCGCCGACGGTCGCCGCGGCCAGCGTGGCGAGGAACTCGCGCCGAGACGCCGCGCTCATGAGCCACTCCGGTACACCGCGCCGAGCCGCGCGCAAACGCGGGCCGCGCAGGGTGCGCATGGTGAGGAGCCCTGTCGCACGATAGGCTACGAGCCTTGTCCGCGCTCGGAATCGACGTCGGCTCGACCACGGTGAAGGTCGTCGTCGTGGACGCCGGCGCCCTCGCCTTCCACGCGTGCGAGCGGCACCGCGGGCGCGCGCACGAGCTCGCGCACGAGCTGGTGGCGCGCGCGAGAGCGGCGTGTCCGAGCACCGCGGGGGGCGCGGTCGGCGTCACGGGGTCGATCGGCGCGGCGCTCGCGTCCGAGCTCGGGGGGCGCTTCGTGCACGAGGTCGACGCGGTGGTCGCGGCGGCGCGCGCGCGCGCGCCCGACACGCGCGTGATCGTCGAGCTCGGCGGGCAGGACGCGAAGCTCGTGTTCCTCGGCACGCGGCGCACGCCCGGCATGCTCGGCGCGGGCGGCACGGTGGGCCGGTCCTTCGGTGGCGGCTGCGACGATCCGCAGATGAACGATCGCTGCGCGGCCGGCACGGGCGCCACGCTCGATCGCGTCGCGCGGCGGCTCGCCTTCACCGAGGCCGACGTCGCGGCGCTGCGGCTCTCGGGCGATCTGCGCGTCGCGGCGAAATGCGGCGTCTTCGCCGAGCGCGACGTGGTGAACCTGATCAAGCTCGGTGCGCCCGCCGAGCACGCGATGTCGGCGCTGCTGCGCGCGATCGTCATCCAGAACCTCGCGGTGCTCGCGCGCGGGCGGACGATCGCGCCGCCGGTCTTGCTGCTCGGCGGCCCGCTCGCCCACGTGCCTGCGCTGGTCGAGGCGTTTCGCGAGGCGCTGGCGGAGCTCTTCGCGCGCGACGGGCAGCCAGCGGGCGACGCGCACGGAGGCAGCGCGCGCGAGGACGTGCGCGTGCCGGAGCACGCCGAGCTCTTCGCGGCGATCGGCGCGGCGGAGCGCTCTGCACGTGAGGCGCGTGAGGCGCGTGAGGCAGGGGACGCCGAGGGCGCGACGGAAGCCCCGCGCGTCCACGGCGTGCTCGCGCCCGCGCGCGTGCTCGGCCCGCTCGGCGCGGACGCGACGCTCCTCGCGTCGCTCGAGACGCTCGC
>CAIXWQ010001394.1 GCA_903923175.1 uncultured delta proteobacterium | reverse complement strand
GGCGCCCGGCGCGATCGCGAAGCCGCGCTCGCCCAAGCCCTCGAGGACGCGGGGCGGCGCGCGGCGGAGGCCGAGGAGGCGGCGCGGCGGCTCGCCGAGGTCGGCCGCAAGAAGGACGAGCTGCTCGCGGTCGCGTCGCACGACGTCCGCTCGCCGGTCGCGGCCGCGAAGGGGGCGCTCGAGCTGCTCGAGCCGATGCTCACCGAGCTCACCGACGATCAGCGCCACCTGCTCCACGTCGCGCGTCGCGCGTGCGACGCCGTCGTGCACCTGGCGGGGAACCTGCTCGCCTCGGCGCTCATCGACGTCGACGACGCCGACGGCCCGGAGAGCGATCCGCCGCTCGATCTGCGCGCGCTCGTGCGCGAGGTCGTCGACCTCATCGCTATCGAGGCGCGGCGCAAGGGGGTCGAGCTCGCGCTGGAGATCGACGACGACGCGCCCGCGATCCGCGCCGATCTCATGTGGGCGCGCCAGATCATCGCCAACCTGGTGAACAACGGCCTGAAGTACACCCCGAAGGGCGGGCGCGTGTGGGTGCGCCTCTCGTCGGCGGGGGGGTGCGCGGCGCTGACGGTCGACGACGAAGGGGTCGGCATCCCGCCCGACAAGCTCGCGCGCGTGTTCGAGCGGCTGACCAAGCTGCGCCCGCGCGGCACGGCGGGCGAGCGCGGCTCCGGCATCGGCCTGTTCGTCACCAAGCAGCTGGTCGATCGCCTCGGCGGCACGATCGCCTTCCGCGCCCGTGAAGAGGGCGGCACGCGCTTCGTCGTCGAGCTGCCGGCCGTCGCGGCGCCCGAGCCGGCGCTCGCCTCCGCGCGCTCCGCCGAGCGCGACGCCACGCCGAGGCTCGGCGCGTAGGAGTGCGTAGGGGTGGGTAGCCGCGCGATCACGGGCCCGCGTGCACCTCACGCCCGCGCGGGTGGACGCACGACGGCTCGCTCTCGGCGTGGGTCGACTCGCAGGCGCCGAGGGCGTGGCGGGGCGGCGCTGGCGTCGCGCGCGTCGCGGGCTCCGTCGGCTCGGTCGGCTCGGCGGCGGCCTGCACGAGCGGCAGCGCGCGCGGCCACGCGAGCCCGAGCAACCCGAGCAGCGCGAGGGCGCCGAGCGCCAGCGCGACGAGCGGGAGCCAGCCGCGCGTGCTCGCGCGCAGGAGGTCGTCGCGAGCGACGCGTGAGCTCCAGGGTCGCACGCCGACGCGAGTTGCAGGGGTGGTGCCAGCGCGCCGCGGGGCGCGACGCCCCGACGAGGCTCGCCGCGGCCGACGAACGTGCCACGCCCGACCACGAAGCGCCGTATGATGCGACGCGAACGACGGCTCGCCGACCGGCATCCATCGGGGGCCGGCCGGCTCGGTCGCCGGCGGCGCGGGCGAGCGCGGGTGCGTTCGACGCCGGGGACGCCGGTGACGGGGCGCGCGCAGCGGACACCTCGAATTGGTTGGATGGAGGGAGACGTCGATGCAGGGCCACGCGAACGCGCGAACGACATCCGCAGAGCCGGACCACGAAGACCTCGAGACGCGGGCGAAGGCCGGCGCGGCCGAGGCGCGGATCGTGATCGAGAACTTCGCGCGCGCGAACCCGCGCACCGCGGTCGCGGTCGCGGTCGGCGTCGGCTTCGTCCTCGGCGGCGGCCTCACGCCGCGCCTGCTCTTCGGCATCGGCGCGCTCGCCGCGCGCAACCTCGCGCGCGACTACGCGAAGAACCAGATCGGCTCCATGACGCGAAGCGCGCTCGGCCTGTCCGACGACGACGACGAGGCGGGTGCCGACGGCGGCGAGTCCAGGGCCGACGCCGACGACCGCCGACGCGTGCAGGCGCAGCGAGAGCGCCCCTCGCAGGCGTAGCCCGGCGGGCGCGACCCTTCTCGCCTCCGGCCCCGCCTGGGCACACCATCGCGCGCCATGGACGACGATCGCCCCGACGCTCCGAGCGAGCCCGCGCCCGCGTCCGAGGCCGCCGGTGCGCCGGCGCGCGCGTCAGGGGCGCCGTCGCGGTGGCGGCGCGCGTCGCGGCGGCTCATGC
>CAIXWQ010001393.1 GCA_903923175.1 uncultured delta proteobacterium | reverse complement strand
GCGCGAGAACCTGCGCGCGGCAGGGATCGACGGGGCGACGCTCGCGCCGCTCGACGCGCGCACCTTCGAGCCGCCGGCCCGCCCGACGCTCATCCTGACCAACCCGCCGATGGGGCGCAGGCTCTCGTCGTTCGAGGAGGTCGAGCAGCTCTACGGCGAGGTGCTGCTGCGCGCGGCGCGGCTGCTCACCGACGACGGGCGCTTCGTCTGGATCTCGCCGATCCCCGATAAGACGCAGGCGATGGCGGCCGCGGTGGGGCTGCGCGAGACGCTCCGTCGGCGCGTCGACATGGGGGGCGTCCCGGCCGCCATCCAGCGCTTCGAGCGCGAGCGCAAGGCCCCGGCGGCGCAGGCCGGGCAGCACGAGCCGCGCGCGTCGCAGGGCGAGGCAACGCAGCACGTGCCGCGCGGGCCGCAGTGGCAGCACGGGCCTCGTGGCGATCAGCCGACGACGCGCGGGCCGCGCTCGCGTTCGTAGAGCGCGTCGCGCCAGGCGAGGAGATCGCCGAACTGCGCCGCGAACGGCTCGTGCGTCCACGCGCGGCGCGTCGCCGGGCCGAGCGCGATGTAGCGGTCGGCCACCGGCTTCACCAGCTGGAGCGCGACCGCCATCGTGACGTCGGCGTAGGTGAAGCGCTCGAGGATGGTGGTGCGCTCCTGGAGCGCGCCGCGCAGCGCGTGCAGCGCCTCGCGCATCGTCTCCTCGAGGTCCGCGCGCGTGCGGGCGGTCGCGCCGTACTTGCGGGCGAGGTAGCCCACCGCGGTCGCCGCCAACGGCGTCGCGAGGCTGCGCGCGCCGCGCGGGATCCACGGCGGCAGGCTCTCGCGCTGCGCCTCGCGATCCTCGGCCAGGCGGGCGAGCAGCAGCGCGCGCCCCGCCGACGACAGGCGCTCGGCGCGCTCGTTCCAGGTGCGGATGGCCTCGACCGTGCCCTCGGGGAAGAGGCGCGGGCCGCGGCCGAGCGCGTCGGCGCGCAGCGCGATCTCGAACGAGTCGGCGTAGACCTCGCCGTCCTCGAGCAGCACGGGGACCGACACGCGGCCGCGCAGCGTGCGCATGCGGGCGCGCAGCAGCGGCTCGCCGAGCATCGGGAGATACTCTTCGTAGGCGTACTCGACGCGCTGGTGATCGAGCGCCCAGCGGGCCTTCTCGGTCCACGGCGAGTACGACAGGCCGATCAAGCGACGCGACGCCGGCATCGCTCGAAGCGTAGCGCCTCGAAGGCGCCGCGGGGCCAGTTCGGCGTCAGGCCGCGAGGCGGATGTGCTTCAGGATGGCGCCCCAGAGCACGCTCGCCCCCGCCAGCTCGACGACGTGGATGGCCTCGGCCATCGCGCGATCGGCGCGCGTCCCCGCGGCGACGAAGCTCTCGGCGAGGGCGCGCGCGAGCACCACGCGCGTGGCGAGATCGGCGCGGGCCACGTCGAACGGCGCTCGGCCGTGCCAGTCCAGGCTCCAAAGCGTGTCGGCCACGAAGTCGGCGAGCATCGCCTCGGGGCTCTCGGGCTCGGGGGTGCGCGCCTCGGCGTGATCGAACGAGGGCGACCAAGGGCGGCCGCGCAGAGGGCGTATCGGCGTGCCGTGCTGGCGCAGGAGCTCGTCGCCGAGCCACGCGAGCGCCTCGCCGCACGCGGTGCCGTCGGGGCGCTGCCGCAGCAGGTGCCCGACGTCGGACCAGGTGAGCTCGGAGAGGCGCGGGAAGGGGGGCTGCGCGAGCACGTCGAGCGGATCGTGCCCGGCCGCGAGGCGCGCGAGCATCACGCGCTCGAGGTCGACGTAGCTCGAGAACGCGATGCGCTTGCCCTTGGTGACGAGCAGGAACTGCTCGACCCGCGCGTCGACCATCAGCTTGCCCTGCGCGTCGACCAGCGACGCCGCGGCGACCTCGGCCTCGATCGGCGGCCTCTCGCCCATCGTGCGGCAGGGGCAGCGGTGCTCGGTGGCGATGCGCCCGCCCATCGGTGTCGCGATCAGCCGGTAGGGGAAGCGCCGGCAGCTCGCCGCCTTCGCCATCGCGCCGTGCTCGGCGTGCACCGCGCAGAGGAAGCGGCCCGAAGGATCCGCTTCGTCGCGGACATGGAACGTGCAGTGCCCGTCGGGCTTGGTGCGGAGCATCGCGACGTCGAGCGCCTCGCTGCGCGTGACCGACTCGGGATCGATGACGCGCAGCCGACGTGCCTCGGTCCGGCTGACCGGGCCGAGGACGTGCATGTCGGTGCAGCAGAGGCCGTCGTCGGCGCACGCGAAGCGCGCGCCGGGGCGGACGAGGAGCGGACGGACGCGGGCGGACAAGGCGAGGCAGGCTAGCAGAGGGAGGGCCGCGCTCCGCGTCGCGCGCACGGCCGTGTTTCGAGCGGAGGTCGCCGCTGCTAGCCTGGCTGATCTATGCGCGAGGCCATCCGGGCGCGGATCGAGGAGCTCCACCCGCGCGTCGTCGAGCGACGCCGCGACTTCCATCGCCACCCGGAGCTCGCCTTCGAGGAGGTGCGCACCGCGGGGATCGTGGCCGACTGGCTCGCCGGGCTCGGCCTCGAGGTGCGCGCGCACGTCGCGAAGACGGGCGTGCTCGCGCGGCTGCGCGGCACGGCGCCCACGCGAGGCGCTTCCCGAAGGCGCACGGTCGCCATCCGGGCCGACATGGACGCGCTCCCGGTGCAGGACGCGAAGCGCGGCGCGCTGGTGAGCGAGGTCGCCGGCAAGATGCACGCGTGCGGGCACGACGCGCACACCGCGATGGCGCTCGGCGCCGCGGCGGTGCTCGCCGAGCTGCGCGACGAGCTCCCCGGCGACGTGGTGTTCGTCTTCCAGCCCGCCGAGGAGGGGCCCGGCGGCGCCGAGCCGATGATCGCCGAGGGGGCACTCGACGGCGTCGACTTCATCCTCGGCCAGCACTGCCAGCCGTCGCTGCCCGCCGGCCAGATCGGCCTCTCGCGCGGCCCGGCGCTCGCGGCCACCGACGCGTTCGAGCTGAAGATCCTCGGCGTCGGGGGGCACGGCGCGTATCCGCACCTGACCACCGACGCGATCGTGGTCGCGGCGCAGGTGATCACCGCGCTGCAGACGATCGTGTCGCGCAACGTCGATCCGCTCGCGCCCGCGGTCGTGACCATCGGCACCATCCACGGCGGCTACAGCTTCAACGTCGTGGCCGACGTCGTCGCGCTGCGCGGCACGGTGCGCACGCTCGACCCGGCGCTGCGCGACTTCATCCCGGCCCGGATCGAGGCGATCGTCGCGGGCATCTGCGCCGCGCACGGCGCGCGGCACGAGCTCGCCTACCGCCGGAAGTACCCCGCGACGGTGAACCCCGATGTCGGCGTCGCGCTGGTGCGCGAGGTCGCCGGCGCGATCCTCGGCGAGGCCGCCGTGCACGAATTCAGGCCCTCGATGGGCGGCGAGGACTTCGCCTACTACCTGCAGAAGATTCCTGGCTGCTTCTACTGGCTCGGCGTGCGCCACCCGAACCCGGAGCACCCGGGGTACGGCCTGCACCATCCGGCGTTCGACATCGACGAAGAGGCCCTCAAGACCGGCGTGCAGGTGCTCGTCGAGGGGGCGCTCGCGTACCTGCGCGGCGGCGCCGGGGCCGTCACCGGCTCGGATCGCCCCGCCGCAGGGTGAGCCACGCGACGGTGCCGGGGATCAGCCAGACGCCGAGCATCACCAGCGTGGCGGTGTAGCTCCCCGAGCGCTGCACCGAGCGGCCGATCAGCGGGTTCGCCACGATGTACGCGAGCGACTGCGCCGCGGCGGTGATGCCGCCCGCGAGCGCGACCGAGTCCTTCGGCACGCGCGAGAGCATGTCGTGCGTGAGCAGCGCGAAGAGCCCGCCGCCGCCCGCCATCGCGAGCCCCGCCAGCGCCATCGCCCCCCACGCAGACATCGCGAACGGAACCAGCGTGACCGAGCACGCGAGCACGAACGCGAGCACCACGAGCCTGGGCGGCGTGCCGAGCCGGCCGCTGCGCGCGGCGCGATCGCCGAAGCCGATGGAGCCGAGGTCGTAGAGCACCGGCGGCAGCCAGAGGTACGCGCCGACGCTCCCCTCGGCGACGCCGTGCGCGCGCACGAGGTATTTCGCGCCCCAGTTCAGCATGAATGCGATCACCGGCGCCGAGGCGATCACGAGCAGGATCGCGCGCAGCACCGGCGGGCTGCTCACCAGCTCCCAGGTCGACGACGGCGGCGCCGAGGAGCGCTCGCGCGGCGCGGTGTCGATGGCGCGGCGCACGTCGGGCGCGTACGCGGTCGCGATCCAGAGCGGCACCCAGAGCAGCCCGATCGCCGCGGTGCCGAGGAACGCGCTCTGCCACCCCCAGCGCCGCGCGATGGCGGTGGCGATGGGGGGCACGAGCGCGGCGCCGATCGAGCTGCCGGTGAAGAGCACGCCGAACCCGCGCGCGCGCTCGCCGGGCGGCAGCGCGCGGTGGACCGTCTGGGCGGCGCCCGGGAACGACGGCGACTCGGCGAAGCCGAGCGCGATCCGCAGCGCGAAGAGGCTGCCGAAGCCGCCGGCGAGCGAGTGCGACGCGGCGACCAGCGACCAGAGGCCGACCGCCCACAGCAGCCCGCGCCGCGCGCCGACGCGATCGATGAACCGCCCCGAGAGCGGCGCGCCGACCAGGTACGCGAGCGAGAACGCCCCCGCGAGCCAGCCGTAGCGCGTCTCGGAGATGCCGAGCTCGCGCGTCACCGTCGGCGCGAGGACGGCGAGGGTCTGGCGATCGACGTAGCTGATCGCCATCGTCAGCGTGGCGACGATGGTCAGGATCCAGGCGCGGCGACGCGGGAGCGGCGACGACAAGGGGCGCGAGCGTACCTGTTTTCGCGGCCGGGGGAGGCCCGGAGCGCGCGCCGCGCGCGCGTCGGCTACGATCGCGGCGTGATCGACGAGGCGCGCCTCCGCGCGGCGTTCGACCCGACGGTCCGCGAGCTCCCGCCGCCTGTCGGTCGCTTCCCGCTCCCCAGCGGCGACGCCGGCGCGCGCGCGCCGCGATCGGCGGCCGTCCTGGTGCCGATCGCGCTGCGTCCGCCGAGCGGCGCGCCGACGATCTACGCGCTCGTGCGCGCCGCCACGCTGCGCGATCACGCGGGCGAGGTCGGGTTCCCGGGCGGTAAGCGCGAGGCGGACGACGTCGATCTCGCGGCCACCGCGCTGCGCGAGACGCAGGAGGAGATCGGGCTCGGGGCCGGCGACCTCGAGCTGCTCGGCGCGCTGTCGCCGATGCCGGTGGTCACCGGGCGCTACTGGCTCCACCCGTACGCGGCGCGGGTGCGCGACGGGGCGACGCCGCGCGTCTCGAGCTCGGAGCACACGCGGCTGCTGGAGATTCCGATCGAGCCGTGGCTCACCGGCGAGCGCGTGATCGAGGCGGTCGACACCATCTGGCGCGAGGTGCCGATGCGCGTGCCGCACTTCGCGCTCGACGGCTGCGTGATGTACGGCGCGACCGCCTGCGCGCTCTGCGAGGTCCTCGGCCGGCTCGCGTCCGTGCTCGGGCGCGCGCTGCCGCCGCCGCGGCTCGTCGAGCGCCTGCCGTGGGGCGATCGGTACCGCGCGTACGAGTGAGCGGCGTGTCGAGGCCGCCGGCGCGGCGAAGGAAGCGGCTACACTGTCGCCTCGCGCACCCCACGCCGCGCCGAGGAGCCCGAGCCGATGCAGATCTCCGTCGTCAGCCTCTCGAAGCGCCTCGCCGACGCCGAGGTGCTCGCCGTCGTGCGCGCCGTGAACCGGCAGGTGCAGGAGGACTTCGCCGCGCACTGGCACCTCACGGCCACGCTCCGGCTCGAGGGGACGGCGCAGCGGCTCGACGCCAAGGGGACGCCGATGCTCCTGCGCGGCGACGCCATCCTCTACCTCGACGACTCGCCGCACGGCGACGGCACCGACGGCTTTCACCAGGTGAACGGCCGCGGCATCCCGTTCGGGGTCGTGCACACCGAGATCGCCAAGGAGATCGACGGCGGCTTTAGCTCGACCTTCTCGCACGAGGTGCTCGAGCTGGTGGGCAACCCGCTGCTCAACTCGGTCGTCGCCGGGCCTCACCCGGTCGAGCGGCGACGGCACGTGTTCCACTGGCGCGAGGTGTGCGATCCCGTGCAGGCCGACACCTACGAGCTCGATGGCGTGGCCGTGTCGAACTTCCTGCTCCCCTCGTACTACGACGCCTCCGAGGCGCTCCCGCACCGGCGCGATTTCCTCGCCACGCGCGGCCGCGGCGGCGATCTGCCTGCGTTCGGCCTCGCCAAGGGGGGTTACACCACGTTCTGGGACCCCGAGAAGCACGGCTGGGTGGTGCTCGACGCCGATCAGGAGGCGAGGCGCCGGCGCACGCTCAAGGAGCAGGCGACCACGCGGCGCGCCGCGCGTCGGCCCGCGCTCCGGCTCGCCGAGGACGCGCCCGCGTCCAAGCGTGCGCGCGAACGTGCGAGCGCGCCTCCGAGCGCGCCTTCGAGCGCGCGTGCGAGTGCGCCTTCGAAGGCCAAGCGGTAGCAGCCCCGAGGCGCCGATGCGCGCCCGCGAGCCCCACGCATGCGCCCCGAAGTCTCCGTGCTGCTGCCGTACCGCGACGTCGCGGCGACCGTCGGCGAGGCGCTCGAGAGCGTGCTCGCCGAGCAGGCGATCGCGCTCGAGGTCGTGATCGTCGACGACGGCTCGAGCGACGACGGCCCCGCGGTGGTCGACGCGATCGCGCGGCGAGACGCGCGCGTGCGGCACGTGCGGCTCGCGCAGGCGCGCGCGCCCGGGAGCGCGAACGGGATCGTCGCGGCGCTCCAGCGCGCGTGCGCGCTCGCCGAGGCGCCGCTCCTCGCGCGGATGGACGCCGACGACGTCTCGCTGCCGGGGCGCCTCCGCCGATCCTGCGACGCGCTGCGCGCCGACCCCTCGCTCGCCGCGGTCGGCACGCGCGTCGAGGCCTTCCCTGCCGAGGCGGTCGGCGGCGGGCTCTCCCGCTACGTCGCTTGGATGAACTCGGTGGTCACCAAGGAGGAGCACGCGCGCGCGCTGTTCGTCGAGTCGCCGCTCTGCCACCCGAGCGTGACCATGCGGCGCGACGCGCTGGAGCGCGTCGGGGGCTTTCGCGAGACCGAGGGGCCGGAGGACTACGATCTCTGGCTGCGCTTCGACGAGGCGGGGCTCGGGCTCGCCAAGCTCGACGACGTGCTGCTGCGCTGGCGACACCGCGCCGATCGGCTCACCTTCAACGATCCGCGCTACGCCCTCGCGCGCTTCGCCGAGCTCAAGGCGCCCTACCTCGCGCGGCGCCTGCGCGCGCTCGGGCGCCCGTTCGCCATCTGGGGCGCGGGCAAGACCGGCAAGCGCCTCGCGCGCGCGCTCGAGCTGCACGACGCGTGGCCCGCGCGCTTCTACGACATCGATCCGCGCAAGGTCGGTCGGCCGGCGCGCGGCGCGCGGATCGAGGCGCCGGACGCGCTCGAGCGGGGCGCTCCGGGCGCTTCCGGCGCTGCGGGCGCCGAGACGATCGTCGTCGCGGTCGGCGAGCCCGGGGCGCGCGACGTCGTGCGCGCGCGCCTCGACGCGCTCGGGCTCGTCGAGGGGCGCGACTACCTCTGCGCATCGTGAAAGACGCGCCGCGCCGACGCGCGTGGGCTGCGTGCCTTCAGGTCGTGGAGGCGTGCAGCTGCGAGCACGACGACAGCTGCTCGAGCCGCGAATTCTCGAACTTCGCCGCCTGCGTGAGCACGTACCCGAACGCGAGGCCGACCACGCCGAGATCGTCGAGCCAGCCGAGGATCGGGATGATGTCGGGGATGGCGTCGATCGGCAGCAGCACGTAGAGCACCGCCAGCACCGCGACGATGCGCGGGAAGGTGGGGGCGCGCTCGTCGGTCAGCAGGCGCAGCACGGCGCCGGGCTTGCGGAGCATCGTGAAGAGGCCAGCCTTCTTCGTGAAGGAGGGGGCACGGAACGCGGTGCGCGCTTGGTTCATCGCGCCCGAGAACCTAAGTCGGCCGCGCACGTTGTCACCTGTCGGACCACCGACGCATCCACCGACGCATCTGGCGACGAGGCCGACACGGCGCCAAGCGCGCTCGCCGCGCGTCGCTCAGGGGACCGGGCCGAGGGGCGTCGAATTGTCGACCTCGACCACGTGCACCAGCGACTTGTCGGAGATCCCCTGGTCGGACCCGAACAGGTACTGGTTCACGCGCCCGCTCGCGTCGAGGGCGTACTGGCCCACCGTCGCCTCGACGCTGCAGCCCGGGCCGTAGTCGAGCGCGACCGCGATCACGGCCTTGCCGTTCTTCGGGTTGGTGATCTTCAGGCGCTGCAGGCAGCCGAAGCGCGCGCCGTCGGCGGTGTACCAGTCGATCGACTCCTCGCACTGCGGCCCGGTCGCGCCCGCCGGGCAGAGCCCCGCGGCGATCGCCTTGCTCAGGCAGGTCGGGATGCAATTGTCTCCCGGGTCGGTGTGCACCGTGCCGGCGGCGTCCTTCCAGCAGCCGAACGCGGTCAGGTCGTAATCGCCGGCCGCCGAGCGCGTCGTGCCGTAGCTCCCGCTGCAGCTCCAGCTCGCGGTGGTGGCGAGGCATACCGCGTCGGTGCCGGCGGGCTCGCGCAGGCAGCCGCGCGCGCAGGGCTCCACGCTCGGCGTGGTGCCGACGCACTTGCCGCGCGTGGTGCCGTCGGCGGAGCAGGTGAACTTCGGATCGCCCGCCCACGCGCCGCAGCCGGCGGGGGCGTCGGCGTTCGTGTCGGCGCTCGCGTCCGACTTCGCGTCGGCGCCCGCGTCCTTGCTCGGCGAGGCGGCGTCGCGCGTGTCGGCGGGCGCGTCGGTCGGAAGGTCGGCGTCCGCCGGCGGGGCGCCGTCGCCTGCTGTGCTCGTGTCGGTCACGTCGGCGCTCGCGTCGGCGATCGTCTCGGGCGCCGGGTCGCTGGCCGAGGTCGGCGAGCTCCCTGCGCAGCCGCTCGTCGCGCAGAGTCCGAGGATCGCGGCGAGCAGGAGCGGGCGGGAACGGAGGGAGCAGCGGGAGCGGAGCGGGTGCGGCACTGCGCGATGTTGCCGTGGTCGCGTCGCGCGGTCGAGGCGCCGCGATGGCGACGTGCGAATGCGCGTCGCCGGTCGCGACAGGGCGCGGCAATTGGCCGATGGGCCTCCGCAGCCCTACTTTCTCCGGCGATGTCGAAGGCGTTCACGCGCGAGGACGACGGCGGGCTCGACGCGCCCGACGACGAGGCCGAGACGGAGAAGGACGCCAGCGCGCCCAAGGGGGCGAAGGCCTACATCACGCCGCAGGGCTACCGGAAGCTCCAAGAGGAGCTCGAGCACCTCTGGAAGGTCGAGCGGCCGCGCGTCACCTCCGAGGTCGCCGCCGCCGCCGCGCAGGGCGATCGCTCGGAGAACGCCGAGTACATCTACGGCAAGAAGCGCCTGCGCGAGATCGATCGGCGCGTGCGCTTCCTCTCGAAGCGGCTCGACGTGCTCACCATCGTGACGCCGTCGAAGGAGCAGCACGGCAAGGTCTTCTTCGGCGCCTGGGTCACCATCGAGGACGAGGACGGCCACCAGGCGACCTACCGGATCGTCGGCGGCGACGAGTTCGACTCGGACCACGGCTGGATCTCGGTCGACTCGCCGCTCGCGCGCGCGCTGCTCGGCAAGGCGGTGGGCGAGGAGGCGACGGTCGTGCGTCCCAAGGGGCGCGCCGAGGTCGTGGTGGTGCGCGTGACCTACGAAGCGCCCTGACGCGCGAGAAAGCGCGCGCGTCGCGCTGCGTCGAGCACGTCGCTGCTGACGCCGGGCGCGCGCTCCGTCACCATCGGCGGATGAGCGAGCCGATCGACGATCCCAAGGATCCGAAGAAGCGCCTGCGCGCGCTGGCCGAGAGCGCGCGCGCGCAGCTCGACCCCTCGGGCGAGGCCGCCATCCACGGCAAGGGGCTCGCGCTGGTCGAGGAGATCTTCCGCGAGCTGTCGGGGCCGATGGCGATGCCCGGGCTCGCGGTGCTGCGCCAGGGGGTCGAGAAGCTCAAGCTCCTGCGCAGCGGCCGCAACGCGGAGATCGCGCTCGCCTGGGCGCGGCCGATCGGCGCGCTCGAGCTCGCGTCGAAGCTGCTCGGCAAGGAGAAGACCTTCCGGCGCTACGTGTGGGACCCCGCGATCACGCAGTGGCGGCGGATGGAGGGGGTCGGCGAGATCTGGGAGGATCTGCAGGGGGAGCTGGTGGCGGTGCTGTATCCCGAGGTGAAGGGGTAGGGCGGGGAGGTCGACGCGCGCGGGGGCCGTGCGGCCCGCGCACGAGGCCCCACGCGAGCGCGCGATCTCAGGTGCGGAACTGACCGACCAGCGACTGGAGCTCGCCGGCGAACCGCGCGAGCTCGACGGCCGAGCTCCTCGTGTCGGACGCGCCGGTCGCCGTGCTCTTCGCGGCCTGCGCGACGCCGCCGATGTTCTGCGCGATCTCGTTCGTGGCCCTGGCCGCCTCGGTGACGTTGCGGTCGATCTCGTTGGTCGTCGCGCTCTGCTCCTCGACCGCGCTCGCGATCGTGATCTGGATGTCGCTGATCTGGCGGATGACGCCGCCGATCTTGTCGATGGCCTCGACGGCGTTCTTGGTGTCGCCCTGGATGGCCTCGATGCGCCGCGAGATGTCCTCGGTCGCCTTCGCCGTCTCCTTGGCGAGCTCCTTCACCTCGTTCGCGACGACCGCGAAGCCCTTGCCGGCCTCGCCGGCGCGCGCGGCCTCGATCGTCGCGTTGAGCGCGAGCAGGTTGGTCTGCTGCGCGATCGACGTGATGACCTTGATGACCTGGCCGATCTCCGCGCTCGACTGGCCGAGCTTTCCGATCGTGGTGTTGGTGCTCTCCGCGAGCTTCACCGCCGCGTTCGCCACCTTGGTCGCCTCGGTCGCGTTGCGGGCGATCTCCTTGACGCTGCTCCCCATCTCCTCCGTCGAGGTCGCGACGGTCTGGACGTTCTTGCTGACCTGCTCCGCCGCCGCCGCCACGACGTTCGCCTGGGCCGCGGTCTCCTCGGCGGTCGCGGTCATCGTCTGGCTGACCGAATTGACCTCCTCCGCGGCGCTCGCCAGCGCGGCCGCGCTCCCGGCGATCTGACCCAGCGCCGCGCCGACCTGCTCCGCGACCGAGTTCGCCGCCTGCTTGAGGACGTTCAGCGAGCCCTTGTACGTCGCGGTCACGCGCGCGCTCAGGTCCCGCTGCGCGAGTTTGCCGAGCATGCTCGCGAGGTCGTTCATCGCGAAGTCCATCGGCGTCACGACCTCGTCGAGCGTCTGGTTGACCCCCTCGACGATCTTCCGGAAGTCGCCCTGGTGTCTGGTCACGTCGGCGCGCGTCGCGAGCCGCCCCGCCACGCCCGCGGTCGCGAGCATCGTCGCGTCGGCCACCAGCGCGCGCAGGCGCGCGCGGACCTCCTCGATGGTCTCGTTGATGAACGCCTTCTTGCCCGGGAAGCGCTCGAGCGGCGCCTCGAAGTTCCCCCTGCCGAACTCGGCGACGCAGCCCAGCGCCTTCCTCTTCACGGCGATGTGGCCGGCGACCATCGCGTTCACCTGCTCGGCCAGCTGCCGATACGCCCCCTGGAGGCGATCGGTGGGCATCACCACGTCGATGTCGCCCTTGTCGTGCTCGTCCGACATGACTTTCATGCCGCCGATCAGGCCGCCGAGGCTCTCGATGCAGGTGTTGAAGTCGTGCCGGATGGGGTCGAAGTCGCCCACCCATTTCTCCGTGATCTTGGGCGGGAGGTCGCCCTTGGAGATGCGGTTGAGGGTGGCGACGCAGACGCCCACCGGGCCGACGATGGCGTCGAGCGCCGCGTTGAACCCGCCGACGATCCTGCCGAAGTCCCCGTGGTGCTTGCTCGTATCCGGGCGCGTGGCGAGGTTCCCCTGGCCGGCGGCGGCGGCCAGCTCGGTCACGTCGTCCACCATCCGCCGCAGCGCGCTCTGGAGCTTGTCGAAGCTCGCCTTCGCGGCCGCCTCCTTCGGCGACTTCGGCACGTACTCCGCGGAGAAGTCGCCCGAGGCCCAGGCTTCCAGCACCGCCAGGCGGGTCTTCGACGCGACGTCGACGCCGCCCCCCTCGACGAGCGTGGCGATGGCGCCGGTCGGATCCTCGGCCGCCTCCTCGTGGATGGGGTGCGCGAGGAAGCGGACGTTCCGGGTCTCGCGGGTCGCGCGGTTCACCACCGCGAAGTCCTCGTCGGCGGCGTCGTCGTCGAGGCGCAGCGCTACGTCGACGGGCGTGGGCGTCTTCTTGTCGAAGAACGCCGACCAGGCCTTCTTGCCGACGACGTCGGCGGGCGAGAGGCCGGTCAGCTCGACCATCTGGTCGTTCCAGTCGATGACCGCGCCGCTCGCGGAGGTCGTGAACGCCGCGATCGGCAGCTGCTGGAGGGCCGAGCGCGACGAGCTCCCGTTGCCGTTGGTCTGCTGTTCCGAGTTCGCCATGTGCGGTCTCTCCTGAGCTCCTGGGTGCGGCGCCGAACGTGGCGCCGCCGGGTCCACGTGCGGTGCGGGCGGCGATCGCCGCGGTCAGCTGGCCGGGTCGAAGTGCACGATGCGCGCGGCATCGAGCACGATCAGCAGGCGGCCCTCGAGCTTGAAGGCCCCTCGAATCAGCTCGCGGGCGCCGCCGCGGAGCGTCTCGGGCGGCGGCTCGAAGGCGTCGTCGGCGACCTCGAGCACGTCGCCGATCTCGTCGACCAGCAGGCTCACCGCGGCGTCGTCGGCGCGCACGACCACGTTCATCGGCAGCGAGTCCGCCGCCCGGAGCGGGAGCTCGAGTCGCCGACGGAGATCGACGGCCATGACGATGTGCCCGCGCAGGTTGATGAGCCCGGCGACGACCGGCGCCGCCAGCGGCACCCTCGTCATCCCCTGATACCGGATGACCTCTTGAACCGACTCGACCCCCACGCCGAAGAACTGGTGATCGAGGAAGAACGTGCAGAACTGTCGACCGGAGGCCATGGTCATCCTCTCCCGGCGGGCGAGGCCGCGCGCGCCGTGCTCGCCCTCGATCCGGGCGGGCGGTGTCCGGGGGCTCGCGCGGGGGCTACGGCGCGCTCACGAGGGCGGCGGCGCGCTGCGAGCGCGCGGCGTCGCCGGACGAAATCTGCTCGGCGAGGGCGCGCGCGGCATGGAAGACGCGACGGCGGGCCGGTTCGCCCTCGAGCGAGTCGCCGAGGGCCAGCGAGCGGAGGGCACGGCCTGCGGGGAGCGCGTCGACGGAGCGCCCCATCGCGCGGAGCACGCCGTCGAGGTCCCGCGGAGCCACCGGCTCACCGCGCGCCACGCGTCGCGCGAGCCCGCGCAGGTCGCGCACGGACTCGAGATCGACCGAACCGGTGGAGCGGGCCTGCCCTCCCGGCCTGGAGGCGAGCGGTCCAGAGAGCTTCGGGCGCAGCGGGAGCTCGTCGAGCCTTTCGTGATCGTCCACGTCGCCATCCCCCGCGCAGGTGGACCGTCATTGGTCGCGCACCGGCCCTACGGAGCGTCCGCGACGGGGGATTAGCCCGTGCGCGTGGTGCGCGCCCGGAGGCGCGGGTCGCTCGGAAAACCCTGCACGTCGCGCGCAAGCCCCGGCGCCGTGACTAGTTCAAAGTGGGTCACCCGTGGTGACGAGACGCCCCGGCCGCAGGGTCGCCGTGCTGGAGGGAGCGCGCGAAACGTCGCGGGCGCGCGGCGCGCGGCGTGCGCCGGCGCAACCTGTGACGTCGATCATTGACCCTGGGCGACGGGCCGGAGCGAGCCGCTCGCGACCCTGCCAGAGAGTGGGTATTTGACTGTATTGTCCTTGTCGTCGTCGATGCGTCCTCTCGAGCTTCCGAGTCGCGCGTCGTGGCGCAAAGGAATGAAGGTCGAGCCCCAAGCTCGCGCGGCGAGCCGTCACGACGACGTGAACGCCCCCACTTCGCCGGAGCGGGCGCGCGCTCCGCGCCGAGCGCGCCCCGCGAAGGTCCAAGGAGCTCACATCCCCGCAGTGGAGCCCCCGTGCGTGTGACACCAGCACCGGAAACCGGTCCGTCGCGGCGCTCTCCGATCGGAGACAAGGTGCTCTTCGTGCGCGACGGCGCGATCGCGAGCCCGCCGGAGAGCCGCGCCTTGTTCGGCGCGCGGACGCGCCTCGAGAGCGTGCTCTTGAGCGAGGTCGCCCCTCGCACCGACCTCCGCACCTTCCGCGCGGCCTTCATCGACTGCCCGGTCTCCCCGGTCGCGGAGGTCGTGTCGATCGCGCACGCCGTCGCCGCGGAGGCCGTCCCGGTCGTGCTGGCGCTCTTCGAGACCGACCTGCACGCGGCCGAGGAGCGGACGTTCCGCGCGGCGCACACGGTCGTCGTGCGGCCCTATCGGGACGCGCAGCTGGCCGCGGCGCTGCGCTGCGCGATCGCGACCTCGCTCGCGCGCCCCAGCCTCGCGGCGGTGGTGGACGCCTTCGCGCTGAGCCGACGTGAGGCGGGCATCCTCGAGGAGCTGATGCGAGGCGGCCGCGTGCCGGCGCTGGCGGGCAAGCTCGGGCTCAGCGCCCACACGGTGCGAAACCACCTCAAGGCGGTCTTTCGCAAGTGTGGCGTGCACTCGCAGGTCGAGCTGGTGGCGCTCGCGAAGCGGCTGACGTCGGGCGGGTGAGCGCGCGTTCGCCGCTCAGCGCGGCTTGCCGCGAAGGCGTGCGATGAGCAGCCCGAGCCCCGTGCCCGAGGCGATGGTCATGAAGGCCAAGAGGAGCGCGTCGGCCCAGAGCCCGACCAGCGAGTCGACCGCGGCGATGTCGGGGCGCTCCTCGAGGTAGACCACGCGCACCCACTCGCCGCTCCGCAGGCCGTAGCCGCAGCCCCCCTCGACCCGTCGATCCGGCCCGCCCTCCCTCGGCCGGAACTCGACCCGCGGGCCGACGCAGCCCTTCCGGATCGTGCTGTGAGCCATGTCGACCGCAACGCCTTACGTGCGCTCCCCTTGGCGCGTCAGCCGCCACGACTGCGCGAGCGTCGACACCGACATCGCCCCGAACAGCACGCAGATCGGCGCGAGGACGATCGCGACGCCGAGCGCGACGAGGACGCTCTCGACGCTGCGCGGGGCGGGGACGTTCACCGGTGGTGGGTCCAAGCCTCCCTCGGGGCGTTAGGCCGGCCCGGTGAGCTCGAACGACCCGAGGAACGCCTCGACCTCCGGCGCCAGGCGCGCCGCGGGATCCTTCGACGAGAACGTCACGAAGAACAGCTTCGCGCCGCCGTGGACGAGCACGCCGCGCGTGTGGAAGCTCACGCCGTTCTTCGGCTGGCGGTGGAACGTCAGCGCGCGCGCCGGGCGCCCGGCGACCTCGAGCGGCGCGAACGACTCGACCACGTCGCCCGCGCCGCTGATCGCGTCGCGCATGCCGTCGAGCTGCGCGCTCGGGGCGACCTCGGGAGTGCGCAGCGGCGATCGGATCGACGACCAAGGGCAACTACGTCGTGGACTGGCTCGATCGAGTCGACGAGGGGCGTCGATGGTCAATGCGTTCGGGAGGATCGTCGGTGCACTTCGAGCGTTGCTCGCACGATCGGCCCGAAACACTTTGATGATTGCCCGCGCCTCGGTAGCGAATGGCGCCCGTTCGCACCGGTCGCTCCGACGATCGGGTCTGCGCGGCGCGATCGCAGCGGTGCGCAAAGAGCTTTCGGGTCGATGACCGGCGCATTTGGGTCGATGACCATGGCCGGATACCGCGAGCACCGCCCCGATCGCATCGAAGACCCGCCCGCCGCCGACCGCCCGCGCCGACCTATGATCCTCCGCCCATGCGCCCCCGCTCGTTGCTCCTCGCGTGCCTCGCCGCCGTCGTCGCTCCCGTCTCCGCCTGCGGCGCGGCGAAGTCCCCCCTGGGCTCCGGGTCGCCGGGGTCGGCCACGGCGGCGCCTTCGAACGCGAACGCCAGCGCGACGCCGAGCGCGAACGCGGGCGTGACCGGCGCGCCCACCTCGCCGGCCAGGCGGCGCGTGGTGCTCGTGTCCATCGACGGATTGCGCCCCGAGTACCTGTTCGAGGCCGACGCGCGCGGCGAGAAGATCCCGAACCTGCGCAAGCTCGTGGCCGGCGGCGCGAGCGCCGAGGGGATGGACGGCACCTGGCCGACCGTCACGTACCCCGCGCACACCACGCTGGTCACCGGCGTCGCGCCGAACACGCACGGGATCCTGGCGAACCACCCGTTCGACCCCAAGCTCGTGAACGACGACGGCTGGTACTGGTACGCCCCCGCGATCCGCGTCCCCACGCTCTGGAGCGCCGCCCACGGCGCCGGCCTCCACGTCGCGTCGGTGTACTGGCCGGTCACCGTCGGCGCGCCCGAGATCGACTGGAATTTCCCGCAGTTCTGGCGCACCAAGACCGACTTCGACGACGCGCTCATGCGCGCGCTGGCGACGCCGGGGCTCGCCGACGAGGTCGAGCGCGCGTACGGCGTGCTCCCCGCCGAGCACCGCGGCGATCACGAGCGCGGCAACGCCGCCGAGCTGCTGATCAAGACGCGCAAGCCCGACCTGTCGCTGGTGTACTTCACCGATCTCGACACCGTGCAGCACGCCACCGGGCCGTTCTCCAGGCTCGCCTACGCGACGCTGGAGGCCATCGACGGGGAGGTCGGCCGCCTCGTGAAAGCCGCCGCCGACGCCGGGACGCTCGCCGAGACGACGTTCGTCGTCGTCTCCGATCACGGCTTCGCCACCACGCACGAGGTCGTGCGGCCGCTCTCGTATTTCCGGGCGCGCGGGCTCGTGCAGCTCGACGACCGGCGGCGCATCCGCAGCTGGGAAGCGAACATCCTGCCCGCCGGCGGCTCCTGCGGCGTGTACCTCGCGCGCCCCGACGACGCCGCGCTGAAGAAGCGCGTGCGCGCGATCGTCGACGGGCTCGTCGTCGACGCGGGCGGCGGGATCGCGAAGGTCTACGAGGGGGCCGAGGTCGCGGCGAAGGGGGGCTTCGAGGGGGCGACCTGGGTGCTCGAGGCGACCGAGGGGTTCACGATCTCCGGCGCGGTCGAGGGGGACACGCACAGCATCACGCGCGAGGGGGGCACGCACGGCTACCCGCCGACGGTGCGGTCGATGCGGGCGTCGTTCGTTGCGTGGGGCGCGCACGTGCGCGCAGGCAAGCTCGGCGTGGTGCGCATGATCGACGTCGCGCCGAGCGTCGCGCGCTGGCTCGGCGTCGCGCTGCCGAAGGCGGAGGGGGTCGCGATCGAGGGGGCGATCGCGCCGTAGCGCCGGTCACCGAGGTGCCGGCCTCGAGCGGCAAGCCCCGCGTAGACAGCGCGGCTCCGTGATCGCGAACCCGCAGGCGATCTCGGATGAGCTCCAAGCCCCGCAAGGGGCTTGCCCATCGAGGCCCCGGTTTCAACCTCATCATTCGTCAAATTCGGGCCGGCCACCTTCCTTCTCTCGGTCGCGAGCTTCGAAGGCGGCCTCGACGATCATCAGGTGATCTAGGCCGAGGCGAAGCGTCTTCCAT
>CAIXWQ010001392.1 GCA_903923175.1 uncultured delta proteobacterium | reverse complement strand
GGCGCCCGGCGGCGCGTCGCCGAACGAGCGCTCGAGCGAGCGCACGTCGATCTTGAGGCGCGTGAGTAGCTGCCCGAGGTCGTCGTGGAGGTCGCGGGCGATGCGCCCCTTCTCCTCCTCGCGCACGGTGAGCTGCCGGAGCGCCAGCGCGCGCAGCTCCTCGCGCGAGCGCTGCAGCTCCTCCTCGGCGCGCGTCCTCGCGGAGACGTCCAGCGCGATGACCCCGACGGCGGGCGGCCGACCGGGGACCACCTCCAGCGGGAAGTGAACGAGGCTCAGCGCGATGGCCTCACCCTCGCGCGAGTAGCTCTGTTCGCTCACGAGCGGGCGTCGGGATTCCACGACGCGTCGACAGTTCGCGAGGTACGCGGCGACGGCCTCGGGCGGAACGAAGTCCGCGATGGCGCGGCCGACCAGCGAGGCGGCCGGGCAGCCGGTCCGCTGGCAGAATCGCGCGTTGCCCATGAGCAGGCGCCCGTCCGGATCGTGCGCCCAGATGGCAGCGGGCGCGTGCTCGAGGATGTTCTCGAGGACGGTACGAGCGCGGTGCGCGCGCATCCCCGCCGCGAGGTCGGCGGCCCCTTGCGCGAGGACCTGCCCGACCTCGCCATTGAACGCCCCCATCTCCGACGCGTAGAGCGCTGCGAAGCCGTGCAGGCCCTCGGAGGAGAGGATCGGCAGCGCGACCACCGAGGCGAACCCGCGCACGAGGGCCTCGGCCCGCCAGTGCTCGGAGCGAGGGTCGGTCGCGATGTCGTCGATCGCGGAAGGGCGTCGCGTTCGAAGCGCGACCGGGCCGGGAGAGCTGGCCGTGGCAGGGTTGCCGAACAGGGCGCGCATGTGCGCGATGAACCCCGCGTCCTCGCCCGCCTGCGCCGCGGGCCGCAGCCCGTCGGATGGATTGCCTTCGGTCAGCCGGATCCACGCGAGCTTGCAGCCGAACGTCTCGACCGCGACCTCGCAGAAGCGGTCGAGCAGCTCCTGCTCCGAGGCGGCGCGGGCGCGCGCGTCGTTCCAGGCGACGAGCGTGCGCAGCGCGAGGTTGCTCCGCCTGAGCTCCTCTTGAAGGCGCGAGCGGTCCGTCATGTCGCGCGCGATGACCTGCACGCAGCGACGCCCCTGGAAGACGAGCGGCGCGACGACTGTCTCGACGGGGAACGTCAGGCCGTCACGCCGGCGCACGCGTCGGATCTGCGTCTCCTCGTCTCGGGCGCCGCGCACGACGGCGTCGACCCGCGCGAGCGCAGGCGAACGGTCGGCGAGGTCGATGTACGTGGAGACCTCCTCGCCGAGGAGCGCGCCCGGCGCCTCGACGCCGAGGGCCTTCGCGGCGCTGGCGTTGGCGAAGACGAACCTCGCGTCCTCGACGATGACGACGATCTCGGGGGACCCCTCGATCAGCGAGCGGTACTGCGCTTCGCTCGCGGCGAGGGCCGCCGCGCCCCGCTCCGCGCGCCGTAGCGCGTTGCGCAGCACTACGTGCAGCAGCAGGGCCGTGACCACGATGAAGAGCCAGCCCTTCGCGGTTTCCAGCCGCGTCGCCTCACCGAGGCTGCGCGACAGCCGCGCGACGACCTCGTCGCTGAGCGCGATCCAGAGCCCCGCGGCGAGCGCGTACACGGCCGGGATCCACAGCGCGGCGCGGGATCGGACGGGAGCGTGCGGCGGCGTCGCAGGGGCCAAGCGAGGGGTCTCCTCCGCGTGGGTACGGCAAGGGCGGGCGTCGAGCAACCCGCAGCGCGCAACGCCCCCGGACGAGCGCGTAGGGAGATCACCCGACAGCGAAATCCGGGATTCACCCTACAGCCTAGGCGGCGCGCGCCGCGCAGACTCCCTCGAAGAGGTTGCGGGAGGGGCGCGTGACGGGGAGGGAGCCGATGTCCGTCGAACCGACGCCCACCGAACGACCGGGTCACGTGCCCCTCACGCTCCTCGGCAAGCTCGTCCACGAGACGCTCTACCTGCTCGATCTGCGCCGGTTCGAGATCGTCTGGTCGAGTCGGCCGCTCGAGTCCGTGCTCGAGTTCGACGCGGCGCAGGTCGCCGAGATCGCGCGCGCCGGCGTCGTCGCGGTGCTGCATCCTGCGGATCTGGCGCGGCTCCCGGAGCTGCGCGCGCGCCACGCCGCGCTTGCCGACGGCGAGCTGCTGGAGGGCGACTTCCGCGTGCGCGGCAAGGACGGCAGCTGGCAGTGGCTGCACACGCGCGAGCTCGTCGCCGAGCGTGACGCGGCGGGGAAGCCGACGCAGGTGCTCGGCTCCGCGCAGAACGTGACGCAGGCGCGGAGGCTCGCGGAGCAACGCGCGCTGCTCCACGCAGCGGTGCAGCACAGCGACGAGACCATCGTCGTGACGACCCCCGACGGCGTCGTCGTCTACGCCAACCCGGCCTTCGAGCGCGTGACGGGGCACCGGCGCGACGAGGTCCTCGGCCGGCACGTGCGCATGCTCAAGAGCGGCGAGCACGATCGCGAGTTCTACCGGCGCCTCTGGGACGTCTTGCTGCGCGGCGAGACGTGGCGCGGCACGTTCGTCAACCGCCGCAAGGACGGCACCAAGTACCGCGAGGCCGCCACGATCTCGCCGGTGCGCGACCAGGCGGGGACGGTCACCCACTTCATCGCCGTCAAGCGCGACCTGAGCCAGGAGGAGCGCCTGCACGCCGAGCTCGCGCAGGCGCGCACGCTGGAGGTCGTCGGCCGGCTGACCGCGAGCGTCGCGCACGATTTCAACAACGTCCTCTCGGCGATCCTCGGCTTCGGCGGCATCGTGCTCGGCGCGCTGCCGGAGCACGATCCGCTCGCGAGCGACGTGCGCGAGATCGTCGCGGCGGCGCACCGCGGCCGGGGGCTCACGCAGCAGCTCGTGGCGCTGAGCCGCAAGCCCTCGTCCGCGCCTTGCGCGTTGGAGCTCCAGCCGAAGGTCCTGGAGCTGCAGCGCATGCTGCGCCGGCTCGTGCGGCCGAGCGCGGCGCTCGAGATCGAGACGCGCGGGGCGCCGCTGGTCGTGCGCATGGACCCGGTGCAGCTGCAGCAGGTGCTGCTCAACCTCGTGGTCAACGCGAGCGACGCGATGACGCGGGGGGGCCAGCTGTCGATCGTCGTCGACGAGCGCGTGCCCGACGCCGATGCAGCCGGCGAACCGAAGCCCGTCGGGCGCTGGGCCGTCATCGAGGTGACCGACTCCGGCGACGGGATGAGCGAGGAGGTGAAGGGGCGCATCTTCGAGCCGTTCTTCACCACCAAGGGGGCGTCGCAGCCGAGCGGTGCCGCCGCGCGGGGGACCGGGCTCGGCCTCGCGACCGTGCAGCGCATCGTGCTGCAGGCCGGCGGCCTGATCCGCGTGCGCAGCGCGGTGGGCGTCGGCACGACCTTCTCGGTCTACTTGCCGGTCGTGGAGGACGCGCGCACCACGAGCGCCGCGCCCGAGCCGCGCGCCACCGGCTCGGAGCGCGTGTGGATCGTCGAGGACGATCCGCCCGTGCGCGCCCTCGCGGCCCGCGCGCTGCAGTCGCTCGGCTACCGGATCAGCGCGTTCGAGTCGGGGCACGCGGTGCTCGCGGCAGCGCGGCTCGCGCGCCTCCCCGATCTGCTCGTGTGCGACGTGGGCCTCCCGGGCGAGGACGGCATCGCCCTCGCGCGCGCGGTGCGCGCCCGCTCCCCGGGGCAGCGCGTGCTCTTCATCTCGGGAAACCTCACGAACTACGGCGGGCTCGCGCCGACGGAGCGCTTCCTCGCCAAGCCCTTCGCCCTCGACGATCTCGCCCGCGCGGTCCGCGACGCGCTCGACTGCGAGCCCACGCGCGAGGGCGCCCCCGCCTTCGACGAAGCCAGCGAGTAGCCTACGCGTCCTCGCGCCCCAGCGCCGCGGGCGGGCGCGTCCGCCCCACGACGCCCATGAGCGCCACGAGCGTCGCGAGGTACGGGAGCATCTGCACGAGGTGGTGCGCGGTGCCGGCCGCGTCCTGCAGCGCGATCTGCGCGGCCTCGGCGGCGCCGAACGCGAGGCAGAACAGCGCCACGCGGGTCGGCCGCCAGCTGCCGACGACCACCGCCGCGAGCGCGATGAACCCGCGACCGCCGCTCATGCCGCTGGAGAACTGGCGCTGATCGAACGCGAGCCACGCGCCCGCGAG
>CAIXWQ010001391.1 GCA_903923175.1 uncultured delta proteobacterium | reverse complement strand
CGCGCGCGCAGCTCGGGATCGGCGAGCAGGCGCGGGTGATCGAGCGCGACGCACGCGTCGGCGCTGAGCGAGGCGAGGTAGGCCTCGTCGAGGTGGGCGCCGCGGAGCGCGCGGTCGAGGTTCTCGCGCGCGACGTAGCCGTCGGCGTCGAAGCCGCTGGCGACCAGCGTCACGAGGCCGAGCGCGAGGGCCGCGGCGCCGCCGAAGGCGCGCCAGGCACGGAACACCGACTTGGCGAGCGCGCACGCGAGCACCGCGCCCACGCCGAGGCAGACGAAGCCGACCCCGAGCCGCAGGTGCGTGGCGCCGTAGGCCTCCTGGTACAGCCCCAGCCGTCGCACGCACGACACCAGCGTCACGAAGGTCAGCAGCAGCAGCACCCCCTCGAGCGCCGCGAGCGTCGGGCCGCCGGCGACGACGTCGCTCCCCGCCGGGCGCAGCAGCCAGTGCCCGACGAGCACGAGCGACACCGAGAGCATCGTCGCGAGCAGCAGCTGGTAGAAGCCGGCGTGCAGGTAGGCGGCGTAGGTGAGCGCGCCGCGCGCCCGCACGAGCGCGTGGCCGCCGAACTGCGTGTCGGCGTGCACCGCGACGAAGAGCCCGAAGACAGCCGCCACCTGCGCGATCACGAGCCCCCAGGTGAGCGGCGAGACGCGCGTGGCGACGGCCGACAGCGCGCTCGGCGACGCCGGGCTCGGATCGGAGGACGCGGGCGCCGCGCCGCGATACGCGCGTTCGAGCGGCGAGGCGAAGGCGGAGGCAGGCGCGACGCTGGCGGCGTGCGCGTGCGCGGCGCCCTCGGCGCAGGGCGCCGCGAAGAGCGCGTGCGCGAACGCGTACGCGACGGCGGTGAGGGCGGCCCACAGCCCGAAGCTCGCGTAGACGCCGAGCCGGTCGGCCGCGTGGTCGAGCGCGGAGGCGAACCCCGCGTCGGCCGCGAGCAGCACGGCGAAGCCGGCGGAGACCGGCGCGCCGAGCGCGACGCCGAGCAGCGCGCGCTTCACCCCTCCGCGCCCGTGCCCCTCGAGCCGCGCGACCGCGTCCGCAGGGAGCAGCACGGTCGAGGCGATCGCATCGGGGGCGCGCGCGACGAGCCCGAGGAGGCGCGCCGGGAGCGACGAGAGCTCGTGCAACCGGAGCTCGCCGGCGAGCACCAGCGGCAGCAACAGCAGCGCGAGCGCGTTCGCGGGGAGCGCGACGGCCGCGGTGAACGCGCTGCGATGGAAGACGAGCGCCACGCCGAAGAGCACGCAGGCCGCGGCGAGCAGCATCGAGATCGGGCCGAGCGGTCGAGCTTCGCCGCGCGGCCCGCGGCCCGCTCGGGCGAAGAGCGCGAGCGCGAGCGCGACCATGGCGACGTCCCAGAGGAGCCAGTCGAGCCCGAGCGGCGCGTCCCAGAAGAGGGCTTGCGTCGCGCAGCCGAGCGCGACGGCGCCGCCGAGGAGCGGCAGCGCGTGCGGACGCGGCGCGCGGGTCGCGCCCGGCGAGCTCGGTGCGAGGGGCGACGCGGAGGGCGGCTGCGCGCGCGGGACGAGATCGAACGGCGGGAGCGCGGTGGTCATGTCGGCGAAGCGACCACGCCGGGCGGCGCCGCGGCGCGAAGTCCGCGCGAACGGTCGCGGGGCGTGGGCGAGCGGTCGCGGG
>CAIXWQ010001390.1 GCA_903923175.1 uncultured delta proteobacterium | reverse complement strand
GGCCTTCGAGCCGATGCAGTCGAGAGCGTCGAGGCACAGGCCGGAGTTGTCGGTCCCGACGACCACGTTGGGCACGACGGCGTTGTCGTAGAAGCGCCAGTGGGCGCCCGCCAGGTACATGTTGTTGGATGCGGTGCCGCCGGCGACGGGCTGGAAGTAGCGGTCAGCCAGAGCGTATTGGCTCGCGAGTTGCCAGTAGTAGTAGGCCGGATCGGAGGGGGAGGCCCCGTTCGCAATCTGGAGATTATTGGCGCTTGCGCAGCTCGGTCCCGAGTAGCCCCAGCAACTGGCGGTCGAGCCCGTGCTACCGTACACGAACTGGTCCATCCTCCCACCGTCGATCTGCTGCACCTCGCAAGCGCGGTCGTGGTTGCGGTCGACGCCGAAGTTTGTGTCGTCAGTCAGCCACTGCGCGACCGCGCCCTTGGGGTCGACGAAGTTGTTGGAGCTGTTCACCTGTGGGGACTCACAACAAGCTGGGCCGGTGGTGCACGTCGGGTTGGTGAATGCAGCCGCCTGGCAGTAGGCGCCGAAGTAGCTGTCGAACGTGTGGTTCTCCTGCACGATGAGCACGACGTGCTTGATGCTCGTGCCCGGCCACACACACTTGCCGCTGGTGCAGGACATGCCGGCGCCGCACTTGGTTCCGCACGCCCCACAGTTCTTCGCGTCGCTCGACGTACTGGTGCACGTTCCTGAGCAGAGAGTCCTCGGGCTGCTGCAAGACGATGCGCACGTGCCGGCGGAACAAACCTCGCCGCTGCCGCATCGAGAGCCACAGCCGCCGCAGTTCCGAGCGTCGCTCTCCACATCGACGCAGCTGCTTCCACAGGGGGTCAGGCTCGGAGCGCATGCGCGCGTGCAAGCGCCCGCGTTGCAGACCATGCCGTCGCTGCAGGTGCCGTCACACGCGCCGCCGCACCCGTCCGAGTCGCCGCAGACTGCGCTCGGGTCGCATTGAGCGACGCAGTCAGGAGTTCCATCACCGCCCGACCCCAGAGCTACCGTGCAGGCGGAGATGCCCAACGCCGTCGTAGCAACTAACGCGAAGCCGCGGATGAACCTGCTCACCAAGGTGTAACGCATGTCTTCCCCTCTTCGCATGGTCTTGCCAGGCCACCGTGCTGCAACAAGCACCGGCGATTCGCAGCCAGTCGTGTAGGCCCGCCAGAGTGGTCGTTGTCGCACGTAGGGCGTGGTTCGCGCACCCTGTGCTCTTGCCGCTTCCAGCCAGCGGCCGAGCCCGCCTCGGAGCAGACTCGCAATACGGCGAAGGCGGTGTCAATAGCTGGGGAGCGGACTGCGACGGGTTCGGTCGCACACGGTGAACTCTCTGCTTGCTCTTCTCGGGCGAGCGCCGTTGGATCCGGTCCCAGCACCTTGGCCGACAAGAAGGACCTCTCCGAGCGCGACATCTGCACGAAGTTCATTACGCCGGCGCTGGAGGGCGCGGGCTGGGACGTGCAGACGCAGGTGCGCGAGGAGGTCTACCTGACCCAGGGCAAGGTCATCGTGCGCGGGCGGCTCGTGAGCCGAGGGGAGCGGAAGTTCGCCGACTACGTGCTCGCCTACCGGCCGAACGTGCCGCTCGCCATCATCGAGGCGAAGGACAACAAGCACGGCGTCGGCGACGGGCTACAGCAGGCCCTCGGCTACGCCGACATGCTGGACGTGCCCTTCGTCTACTCCTCGAACGGGGACGGGTTCGTCGAGCACGACCGCACGGGGACGGCGAAGAGACCTGAGCGCGCCATCAAGCTCGAGGAGTTCCCGTCACCCGACGAGCTCTGGAGCCGGTACTGCGCGGCGAAGGGCTTCAAGGGGGACGCCGAGAAGGTCGTCACGCAGGACTACTTCACCGACGGTTCGGGGAAGGGGCCCCGCTACTACCAGCTCAACGCCATCAACAAGG
>CAIXWQ010001389.1 GCA_903923175.1 uncultured delta proteobacterium | reverse complement strand
GGTGAGCGAACGTTCGCCATCAGCGAGGGGAAGATGAACGGCCTGCGCGCCGAGAGCGTGCCGCCCGCGATCTTCGACGGCGCCTCGAGCCTCGTGATCTCGGCGTACCTGCTGCGGTGCAAGGAGTCCGACCCGATGCCGGAGGCGACGCGGCGCGCGATCGCGCTCGCGAAGGAGCGCGGCGTGCCCGTCGTGCTCACGCTCGGCACCCGCTTCGTCATCGCCGAGCGCCCCGACTTCTGGCGCAAGTTCATCGCCGAGAACGTGAACGTCGTCGCGATGAACGAGGAGGAGGCCGAGGCGCTCACCGGCGAGTCCGATCCGCTCCTCGCGTGCGCGCGCGCGCTCGACTTCACCGACATGGTGCTCTGCACGGCGGGGCCTGCGGGGCTCTACCTCGCCGGGCACGTCGACGACGCGGTGAAGCGCGAGACGCGCTACCCGCTGCTCCCCGGGGCCATCCCGGAATTCAATCGCTACGAGTTCAGCCGGCCCATGCTGCGCGCGAGCTGCGAGCGGCCCGTGAAGGTCTACGCGCACATCGCGCCCTACCACGGCGGGCCCGAGCGCATCGCCAGCACGAACGGCGCGGGCGACGCGGCGCTCTCGGCGCTGCTGCACGACATGAGCGCGAACCGCTACCACCGCTCCAGCGTGCCGAACTCGGCGAAGCACGTGCGCGCCTTCCTCACGTACTCCTCGATGAGCCAGGTCTGCCGCTACGCGAACCGCGTGAGCTTCGAAGTGCTCGCGCAGTCGTCGCCGCGCCTCATGCGCGGGCTGCCAGAGCGCGAGGAAGGGCTCGACGAAGAGGCGTACTGGGCGCGGTGAGGCGCGCGCGTCACGTGCGTCACGTGAAGCGTCGAAGCGCGAGCACGCAGTTGTGCCCGCCGAAGCCGAACGAATTCGAGATCGCCGCGCGCATCGGCATGCGTCGCGCGCGACCCGGCACGTAGTCGAGGTCGCACTCCGGGTCCGGGTGCTCGAGGTTGATCGTCGGCGTGGCGATCTGGTGCGCCAGGCTCAGCGCCGTCACCACCGCCTCGATGGCGCCCGCGCCTCCGATGGCGTGTCCGAGCATCGACTTCTGCGACGAGACCGCGAGCCTCGCCGCGTGCTCCCCGAAGGCCGCCTTGATCGCGAGCGTCTCGCTCCGATCGTTCAGCCGGGTGCTCGTGCCGTGCGCCGAGACGTAGTCCACGTCCTCGGGGGCGAGGCCTCCGTCGCGCAGCGCGGCCTCGATGGCGCGCCGCGCCCCCTCGCCGTCGGGGGCGGGCGCGACGATGTGGTGGGCGTCGGACGACATGCCCCAGCCGGCGAGCTCCGCGAGGGGGCGCGCGCCGCGCGCGAGCGCGCCTTCGAGCGTCTCGAGGACGAGGTAGCCGGCCCCCTCCGCCATCACGAAGCCGCGGCGCGTGGCGTCGAAGGGGCGCGACAGCTCCTCGGCGGGCTCGGCCGCGTCGTTGAGCGCGCGCATCGCCACGAAGGCCTCGAGGACGTCGGGGGTGCCGAGCAGATCGGCGCCGCCGGCGACGCAGGCGTCCATGCGACCGAGGCGCAGGGCGTCGAACGCCTGGCCGATGGCGTGCGCGCCCGACGCGCAGGCGCTGCCGACGTTGAAGCTGCCGCCGCGCAGGCCGTGCTGGATCGCGATCCAGGCCGCCGCAGCGTTGGGCATCCGACGGAGCACGGTCGTCGGGCCGATCGTCTCGCCGTCCTTGCTACGCGGGCTGCCGAGCCCCACGCCGGTGACCACGCCGAAGCGCGTCCGATCGATGGCGCCGCCGCCCGCTCGCGCATGCTCGATCGCCTCGGTGGCCGTGACGAGCGAGATCGCCGCGAAGCGATCGGTGCGCTTGCGCAGCAGCGGCGCGAGCTGGCTGCAGGCCTGCTCCTCGAGCTCCCGGGGCAGCTCGCCGACGCCGTGCACGTGCAGCTCGCGCCCGGGCCAGTTGCGGGGCGCGCGCACGCCCGAGCGGCCGGCGACGAGCGCCTCCCAGCTCGCGGGGGCGCCGAGGCCGAGCGCCGTCGTGAGCCCCACGCCGGTGATCACGATTCGCTTCACGGCGATGGCTCCCTTTCGGCTGCCTGGTCGGTCCGCGCGACGTCAGGAAACGCCTCTGCACGCGAGGTGCCTCGGCCGGACGCTCGCCGTTTCGCCTCGCGCTCGGAGCGCGCCGCTCCGTACGTACTCGGCGCAGGCTCGACGCCGGTTCCCGCTGCGCTTCGCGAGCGCGTCGAGAGCGCCTGATTCGCCCGCACGCGACGTCGGCGCGCGCTCAGCGGATCATGACGTGCCCCTGCGCCATGCCGCTCGTGTGCACCGAGCAGTAGTACGGCACGATCGTGCCGTGCGGCGCGGTGCTCGGGATGGTGATCGTGCGCGCGCCGGAGGCGAAGGGGCCGGTGTCGAACGCGACGCCGGCCACGGCGCCGGGCACGAACTGATCGAGCGCCGACTCGCTGGTCACGGAGTGCGGCTCGGCGTCGAGGTTCTGCACGGTGATCGTCGCGCCGGGGTCGACCGTGAGCTCGGCGGGCGAGTAGGCGAACGACTGGATGGTGATCACGGGACCGCTGGGTGGGACCGGCGTGTCGAGCCCGCACGAGCTGACGAGCGCGAGCGCCGAGCCCGAGAGCAAGAGGAGCCCGAGGCGCGCGGCGCGCGCAGGCGACGGCGGGCTCATCGTGGGGCTCCTTCGGTCGGCGCGGTCGGCGCGGTCGGCGCGGTCGGCGCGGTCGGCGCGGTCGGCGCGGTCGGCGCGGTCGGCGTGAGGGG
>CAIXWQ010001388.1 GCA_903923175.1 uncultured delta proteobacterium | reverse complement strand
GCGGCCTGCGCGCGCGCTTCGACGCCTCGCCGCTGCGCGACGCGGCGAGGTTCGCGCGCGGCCTCGAGGCCGCCTATCGGGCGATGTGGCGGCGCTGGGCGTCGGGCCCCTGACGGCGCGGGCGCAGGCTCACTTCTTCTTCAGGCGATCGAGGGCCGCGCAGGTGGCCTTGTCCTTGGTCGCCTTGCACTTGTTCTTCCAGTCGTCGATCTGGCGCTGGGCGTCCCGATCCTTCTTGCCGGCGGCCTCGACCAGCGCGGAGCACGAAGAGGCCTCGAAGGCCTCCGCGAGGCACCCCGACGCCAGATAGCCAATCGACTTGGCGTGATCCTTCTTCATCCCCTCGCCGGCCTCCGCGCGGCGGGCGAGGTCGTCGCACGCGTCGCCCTGGCCGAGATCGCAGGCCTCGTCGAGGTTGATGATGCCGCGCGCGACGTCGGCCGGCACGCCGCCCTCGCCGGCGATCAGTAGCTTGCCGAGGTGGAAGCAGGCCTCGCGGCTCTTGAGCCCGCACGCCTTCTCCAGGTACTTCACGGCCTTCTGGACGTTCGCAGAAAGGCCGTCGGAGCCGCTGCGGAGCGCGTCGCCGGCGGCCGCGCAGTCGAGCGGCCGGTTCTTGTTGTCGCAGCGACGCAGGCAGTTGGCCCCGGCGCACGAGCCGTCGTCGGCGGTGTCGTCCATGTTCGGCGCGCCGCCCGGGTTGGCGACGGCCGACTCGGAGGCCGACGCCGAGGCCGACTCGTCCGTCGCCGGGGTCGACGGATCCGGCCCCTCCCCCTTGTGGCCGCACGCGATCAGCGTCGGGAACGAGAAGAGCGCGAGCGAGGCGAGCGCGAAGGCGACGCGACGGAGGTTCATGGCGAGCGAGGTATCGCCGCGGCGCCCGGCGGGTCAACGCCCCCTACCCCGGAGGGGCGTTTGCGCGCGAATCCTGCGGTGCAGACGTTTGGATGAGCCAGGAGTCGCGCACGAGCGCGCCGGGGCGATCCTGTAGACTCGCGCCGATGACCGAGATCCTCGTGCCGCTGATCGTCTTCGCGTCGATCACCGCGTGGGTGCTCGGGCCGCGGTGGCTCAGGATGTGGCACGAGCAGCGGCTCAAGGAGCTCGAGGGGCGCGGACCGGCCGCGCGGCAGCTCCCCGAGGCGATCACCGCGCAGGTGGTCTCGAGCGCGCCGGCGCTCGGCACCGACGAGCGCGCGCAGCTCGAGGAGCGCATCCGCACGCTCGAGACGATCGTGTGCAGCGTCGACTACGAGCTCAACGCGAAGCTGAGCCGCCTCGCCTCTCGCCAGCTGCGCGCGCTGCCGACGGCCGAGGACGAGCTCGCGATCGCCAAGACGCACGCGTCGACGCCGCCGCCCGCAGCGCACGCAGCGCACGCTGGAGGGCTCGTGCCGGGCCAGAGGCTGGCGCAGCGCTTCCTGCTCGAACGTCGGCTCGGCGAGGGGGGCATGGGCGCGGTCTGGCTGGCGCGCGACGAGCAGCTCGGCGAGGCGGTGGCGGTGAAGGTCATCCGCGACGTGCTCCTCGCCGACGCCTCGATCATCGAGCGCTTCAAGCGCGAGGTGAGCGCCGCGCGGCGCATCCTCCACCCGAACGTCGTGCGACTGCACGATCTCGGCGAGGAGGCCGGGCAGCTCTTCCTGTCGATGGAGTACGTCGAAGGCGAGAGCCTCGCCGAGCGCATCAAGCGGCGGGGCCAGCTCCCGCTCGAGGAGGTGCGCACGGTGGCGTCGCAGCTGTGCGACGCGCTCGACGCCGCGCACGGCGCGGGGATCGTCCACCGCGATCTCAAGCCGGCCAACGTGCTGGTGTCGTTCGTCGGCAACGCGCCGCAGCTCAAGGTGATCGACTTCGGCGTGGCGAAGCTCTCGCACCTCGAGGGGATGACCGCGACCAGCCTGATCCTCGGCACGCCGGAGTACATGGCGCCCGAGCAGATCCGCGGGCGGAGCGTCGACGCGCGCGCCGATCTCTACGCGCTCGGCATGATCCTGCACGAGGCCCTGCTCGGCAAGACGCCGTTCCACGGCGACACCCCCATCGCGATCGGCTTCGCCGCCTGCACGAACGCCGTGCCCTCGCTGAGGGCGTCGCGCGCCGACGTCTCCGACGCGTGGGACGTCTTCGTCCACAAGGCGCTGGCGAAGGAGCCGGAGGACCGCTTCGCCTCGGCGGCCGACATGAAGCGAGCGCTCCCCGCGGCCTGACGTCACGCGCCGCCGAGGGCGCCGCGGCAGGGGCGGGCCGCCGGCGCACACCGACGAAATACCCATTGTCCCCGATCGTGCATAGGGCCTCGCGGGAGGCGGTGTCATGCGCGGTGGGGTCCGGGCCGACGAGACGGAGCAGGTGGCGAGCGTGCTCGTCCTCGGGATGCCGCTCGCGCACGAGCGCGCGCTGACCGGGCTGACGGCCGCCGAGCGGGCGGTCGCGCTGCTGCTGGTCGAAGGCGCATCGAACGCCGCGATCGCGCAGGCGCGCGGGGCGTCGCCACGCACGGTCGCGAACCAGGTCGCGGCGGTGTTCCGGAAGCTCGGCGTCGGCTCGCGGGCAGCCCTGATCGCGCACGTGGGCCACGCGAGCGATCCCGAGGGCGCGCGCCTCATGCTCGCCGGCCTGGTGGCTGGCCGCCTGACGATCGTGGAGCGCTTCGAGCGCGAGGGGCGCCGCTTCCTGGTCGCCCGCGCGCTGTCGCGCGGCGATCCGCGGAGCCGCTCGCTCAGCCGAAGGGAGCGGCAGATCGTCGCGCGCTGCGCCCTCGGGCGCTCGAACCGCGCCATCGCGTCGGAGCTCACGCTCGCGACGTCGACGGTCGCGACGTTCCTCACCTCGGCGCTCGCCAAGCTCGGGATCGCCTCCCGCACCGATCTGGTCGGCTTCTTCCACTGCAGCGCGCGCGCGCTCCTCGACGACGAGGCATGACCTGCGTGCCGCCAACGCACATCGACGGGGTGCCCATGTCGGCGCCCCTCGCGCGACGGATCGCGCCCTCCTCTCGGTTTCATGACGGCGAGTGAGCGCGCGGGCAGCCGTGCCGTGCCACCACGCGTGCGAACGACGCACACGGCCAAACTGCCTATGCGGGCGCACATGAATACTACGGAGCATCTGGGCAAGTGCGCGAAGCCCGGGCTCCTCCGCCGATCGCCGCGGCGGCACGTCGCTTGCGGAGCGGACGTCGGCGATCCGCGCGTCGCGTGGGCCGAGTCGTCGTCGCGCACCGCGGCGACGCTGGGGCACGCGCGCGCGCGCCGAGGGAGGGACGCATGGAGGCCACGGCGACGACGCTCTGGAAGAACCGGAAGTTCGACGGCATCGCGGCCTACACGCGCGCGGCCGCGCCCGCTTGGCTGCAGGAGATCGTCCAGCCGCTGTTCCGCGACGCGATGTTCGCGCGGCTTCGGCGGCGCACCGGACGGCGGTTCGTGAAGGCGGCCGACCTCGCGTGTGGGGTCGGCGACTGGTCGGTGCGCTATCTGGAGATCGCGCGGCGCGTGGTGGGCGTGGACATCAACCCCGAGTTCCTGGCGGCCGCGCGCGCCGCGGCGACGCGCAGCAAGCGCGCCGCGTCGCTCGAGCTGATCGAGGCGAACCTGGTCGAGTACGATGGGCTCGACGGCGCGGACTTCGTCGCGCTCGGCGCCTGCCTGCAGTGCCTCGACGACCACGAGGTCGAGCGCGTCGTGAGCCGGGCCTCGGCGGCGCTGCGCCCGAGCCGCGGCGTGCTCTACGTCCGCACCTCCGTCGTCACGCCGCTCCGCACGCCCTACGAGGAGAGCGACGGCTTCTACCGGGACCGCACAACCTACGAAGAGCTGTTCGAGCGCCACGGCTTCCGCGTCCTCGACGCGGCCTACAGCGCGACGGTCGTGGCCGAGCACCTCGCGCAGGACTGGCTCCTGTGCGAGTCGCCGCCCACGCGCGCGGCCGTGAGCGCGACGATCGCGGTCCCGGCGCGCCTCGCGCGCGTGCTCAAGCGCGAGAACGACTTCTGCAACTGGATCCTCGAGCGGCGCGCGTAGCGCGTGATCGCCGGCCGCTCGCGCGCAGGCGCCCACCCTCGGCGCACCGCCGGACGCGACTCGATCGCCTCATTTCTCGACGGCGAGCGCCGAGACCACCCCGCCGATCGGCGCGGTGGCCCGCCTCGCCGCGCGCCGGTCGATGAGGATGAGCACCGCCGGGAGGACCACCAGCGCGGCCGTGAGGCAGGCGACCTCGCCGATCACCGCCGCGAGGCCGAACGAGCGCACGGCGGCGTTGATGGAGCGGAGCAGCGCGAGGTAGCCGAGCGTCGTCGTGAGGCTGCAGAGCACCACGGCGCCGCCGGTCTCGCGCACGGTGTGCACCACGCTCCCCGGGCCGTCGATGCGCCACCGGTTCACGACGTTGATCGCGTAGTCGACGCCGATCCCGAAGGTGATCGGCACCGCGATGAAATTGAGGAAGTTGATCTTGAGGCCCAGCGCCGCCATCGCGCCGCCCATCCAGGCGACGCCGAGCGCCAGCGCGAGCAGCACCAGCGCCGCCGCGCGCAGGCCGTGCTTGCCGCGCGAGAACGCGACCAGCACGACCAGCGCGGTGCCGAGGAACGAGAGGGCGATCGCCTTGGGCGACTCGGCCATGACGCTCTCGATCAGGTCGGCGAAGATCACCGCGCGCCCGCTGCCGACGATCGTCTCTCCGTTGGGGAGGCGCACCTCGCGGTAGGAGTCGGCCCAGCGCCGCAGGTAGCGCACGTCGCGGACGCTCTCCTTCTCCGTGGGGGCGATGAAGACGATGCGCCCGCGCGTGCCGTCGCGCTCGGTGAACGGGCGGGCGACCCGCTCCGGGAGATCGTCGACGCCGAAGGCCTCGAGGTCCTTGGGCGGCAGCCACGGCTCGAGGTCGCGGTAATCGGCGTCGTCGATCTTGCCGAGCTCGTGGATGCGCTCGATCCGCGCGCGCGTCGCGCGAAGGAGCGCCAGCTTCTCGGCCTGCTGCTCCGGGACGAGGTCGTAGATCGAGACGACCTTCGAGAACGGGCGCTTGTCGGCAGGTGCGGCCGTCCAGCGGCGATCGAGCTCCGCGAGCAGCGGCCTGACCTGGTCGAGCCGGTCGACCATGATCGCCATGCCGCTCGGCCCGCTGCGCCCGGTGGCCTCGTCGACCTTCTCGCCGAGCTTCGACGCCGCGCTCGGCGCGCCGGGGTCGTTCTCGAGCCGCCAGAGCTCGTACTCGAGCGGATCGCTCTTCAGGTAGCGGTAGCTCGCCACGCCGGCCGCGACGCCCACGGCGAGCCCCACGGTCGCGATCAGCGCCGCCGGCACCCGGCGCGCGAGCGCGGCGAAGGGGGCGCCGAAGGGGAGGCCGCGATCGACCAGGCGCTGGAGCCTGCGAAGGAGCGTCGGCTCGACCTCGGTGGCGACGAACGTGGGGCTCAGGCGCTCGAACACGACGAGCAGCGGCACCATGAACAGGTAGTTCGACAGCCAGCAGAGGAGCATGCCGTAGCCGCCGATCACGCCGAAGTCGCGGAAGCCGCGGAAGCTCGTGGTGGCGAGCGAGACGAAGCCCACGGAGGCGGCGGCGGCGACGGTGAGCGTGGGGCGGAAGGTGTCTCGGTAGGCGCGGAGCACCGCCTCGTGCAGCGTGAGCCCGGCGCGCCGCGCCTCGTTGTAGCGCGCGCGCAGCAGGATCCCGAAGTTGAGGCCGTTGCCGAAGACGATGGAGACGAGGAAGCCGCTCGCGGTGTTGAGGTGGCCGATGGCGATCTCGGTGACCGCGAAGCACCAGAGGACGCCGACGCCGATGGCCAGCCCCATCGCCACTACGGCGCGCAGCCGCAGGAAGAAGAGCCAGTCGACGAACAGGATCATCAGGATGCCGGCGGCGCCGACGCTCGCGAGGTCGTTCTTGACCGTGCCGTACTGCTCGGCGCCCACCACGACGTCGCCGGTGAACCCGATGGTGATGGAGGGGTCGAAGCTCGCGGGCGCGGTCCGATCGACGGCGCCCTGCACCCGCTGGACGAGCGCGCCGGTGCGCGCGAGATCGCCGGTCGGGACCGGCGTGCGGATCAGCGTGATCAGCCGCGTGCGATCGGCGTTCATGTAGTAGCCGCCGGGGTACGGCGGGCCGGCCGGCGCGCGCGCCTCGCCGCCGAGCTCCTTCTCGAGCGACTGGCGCGTGACCGGCTCGGGGACCTCGCCGGTCGCTGAGCCGTGGATCTCGTAGGCGTAGCGATCCTCGATCCGCTCGTGGAGCCGCTGGATCTCGTCGAGCGAGAGGAAGAGCGAGCGCCGCTTGCGCAGGAATTCCTGCTCGGCCTGCGCGCCGTTCTCGGCGGTGCCGACCCACTCCGGGCCGAGCGCGCGCAGCCGCGGCAGGAGCGCGTCGCCGAAGCGCTGGAGCGCCTGCTCTTGCCCGCCATCGGCCCGACGCGCGGCCTCGGCGACGATGACGAAGGTGGAGACGCCGGCGGTGCGCGACGCGACGCGCGAGAGCTCGCGGACGCTCGCCTTGTTCTCCGGGAGGAGCGACTCGAAGCCGGTGCGCAGCTCGAGCCGACGCGCGAGGAGCACCGCGGGGACGATCGACAAGGCGGCGAGCAGCAGCACGGCCCAGGGGCGCTCGACCTGCCACGCGACCAGCCGAGAGAGCGCCCCGAGCACGGTCACGCGCTCCCGTTCGCCACGCCGTGGAGTGTCCATCGCCCTCGCACCAATCACGAACCGCGCCACCGCCGCGACCGCGCGCGGCGCGCTGTGGGCGTGGCGCGACTCGGGCTGCCGGGCGCGAGCGGCGATGCCCGTTTGCGCCACCGCGTCGCGAATCGGCGCCAGCGGACGCGCGCGTGTGCCTCCGACACCACAGCCCCCGGCTGCGCGGGCTCGTCCGATTGCTCATGTCCGCGCCGTCGTCCGGACGGAACTCGACGGCTCGTCGGCAAGTTCGTGAAGGGGAACGTCGAGGACCTGCAGGCCGTCTGGCACTACCGCCCCGTGGACGAGGCCCACACCGTCGTGACGCTCGAGCTCTACGTCGAGCCCAAGCTGGTCGTGCCCGAGAGCGTGATGGTCGGCCAGCGCGAGTGGGCGTGCGGCGAAGCGGTGGTCGGGATTCGCGACCGGGCGCAGGAGCTCGGGCGGAGCGTCGCCTCGAAGAAGCCGTGACGCGCAGCGAGCGCGCGCAGTGGACTCGGGGGCCGCTCCGTGCCGGCGGGAAAATTCGAGGTCGTGCCGCCGCGCGCTCGCGGCCCGCGGCGAGCGCTCGCGTCAGGGCTGGCGCACGCGTCATCGCGTCGGCGCCGTCGGTCGAAGCGGCGATTCATCGAGACTTCCGCCAGTCCGGGTGACTCGCGACCCCGACGCGCGGCGCCATGAGCGCGCCGCGCGTGGCCGCCCGCGGCGGGCGCGTGGGCCCTTGCATGGCCGGCGCGGCGCGCTTACCTACCGATCGGTAGATGGGAGTCGCGATCGCTCGACGGAGCCGCGACGCCGCTCCGTCTCGTCGCCTCCGCTTCCGATTGGGGCCGTCTGCCCGACTCGCGCGCGCCGCCGGCGCGAGCCAGACACGCACGAACACCTCGCTCTCCAACCCACCGTCGTCGTCGCGAGCTCCCTCGCGACCGACCTTGCCAGTCGCGGCGACGCGACTCCCGGGCTCGTCATGCGATATCCCCTCTCGCGATCCGTGTCGTCCATTCTCGCGTCGTGCGCCCTGTTCGCGTTCGCCGGCTGCGGGGCGGGCACCGACAAGGGCGGCCCCGGCGCGCTCGGCCAGGACTCGGGCCACGCCGTCGACGAGGCCGGCAATCCGCTCCCCGACGACGGGAGCGCCCCGGCCGACGACGCGAACTTCGTGCTCCCCGACAGCGGCTCGGGCGGCTCGCACCTCGATCCCGACGCGGCGTGCGCGGCCACGAGCTTCACCGGCACGCGCGTGCCGCCGAGCATCCTGCTCGTCTTCGATCAGTCGGGCTCGATGGCCGACTGCCCCGACCCCCTCGCGTTCTCGTGCGCCGGCAAGGACAAGTGGTCGTCGGCCACCGCCGCCATCCAGCAGCTGCTCGCGACCGCGCCGCAGGATCTCGACGTCGGCATCAAGTTCTTCAGCGTGATGCTGCAGGGCGCGAAGACGTGCACCTCCGACTCGAGCTGCGCGAGCAACGAGCTGTGCATCGGCGGCAAGTGCGCCACCGAGTCGTGCAGCGACGCCGACTACGCCAAGCCGGACGTGGCCGTGGCGCCGCTCTCGACGACGCAGACGCCGATCGACTGCTGGCTCGGCAAGGCGACCTGCCCGGGGGTGACCGCCGCCAAGCCGCAGACGAACACCGTGATGGCCCCCGCGATGCGCGGCGCCATCAGCTACCTGCGATCGCTCAAGGCCGACGGCCAGCGCATCGCGATCCTGATCACCGACGGCGATCCCACGAGCTGCACCGGCAACGCCATCAGCGACGTGGTCGCCGCCGCCAACGACGGCTTCAGCGGCTCGCCGAAGGTCCTCACCTACGCCATCGGCGTGCCGGGCGCGACGATCAAGAACCTCTCGCAGGTCGCGGCGGCGGGCGGCGGCAAGCGCATGCCGAGCTGCATCGCGAACACGACCAACGCCTCGGCGGCGTGTCACTACCAGATCGGAACCGGCAACGTGCAGGCCGACCTGCTCGCGGCGCTCAACGACATCACCGGCAAGTCGCTCAGCTGCGTGTTCAAGGTGCCCGCGGCGAGCGGCGACGCGGGGGTCGATCCGGGCGCGGTGAACGTGAACCTCACGAGCGGCGGCGCGACGTCGACGCTGAACCGCGACACGACGCACGCGAACGGGTGGGACTACAGCGACGGCGGCGCGACGATCACGCTCTACGGCGCGCCCTGCACGACGGTGCTCGGCAGCGGCGCGACGAAGGTCGACATCCTGCTCGGCTGCCCGACGAAGGTCCCGCAGTAGCCGGCGTGGCGCGCGCGCGACGGCGGCGTGCGCGAGAGCGGAAGAACGCGGCGCGGCGGTGGGCTCGAAAGGTGGCGGTTCTTGGAGCCGCCCACCGCGCCGCCCGAGTCAGACGCGCGCGCGCAGCGAACCTTGGCGCGACGATCGCGGCACGGCGCGCCTTGCGCTACGGCGTCACGCCGTCGTGACGGCGTACCATCAGCGTGACGCGTGGCCGCGCGCACGGGGGCGCGCCGTCCGTTCTGGATCGCGCGTCGAGGGGCGCCCGCGCGGTGCTGGCGTCGCGTGGCACGCAGCTCGCTCAGCCTACCCGCATGCTCGCACGACGTCGCCGCGCCCTCGCTGCTCG
>CAIXWQ010001387.1 GCA_903923175.1 uncultured delta proteobacterium | reverse complement strand
GCCCCGTACGGTCGCGCTTTCGCCAGACGGTCAGCTCCTCGCGGTGGGAGGCGCCAAGCACGCCCTTAGCGTACTGTCGATGACGGACGGAAGCGTCGTTGCCTCGATCGAAGTCTCGGAGGCTCAGGTCAACCTCTGCGCGGGGGTTAGCGACCTGGCCGTTGATGGGGTGGTCTTTCTGGATCGCGATTACCTTGTTCACCGCAGCGGTGAGAGTCTCTACGTATGGCGTGTGCATGACGGGGCCTTGCTCGGCTCGGTAAAGTTCCGTGGCGAAGATGAAGATCAATTTCCGCATTGGTGGGAGCGGCGCTGCGTTGTCGCCATTTGGCGCGACTCTCCCACAACGTTCGGGGCGATGAGCGCGCGACCCAAGGGTTATGACGGGAGAGGTGTGCAACTCGACTCGTTCTATCTAGATGGAACGCGAGCCTGCGAGCCTGAGATCATCCAGCCGGATTCTCTAGAGCACTACGTTGCATCCGTCGCGGTTGCATCTGAAGCGATGGCGCTCGTGACCCAAGACGCTGCCATCGTCGTTCGTCCGGGGTCCGCGGCGCGCACCATACCGGAGGGCGGCTTCATTGCCGCAATTTCACCCAATGGGACGCGAACGGCTCTCGCCTTCGGGTATTCTGCCGATGTTAGAGTCGAAGCTGGCGGCTCGGTCCGGCGCCTTGGTGCTCAGATCGGCAACGTAACGGCGCTCGTCTTCGTCAGCGAAGACAGGCTCTTGTCGGCAGGCTCGGACGGACGAATCATGCTTTGGCACTGTGACGTGCCATCTTCGGCATGCAGCGAAGGCGGCGCGAGCGTTGCCCCCGAATGGGCATCGCCTGCGCGCGTTCCCACCGACGCAGAGGAATGGGCGTCAGGCACGATCGATGGGACGATGGGCTTGGTCTCCGGAGTGGCCGAGAGTGAAAGAAGTCCATGGCAAGTCGCCTACGGCGCGGCGTGGATAGCTAAGGCCGTGCCGCGCGGAATGTTTGGCACTCATCTCGTTGCGTGGAATCGCATCACGAGCAAGCGCCTTGGCCTACAGGTGTCCGGCGACATGGACGTGGTCAGCGCGGCGGCTGTCGACGCCGACTTCGTCGTTGCTGGCGACGTCGATGGAAGCATCGCGCTTTGGCGCATGACCGAAACCGCGAGCGTCGCTTGTCGGCGTGCCGCGCACGCGGGCGAAGTTCTGTCGATCGCCGTCGACTCCGCACAAGATCGCGTCGCCACCTCGGGTGTCGATGGGTCCGTACGGATTTGGACGTTGCCGGAGCTTCTCCCGGTCGCGACGTGGAACTGTTCGGGGAAGCCCGTGGCGTGCCGATGGGTGGAGGGCGGTCTCGAGGTATTCGACGAAGTGGCAGGCTTGGTGCGGTTGCACGTGGTTGTGCGCGACTCCCCTGCTGCTCACCAATGATTTTGCCGCTGCCGCGTGGTATGCAAACGGCAAACCAGATCTGCAAATCTCACTCGCCCGACCGTGTGCTTCTATCCTCGCGCACTCTGCTGGCG
>CAIXWQ010001386.1 GCA_903923175.1 uncultured delta proteobacterium | reverse complement strand
TCGGCCTGCGCGGCGAGGATGCGCGCGTCGGACGAGCGCACGCGGGCGCCGGCCACGCGCTCCTGGGCCGCGGCGGCGCGGTAGCGCGCGTCGACGTCGTCGAAGTCGCTCTTGGCGACGGCGCCGGTGCCGAGCAGCGTCTCGCTGCGCTTGCGGGTGGTCCCCGCGACGGTCGCGCTGGAGCTCGCCCCTTCGAGCGCGCTGTCGGCCTCGGCCCGCGAGGTGACGGTCTCGGCGACGTGCGCCTGCGCGCGGCGCACGGCGGCCTCGAGCTCGCTCGCCTCCAGCACGGCGAGGACCTGGCCGGCCTCGACCTCGTCGCCCGCCTTGACCCCCATCGACTTGACGTAGCCGGTCACCTTGCTGGTGAGCACCGCCGTCTGGTGGCCGCGCACGGTCCCGCTGGTCCGGTAGAGCTCGTCGAACGCCGTGCGCCGCGCGGAGCCGATGGTGGCCGCGATCGGCGGCGCGTCGGGCGCCTCCGGGTGCGGGTGGTGGCTGCCGCAGGCCGAGAGCGGCAGCGCGACGAGCGCGCTGAGCGCGGTGCGCGCGACGAACTTGGTGCCCAGCACGACGAAGCTGGTGAGCCGGCGAGACATCCGTGACCTCCGAGCGTTCCGAGCGTCGCGGAGGACCTCGGCAGGATGACCGAGGGCGGGCGCGACGTAGGGCTTGAGTGCCGGAGGTGGGCGAAAAGGATTCGCGCGGCGCGCGCCGCCTCGCCGCGCGAACCGTTTTGGCGGAGCGTGGCTCTCAAAGGGATCGGGCCTCGCGAGCGCGGCCCTGCCGGGCGGGGAGCCGAGGGAACGAGCCATGGCCGACGACGAGACACGCACCGGACTCTCGGTGCTCGAGGAGATGACCAAGGAGCAGCTCATCGCGCTCGTGGTCGACGACGCGAAGAACTGGCTCGCGCACGACGGGCTCTGGTTCCAGGCGGTCGAGCGCGCGCACGGCCTGGAGGCGGCGATCGAGGCCGACCGCGCGGCGTGGGAGAAGTTCACCGTGATCGAGGCGCAGCGGATCCTCGCGCGCCTCGGCCTGAAGCCCGGCGGCGGCATCCCCGCGCTGCTCGAGTGCCTGAAGCACCGCCTGTACGCGCGCCTCAACGATCAGGACGCGATCGAGGTCACCGACACGCGCGCGGTGTTCCGCATGGTCGATTGCCGCGTGCAGTCGACGCGGCGTCGTAAGGGGCTCGCCGACTTCCCGTGCAAGTCGGTCGGGATCGTCGAGTACACCGAGTTCGCGCGCGCGATCGATCCGCGCATCCGCACGCGCTGCGTGGCCTGCCCGCCGGACGCGGCCCCGCGCGACTACTTCTGCGCCTGGGAATTCACCCTCGAGCCCTGACGCCGCGGCCCACGCCTGCGGCGCTCAGCCCGCCTTCGCGGCGCTCGCCGCGCTCGCCGCGCTCGCCACGATCGACGCGATCTGCTCGGCGTCGAGCGCGGCCTCTCGCTCCGTCGCGCGCAGGGCCGTGACCGCCGCCGCGTACGCGCCGCCGAAGCGCTCGCACGCGCCGCACCCCGCGACGTGCGCGCGCACCTGCGTCAAGACCTCGGGCGCGAGCTCGCCGTCCAGGAAATCGCCGAGGTGCGCGAGCACCTCCGCGCACGTGAGCCCTCCGACCACGCGCTCACTCGCCATCGGACCCTCCCGTCTCTCGTAGCGCTGCCATCAATCGTAGCCGCGCCCGGTGCAGTCGGCTCTTCATCGCCGGCAGCGCGAGGCCGAGCACCTCGGCGGCCTCCTCGCCCGAGAGCCCCTCGACGTCGCGCAGCAGCAGGATCTCGCGCTCCTCCGGCGGTAGGCGCGCGAGCCCCACCGAGAGCGCGTCGCGCTGCTCGAGCCGCTCGGCGGCGCGCTCGGGGCGCTCGCCGTAGCCGGCCTCGACGCCGAGCTGGAGCAGCGGCGTGTCGGGGATCTCGGCGCGACGCGCGCTCGCGCGGTGGCGCACGGCGCGGTTTCGCGCCAGCGCGAAGAGCCAGCCGCGCACGCTCCCCTCGCCGCGAAAGCCCGCGGCGCCGCGGAACGCGTCGACCATCGCCTCCTGAAGCACGTCGTCGGCGGCGACGTCGTCGGTGAGCGCGCGCGCGAGCCTGCGGATCGACGGCCCGTGACGCCGCACGAGCGCCGCGAACGCCGCGAACCCCGCGTGATCGCCCCGCGCGACGAGCGCGATCAGGTCGTGGTCGCTGGCTTGTTCGAGGCCTTGCACGTGGAGAACCCGAACAGAGTGTACGCCGGACAGCTGCCGACGAGCCCGGTCACCAGCGGCAGCACGCCGATCCAGCCGAACGGCGTCTTGGGGCCGACGAACACGATCGCCAGCAGGGCGAGGCCGAGCAGGACGCGGATGGCGCGCTCGACGGGGTGCTCGTTGCCGGGGAAGAGCTTGGACATGAAGCCTCGGAGCAGGCGGCCGCGAGGCGGCGCCCGCGAAAGCGGTGAGCGTTCGTCGCCGGCGGTGGCCGGCTCCGGTGGTGAAGAGTCGCGGGGCGACCCAAAGGATTTCGCCGACCCGAGAATTCGTCCGCGGCTCGTCCGCACGTCGTCCGCGGCGCTCAGCCCGACGCGGTGACGCGCTTCGTGACGCGTCTCTCGACGCACCGTGCGACGCTCCGTGCCACGCCGAGCGCGTGCGCCAACAGCGTCAGCGTCGGGTGGCGATCGCCCGCCGTCGGCATCCATGACGCATCGGCCACCCAGACGTTGGCGAGCGCGCGCAGCCCGCCCGCACGGTCGAGCACGTCCGGCCCGGCGCACGTCCCCGCCTCGTGCCCGGCCCCCTTGCTCAGCGGATCGACGAACGGGACGAGCCGGCTCCCCGGCGTCGCCAGCGCGTCCGCGAAGCTCACGCAGACGCGCTGCATGTCGCGGGCGCGGCGCTCGTCCTCGCGCGTCCAGGCGAAGTGGATCCGCGGCGCGCGCCGGCCGTAGGCGTCGCGCGCGCCCTCCGCGCCCTCCGCGCTCTTCGCGAGGGGAGCGCTCTTCGCGAGGGGCGCGAGGGGCGCGAGCTCCACGAAGCGTCGCCGGCTCGCGAAGACCTCGCCCATCGCGTGCAGGAGCGTCGCGCGGTGGCGGTGCAGCTCGTCGCCGGCGACGGCGCGCTCGAGCCCGAGCGCGTCGAGCGCGACCGGCCCGGCGAT
>CAIXWQ010001385.1 GCA_903923175.1 uncultured delta proteobacterium | reverse complement strand
GCCCGACGCGCGAGTGGGGCTCTCCCGCACCGAGCTTTGGCGCATCGCGGGCCGCCCGTCGGTTCCGCGTGTGCCCAACGACATGTTCATCTCGAACGGCGCCATGCTGGGCGCTCACTACGACGACACGTTTCACGTTCGTGAGCTGGTCGTGCAGGGCGCGTACGACGCGGTCCTCGGGGGGCAGCACCTGCTGACCGAGCCGGCGGACGATGTGATCGAGCGCGTCCCAAGTGCGCTCGCCCCGTCCGGCTCCGGACGGGATCGCCGGTGCTACCCGTGCTTTCCGTCCATCGGGCTCAGACTCTGGCGAGACGCTCTGCCCGAGGACGACCCGACCGATCCGCGTCTCCGATTCTTCGGGGGGGCCGGACTCGAGCTGGCTGCGAACTAAAGTGCTTCAACGGCTCCGAGAGCGCCCGGTCGCTGAACCAGACTCGCAGTGACCGTTCGCGTCTGGCAGCCGGTTCGCTTGCGCGTCGACGGCGGCTCTCGTGACGCGAGGATTCTCGAACGAGACATTGCCGTAGGCGAATGACCGACGCTGCGCCTCGCGCTGTTCGGAAGAGAGCGCGATCGATCGTGCCTGGGCGAGCAGTCGCTCGAGCTCGTTCTCCGAAGGCATGCCCAAGCGTGGGCGTCTGGAAGACCCCGGTCAATCGTCAACGCGAGCAGGTCGCGGACACGCGACGCGCCGTCGCAGGTGTCGCGCCGCTCGAGTTTCGAGAGATGGACGTCCCCGCCCCCGGGTAGCAAAACCCACCCGCGACGCCCCGGCGCCCAGCCTGCGCGCTCGTCCGTTCGCCCTCCGCGATGTCCCATCACGATGAGGTGGCTCGCCCGACGAAGCTGACCCTCGAACTCCAGTCGCGTATCTGCGAGGCCGTGCGCGCCGGCAACTATCTCGACGTCGCCGCCCAGTACGCCGGCATCGGACCCGCGACCTTCCACCGTTGGCTCGCACGCGGCGCGAAGGAGCGCGCGGGCGCGTACGCCGCCTTCCACGCCGCGGTGACCAAGGCCGAGCGAGACGCCGAGGTCGCGCTGGTTGCGACGTGGCGTCGCCAGGCGATCGACAACTGGCAGGCCGCGGCGGCGCTCCTGGAGCGTCGATACGGCCGCCGCTGGGGGCGGCGCCAGACGATCGAGGCGGTCGTGCAGGAGGAGCTGCGTGGCGCACTGGAGAAGCTCCGCGGGATCCTCGACCTCGAGGCGTTCCGCCGCGTGGTCGACGCGCTCGCGGATGAGCGCGGCGGCGAGCTCACTCCGGAGCGAGTGGGCGACTGAGCTCGCCGACGCGCGCGCGCCGTCACCCTTCGCCGGCGCCCGCGATGACCTGGTCGCGTACGCGCGCCTCCAGTGGCCGAACTTCGCCTGCGCGCGCCACCACCGCCTCATCGCCGACAAGCTCATGGCGGTCGAGCGCGGCGAGATCCGCCGGCTCATGCTCTTCGTGCCCCCGCGCCACGGGAAGTCGCTGCTCGCGAGCACGTTCTTCCCCGCGTGGTTTCTCGGTCGGAACCCGAGCCGCTTCGTCATCGCGACCTCGTACGCCCAGGAGCTCGCCGAGGACTTCGGGCGCGAGGTGCGCAACCAGCTCACCGACGACCTGCACCGCCGCGTCTTCCCCGCGT
>CAIXWQ010001384.1 GCA_903923175.1 uncultured delta proteobacterium | reverse complement strand
TGCCGAGCGCCGCGGCGCGCGCCGACGCGGGCTCGAGCGGCTCGTACCCGATCTCGAACATGATCGCGAGCGGCGAGGCGTCGCCCCGGTGCGCGCTCTTCCAGTACGTCACGCCCGTCAACAGCTTGAACGCGATGAGCCCGAGCGCCCAGACGTCGGTCGCCGTGCTGATCGGCTCGGCGTGGCACTGCTCCGGCGCCATGTACGTCGGCGTGCCGACCTGCCGCGTGTGCGTGGCGTTGGTGCCGCCGACGAGCTTGGCGACGCCGAAGTCGAGCACCTTGACGACGGGGCTCGGCGACTTGATGCGAGGTCGCGAGAGGAAGACGTTCGCGGGCTTGAGATCGCGGTGGACGACGCCGTTGCGGTGGGCCGCGCCGAGCCCGTGGCCGAGCTGATCGAACACGTCCGAGAGCTCGTCGGCGCCGAGCGGGCCTCCGCGCGCGAGGCGCTCCTCCAGCGTCTCGCCCTCGAGCAGCTCCATCACGAGGTACGGCGCCCCGGTGAGCTCGTCGAAGCCGGCGGCGATCACCTCCACGACGTGATCGCTCGCGATCAACGCGCCGACGCGCGCCTCGAGCTGGAAGCGGGCGCGCTGCTCTTCGTTCGGTGCGAGCTGCGCGTTCATGACCTTCAGCGCGCGTTCACGCCCGGTCGAGAGCTGGTGGACGACGTACACCTCGCCCATGCCGCCGCTGCCGAGCAGCCGGACGATGCGGAACTCGCCGCCGAAGATCGTCCCGACCGAGAACAGACCGCCCACGCCCGTCGACATCACGAACGATCCCTCCATCCGGCAATGGCTCGACCGCCGCGCCCCGTCGCCTCGAAGCGATCGCGCGCGGCGGACGCCGGCCTCGCGCGTCTCGCCGCGCCGCTGCTGCCGCGACGGCGCGCGCGCAGACCGAAAGCGCGATTCGACCATCAAAGCCGGGCTTGGGCAAACGCGCGTCGCGCCGTTCGTCGACACGACGCGCCCCGCCGAGCGACGATGCCCGCGTCGAGAGGCCCGCCGATGCCGACCTGTCCGAAGTGTTCGACCCCGCATTCGGCCATCGCGCGCTTCTGCAAGCTCTGCGGCACGTCGGTCGCGACGGCCGCGACGCCCTCTGCGCCTGCGCCAGCGCCCGCGCCCTGCCCTGTGACGCCCGCCGCGCCCTCTCCGACGACGGCGGCCGCCCCGATCGCGTCCGTCCCGGAAGGGGACGATCCCTGGGTCGGACGCGAGCTCCCTGGCGGCTACGTGGTGCGCGAGCTGCTCGGCAGCGGCGCGGCGGGGAGCGTCTACCTCGCCGAGGAGCCGGCGCTGCGGCGCGCGGTGGCGGTGAAGCTCATCCACGCTTCGCTCGTGCGCGACCCGGTCATCAAGGCCCGCTTCCTGCGCGAGGCCCGCGCCGCGAGCCGGCTCAATCACCCGCACTCGCTCGACGTCTACGCCTTCGGCGAGACGCGCGACGGGGTCCCCTACATCGTGACGGAGCTGCTGCGCGGCGGCGATCTCTACGACCTGCTGGCGAACGAGGGCCCCTTCTCGATCCGGCGCGGCGTGCTCGTGGCGCTGCAGCTGCTCGACGCCATCGGCGAGGCGCACCGGCTCGGCATCGTGCACCGTGACCTGAAGCCGGAGAACGTCGTCGTCGAGTCGAGGCGCGGGGTCGACTTCGTGAAGGTGGTCGACTTCGGGCTCGCGCGCTCGCTCGATTCGAGCGACCAGATCACGGCGACGGGCGCGATCTCCGGGACGCCCGAGTACATGTCGCCCGAGCAGTGCGCGGGCAAGGAGCTCGATCCGCGCAGCGACCTCTACTCGATCGCCGTGATGCTGTTCCAGATGCTCGCGGGGCAGCTCCCCTTCACGGCGGACTCCCCCTACGAGGTCATCTTCAAGCAGCTGCGCGATCCGCCGCCCGACGTCCGCGCGCTCGCCCCCGACCGCGCCATCCCGGCCTCGCTCGCCGAGCTGCTCGCGAAGGCGCTCGCCAAGGCGCCGGGCGATCGTCACGCCTCCGCCGACGCGCTGGCCGACGCGCTGCGCGGCGCGCTCGAGGCGCACGAGCGCCCGGCCGCGGCGCCGTGCG
>CAIXWQ010001383.1 GCA_903923175.1 uncultured delta proteobacterium | reverse complement strand
GGGCGTTCCGGTATCCGAGCGATCCATCCGTCATGACGGATAGTCGCGCCGGGCTCGGAATCTCTCCCTGGTAGAGGCGATTGCCTCTTGCCGCCATTGACGTTCCCCCGTACTCGACTCGGGATCCAGCCCCCGGAGCCAACCATGAGCGACCTGCCCCGTTTCATCGGTGAGCGCGCTGCGCGCCAGTTGTCGAACACCACGAAGACGCCGCCGCAGTGGCGGGGCGCCACGCCGCGCTGGTTCATCCAGATGCTGCCGTGGGTGCCGGTCGAGGCCGGCGTCTACCGCGTGAACCAGGCGCTCGACGAGCAGTTCACCGTGCGCTGCACGCCCGACCCCAACGAGCTGCTGCCGCAGGCGTTCAGCGACTACGAGACGTCTCCGCGCGAGTACGTGCTCTCGTCGGTGACCACCACCGTCGCGGTGCACACCCGCATCTCCGACCTCTATCGAAGCCCGATGGACCAGGTGAAGGAGCAGCTCTCCCTCGCCGTGGACAAGATGAAGGAGAAGCAGGAGAGCGAGCTGATCAACAACGCGACGTACGGCCTCGTGCACAACGTGGATCCGGATTTCCGGATCGCGCCGCGCAAGGGGACGCCGACGCCGGACGACCTCGATCAGCTGATCTCCACGGTGTGGAAGGAGCCCGCGTTCTTCCTCGCCCACCCGAAGGCCATCGCCGCCTTCGGGCGCGAGTGCACCCGCCGCGGCGTGCCGCCGGCCATCCTCACGCTGTTCGGCTCGCCGTTCCTGAGCTGGCGCGGCCTGCCGCTGGTGCCGAGCGACAAGATCAAGATCACCGGCAACAAGAGCGACATCCTCCTGATGCGCGTCGGCGAGCGGAAGCGCGGCGTGGTCGGCCTCTTCCAGCCCGGCCTCCCCGGCGAGGTGAGCCCGAGCCTCTCGGTCCGTCTGATGGGGATCAACCAGCAGGGCGCGGCGCAATACCTGCTGTCGCTCTACTGCTCGTCCGCGGTGCTCACGCACGACGCCCTCGGCATGCTCGAGGGGGTCACGATCGATCACTTCCACGAGTACCCGTGATCGACAGCGAGGGCGCGCGCGCGGACGTCGCGTGCTCGCCCTCGTCGCGACGCGACGTGACGTGACGACGTGACGTGAGGAGAGCGAGCCGATGACCGACCAGCGTTTGCCGAACGAGCTCGTGCTCTCGTCGTTGCCGGCGATCCCGACCGCGCCGCAGGCCTCGCCCATGGCGCTCGAAGGGTTCGCGAGCCCGGCGACGCCGTCGGTGCCGACGCCCGGCGTGTCGTCGGCGGCCTCGCGGGTACCGACGGCCCCCACGCTCCCCGACGATCCGACGCACCTCACGGGCCTGCTCGCGCGACTCGCGACGGAGCTGTACGGCGTGCAGGGCGGTGGCATCGGCGCGGCGCCGGAGTTCGGTTCGCCCTCGCCGCCGGCCTCGCCGCCCGTCGCGGCTCCGGCTCCTGCTCCGGTCGCGCCTGCGGCTCCGGCCTCGCCTCCGGTCGCGGCTCCGGCTCCGGTCACGGCTCCGGCAGCGCCTCCGTCGTCGAACCCGTTCATGGGCGAGCCGAGCTTCGACGGAGTGCTCGCCCAGCTCGACGCCCCCTCGCCGAGCTTCACCGTGCCGATGGTCGATGCCGCGGCGCCGAACGCGCCGGCCGCACCGAACGCGCCGCACACGGCGAGCGCGCCGAGCAAGAGCACCGTCGGTGAGCCGACCGCGCCGGCGAGCGTGGAGGCCATCCTGCCGACGTCGAGCGCGCTCCTCGAGCCGCACCTCGGCATCGATCTGTCGCGCCGCACGCCCGAGGCCGCGCCCACGCTCGGCACGGGCGGCAAAGGCTTCGACGCTCACGCGCTGCGCGAGGAGTTCCCGATCCTGCGCGAGCGCGTGCACGGCAAGCGCCTGGTGTGGCTCGACAACGCGGCCACGACGCAGAAGCCCCAGGCCGTGATCGATCGCCTCGTGCACTACTACGAGCACGAGAATTCGAACATCCACCGCGCCGCCCACGCGCTCGCCGCGCGCGCGACCGACGCCTACGAAGGCGCCCGCGAGTCGGTGCGCCGCTTCGTGAACGCGCGCTCGGTCAACGACGTCGTCTTCGTGCGCGGCACCACCGAGGGGATCAACCTCGTGGCCCAGAGCTGGGGCCGACGCTACATCGAGGCCGGCGACGAGATCCTCATCACCTGGCTCGAGCACCACGCCAACATCGTCCCGTGGCAGATGCTCGCCAAGGAGAAGGGGGCGAAGCTCAAGGTCGCCCCCGTCGACGACCGCGGGCAGATCCTGCTCGACGAGTACGAGAGGCTGATCACGTCGAAGACCAAGCTCGTCTCGCTGCCGCAAGTCTCGAACGCGCTCGGCACCATCACGCCCGCCAAGGCGATGATCGACATCGCGCACCGCCACGGCGCGACCGTGCTCCTCGACGGCGCGCAGTCGGTCTCGCACATGCGCCAGGACGTGCAGGCGCTCGACGCCGACTTCTTCGTCTTCTCGGGGCACAAGGTCTTCGCCCCCACGGGCATCGGTGCGGTCGTCGCGAAGGCGTCGATCTGGGAGCAGACGCCGCCCTGGCAAGGGGGCGGCAACATGATCCAGGACGTCACCTTCGAGCGCACGGTGTTCCAGCCGCCGCCGGCCCGCTTCGAGGCGGGCACCGGCAACATCGCCGACGCGGTCGGCTTCGGCGCCGCGCTCGACTGGCTCACGCGCGTGGGCCTCGAGAACGTCGAGCGCCACGAGCACGAGCTGCTCGTCTACGGCACCGAGCGGCTCTGCCAGATCCCGGGGCTCACCATCATCGGCACCGCGCCCGAGAAGGCCGGCGTGCTCTCGTTCGTGATCGACGGGCACAGCACGCAGGACGTCTCGGCCTACCTCGACAAGCAGGGGGTCGCCGTGCGCGGCGGCCACCACTGCGCGCAGCCGATCCTCCGCCGCTTCGGCAAGGAGAGCACCGTGCGCGCCTCGCTCGCGCCGTACAACACCACCGAGGACCTCGACGTGCTCGTCGAGGCGCTATGGAAGCTCGTGGGTGGACAAGCTCGTTGACGGCGCGGCCGCCAACCGCTGTTCTGAGCGGCCCATGAAGGTCGTCGGACCGCAGGAGCTCGAGGCCCTCATCGCCGCCGCCGACGTGGACGTCGTCGACGTCCGCGAGCCCAACGAGTGGGCCACCGGCCACATCCCCGTCGCGCGCCACGTGCCGCTCGCGACGGTGAAGGCGAACCCCGCCGCCGCGCTCCCGCGCGACAACGTCGTCTTCGTGTGCGCGAAGGGGGGGCGCAGCGCGGCCGCGGCCGAGGTCGCCGAGAAGCACGGGCTGAAGGAGGTCTACAGCCTCGACGGCGGCACCCACGCCTGGCTCGCCGCGCGCCTCCCCCTGACCGTCCCCTCGGCGCCCACGCGCGCCCCAGCCGCGCCGATCGCCTCGACCACGGGGAGCGCCGCGAGCGCGGCCGCGCAGCCGCCGACCAAGGAGCCCGAGCTCGACGCGATCGTCGGCAAGAACCTCCGCGAGCAGCGCACGCGCGTCGGCCTCAGCCTCGACGAGCTCGCCGGTCGCGCGGGGGTCAGCCGCACGCTCCTCGGGCAGATCGAGCTCGGGCGCACCGTGCCGAGCATCGGCGTCACCTGGCGCATCTCGCAGGCGCTCGGCGTGCCGTTCTCCGCGCTCCTCTCGACGACGCACGGCGGCGAGCTGCAGGTGCTGCACGCCGCCGACGCCAAGAAGCTGCACAGCGCCGACGGTCGCTTCGTCTCGCGCGCGCTCTTCCCCTTCGGCGAGCCGCACGCCGCGGAGTTCTACGAGCTCTGGCTCGCCGGTCACGGTCGCGAGGACGCCGACGCGCACAAGCCCGGGACGCGCGAGAATCTCGTCGTCACCGCGGGGCGCCTGAAGCTCGTGGTCGGCCCCGACACCGTGCTGCTCGAGGCCGGCGATGCGGTGCTCTTCTCCGCCGACGTGCCGCACAGCTACGTCAACGCCGGCGCGGAGCCCTGCGTGATGTACCTCGTGATGACCTACGACGAGGCTGCGCGCCGGGAGTGAGTCGATCGCGGCGGAATGCCGAGGAGCCGAGTCGGCGCCTCGCGTAACTGCGGCGACCGTGCAGTGGCTGCAGTCGCGAGGAGTCAATCCGGGGCGCACGCCCCTCGATTCTCCACCTTCTCTGCGTGGCACGCGTGGTGCTCCTTCCTCGTTCGGTCCGGGCCACCTGGACCGACGAACAAGTGAACAAGAAGGAGGGAGCCATAGCTGCCTATCGGTCTTCCAGGCTCCTGGTCGCAGGAGCCATCGTGGCCGGACTCGCGCTCGCGTACTGCGGAGGTACGGTCGAGAACGACGAGTCCGCCCTTGGCACGAACGACTCGAAGTCCATGAGCGCGACGCAGCCGAACGACGCGGGCGGTCCGATCGTGATCCCGACGCACCGCACGCCTGCCGTGCTGGCCGAGCCCAGCTTCCGGGTGCACGAGCCTCAGGTCGTCCCCGCCGCACCGCCGGCGCCGACCGAGTCCCCGTGCCCGGGCTGCCCGCCGCCGCCTGGCGCAACGCCGGTCGCCCCGACGCCGATCGACACCCCGCTGTAGCTGCGGCCATGGCGCCGTGACGCGCGCGCGCTCGCCCTACGCGGCGGGCGCGCCAGTTTTTGCCTACGCCCGGGCCCGTGCGCGTGCGCCGCGCGTCGCTGCGCGCGTGCTCTCGGCGGCCGCGCGTACTACCTTGATCGTCGATGGAAGCGCCCGCCCCCGGCACGGTCGAGCGCTGGGCGTGGGACTACGTCCTCGCGACCACGCTGCGCGAGAAGCTGCTGCCGAGCGAGGTGCCCGAGCTCTGGGAGGAGGCGCCGCCGGCGCGACGCCTCGGAGCGCCGGGACGGCCGCGGGAGCTCCGCGTCGTCCAGCGGCGCGAGCGCGGGAGGAGCCTGCGCACCGTCGAGGGGCGCGCGCGGGCGCTGCACACGTTCTTCCACCACGAGCTGCAGGCCGCCGAGCTGATGGCCTGGGCCCTGCTCGCGTTCCCCGACACGCCCCGCGAGTTCCGCGACGGGCTCGTCCGCATCGCGCTCGACGAGGTGCGCCACATGCACTTTTACGCGCGCGCGATCGAGGGGCTCGGGCACCACGTGGGCGACTTCGCCGTGCGCGACTGGTTCTGGTCGCGCGTGCCAGCGTGCGCGTCGCCGACGGCGTTCGTGGCGGTGATGGGGCTCGGGCTCGAGAGCGCCAACCTCGACCACAGCGCCGCGTTCGCCGCGCGCTTCCGCGAGGCCGGCGACGAAGAGGGGGCCCGCGTGCAGGAGCTCGTCGGGCTGGAGGAGATCGCCCACGTCCGCTTCGGCGCGCGGTGGTTCGAGCGCTTCGCCGGCCCGGTCGAATTCGAGGCCTGGCGGCGCGCCCTCCCCGCGCCGCTGTCGCCGATGTTGATGCGCGGACGGCCGCTGCAGCGCGAGGCGCGCGCGCGCGCCGGCCAATCGGAGCGGTTCCTCGACGAGCTCGACGCATGGATCCCGGACCCCCTCCCCCCGACCGACGCGCCTGGGTCCTGAACCTCGACGCCGACGTCGAGCTCGGCGCGCCCCCCGG
>CAIXWQ010001382.1 GCA_903923175.1 uncultured delta proteobacterium | reverse complement strand
GGGGCCGAGCTTCATGGTGAGCCCGGTCGGGCCGTCGCACCTGCTGTTCGCGCCGCTCTTCGGAATGGGCAAGAGCGGCAATGGCGACAAGCTGGAGGGGCGATTCCGGCTCTGGTTCGTGAGCGCCTGGGCGTTCTGAGGGGCGATGTCGCGCGGCGAGGCGCGGCGAGGCGCGGCGAGGCGTCTCGCAGGAGCTCAGTCGTCGGACGAGACGAGCCCGGTGCGGACGGCGTAGCGCACGAGCCCGGCGACGTCGTGCAGCTCGAGCTTCGCCATGATGCGGCCGCGGTAGCCCTCGACGGTCTTCGCGCTGAGGCCGAGGATCTTGGCGATTTCCGGGCTCGATTTGCCGGAGCCGACCAGCCGCACGACCTCTCGCTCGCGCGTCGTGAGCGGCCCCGAGGCCTCGTCCTCGGCGGCGCGCGCGTCGCGGAGCAGGATGGCCGCGACGGCGGGGCTGAGGAACGCCTGCCCCTCGGCCACCGCGCGGATGGCCGCGACGAGATCCGAGAGCCCCGAGCCCTTGAGCAGGTAGCCGCGCGCGCCGGCGCGGATGGCCGGGCGCACGTGCTCCTCGGTCGCGTGCATGCTGAGCACGAGGACGGCGGTCTCGGGGCACTCCTCGCGGATGCGCCGCATCGCCTCGACCCCTTGCAGGCGCGGCATCGCGAGGTCCATCACGAGCACGTCCGGCCGCAGGCGGAGCGCGGCGGCCACCGCTTCGAGGCCGTCCTCTGCCTCGCCGACGACCTCGATCCCCTGCTGGGCGCGGAGCAGCGCGACGAGCCCCTGGCGCACGATCGTGTGGTCCTCGGCGAGGAGCACGCGGATGCTGGCGGCGGCAGGGGCGCCGGGGGCGTCGGGGGCAGAAGAGGAGGTCGAGGCGGTCACGCGGGCGCCTCGAGTCTAGTCGATCCGAGCGCGCCGCGCCGCGCGCGCGCCGGGCACTCCGAGCGGATCAGAGCGGGATCTCGACGCGCACCCGCGTCCCCTCGCCCGGGGTCGACGCGACGTCGAGCGTGCCGCCGAGCAGCTCCGCGCGCTCGCGCATGCCGACGAGCCCGTGCCCCCCGGCGGCGCCCGCGGGCCGGGGCGCGCCCGGCGTGAAGCCGCGACCGTCGTCGACGATCTCGAGCGACAGGCTCGCGGCCTCGACGGCGAGGCGCACCTCGACGTGGCTCGCGGCCGCGTGCCGCGCCACGTTGGTGAGCGCCTCCTGCGCGATGCGGTAGCACGCGCTCTCGACCGCGGCCGAGAGCGGGCGCGGCACCGCGCAGCCGTGGTGCTCGACGTGGATGCGCGTGCGCTCCGCGAAGTCGTCGCAGTAGCGCGCGAGCGCCTCGCCGAGGCCGATCTCGTCGAGGATCGCGGGGCCGAGCGTGCGCACCGCGCGGCGGATCTCCTCGAGCGTCGCGTCGGTCATGCCCAGCGCCTGCTCGACGAGCGGCATGACTCCGTCGACCCCGCCGGCGCGCTCGCCGACGAGCTGCAGGTGGATGCGGATCGCGGTGAGCGACTGCCCCGCCGAGTCGTGCAGATCGCGCGCGATGGCCCGGCGCTCCTCCTCGGCGAGCGCGACGCTGCGCATCGAGAGATCGCGCAGGCGCGCCTGCTGCGCCTGCAGATCGGCGTTGGCCGCGCGCAGCTCGGTCGAGCGCGCGGCGATCTCGCGCTCGAGGTCCTCGCCGCGATCGGCGAGCGCGCGCGTCGACCGATCGAGCTCGGCGACGAGCCCCTCGATCCGCCGCTCGGCGCGCCGCGCCGCGCGCAGCGGGATCCCGTAGAGCAGCACCCCGAGCGCGACGCCGAGCAGCGAGAAGGGGCCGAGCAGCAGCAGCGCGTCGCGGCGGGCGCGCGAGGCGGACACCGCGACCCACACCTCGCCGAGCGCCTCGTCGTCGACCACGATCGGCGCGCTGCCCCAGAGCAGATCGAGCCCGCGCAGGCGCGCGAGATCCTCGCCCGCGCCGAGGCCGAGGGGCTGCCCGTCGCGCCCGGTGACCTCGATGCGCTCGACGTCGGGCCCGTGCTCGTGCGCCCGCAGGTGCGGGACGAGGCGCAGCGTGTCGTAGCGCCAGAGCGTGGGGTGCTCGGCGGCCTCGCGCCGCAGCCGCTCGGCGACCGCGCGCGCGGTGGTGTCCGCGTGGGCGGCGAGCTCGCGGAGGCGGATCTCGAGGAAGGCGAGCGGCGCGCCGAGCGAGAGGGCGGCCGCCACGAGGATGGCGAGCGGCAGCAACCGCGAGCCGAGGTAGCGCTCGAGGGCGATCGAACGCCCCGCCTCGTCGCTCATCGCGCGCTTCACGGCGTGTCGCTCCCGGCGTCGTGCGCGTCGTGCGCGTCGTGGAGATCGAGCGGGCCCTCTGGCAGGAGCGCCTCGAGCGGGAGCGCGAGGTAGCCGGCGCGCTCGGTGATCGCGCGCCCCTCGCGCGAGGCGACGAACGCGAGGAGCTCGGCCGCGAGCCCCGCGGGCGGCCCCGCCGTGACGAACGCGAGCTCCTTGGTGAAGGGGTAGCGCCCCGAGAGCACGGCCTCGCGCGTGGGCTCGACCCCCTCGACGCAGAGCACGCGCAGCGGGAGCTTCTGCGCCTCGATGGCGCCGAGATCGAAGAGGCCGACCGCGCCGGAGGTCGCCATGAGCGCCTCCTGCATCTCGCGGTCGTGATAGAGCACGCGCCAGCGCTGCTCGCGGTAGGCGGCCTCGTTCGCCGGCTCGAGCCCGGGGATCCGGGCGGCGAACGCGAGGAAGCTCGAGTCGCCCCGCTCGCGCTGCAGCACGACGAGCCGCGCGCCGTCGCTCCACCGCGCGCGCGCCCCGCGGAACATGGCGAGCAGCTCGGCGTGCGACACGCACGCGTCGGGCACGCCCGGGTGCGCCGCGACGACGACGGCGACGCGCGCGTACGGCCGCACCACGAGCCCGAGCTTCGCCTCGCTCGCGGTCAGCGCGCGCGAGACGAGCCCGACCGACACCGCGCCGTCGAGCGCCGCGCGGATGCCGCCCGTCGAGCCGATGCTCTCGTGCACGACGAGGCTCGCGCCCGGATGCGCGCGCCGGAACGCCTCGACGAGCAGGCGCGTGAGCGGGAGGCTGCTCCCCGAGCCCGCGAGCGACACCGCTTCCCGCGCGCCTGGCGTCGCGGGGGGCACGCGCTTCGACGAAGGCGCGGACGCGGACGCGGACGTCGGCGTGGGCGCCGTGAGGAACGGGGGCTTCCGGCCGCGTTCGAGGCGCAGGAGCGTCCAGACGGCGAGCGCGAGGAAGGCCGCGAGCGAGAGCGCGACCATGCCCCAGAGCAGCGGGGCCCGCCGTCGCAGCGGCGGAGCGGCGCGCGGGCCTTCCCGGGCGGGCGAGCGATCGGGAACGGCCATCGCGGGCTGCGACCGTAGTGCGCCGGCGGGGGGCGCGCGAGGGCGGGCTCGCGGGGAGGCGGGGGCGCGGAAGGGCGTCGCAGGCGCGCGTGTGCGTGCCCGAGCCCGAACTCGCGCACGGCCCGGCCGACGAGACGATCCCGTGTAAGTTCGCCGGACGCCCGACCGTTGCATCGACTGCCCGCCCTACGCGGCACCGGAGCCCAGCTTGCCCATGAGCGCGAAGACCACGACCCGAGCCCGCGCGCTGACCGCCCTCGCCGCCCTCTCCCTCGCCGCGCTCGCGACCTTCACGCCCGCCCCGGCGCAGGCCTTCTGCGGCTTCTACGTCGCTCCGTCCGACGGGCCGCTCTACAACGACGCGACGCAGGTGGCCTTGATGCGCGAGGGGACGCGCACGGTCATCAGCATGTCGAACAACTACAAGGGGCCGGTCTCCGACTTCGCGATGGTCGTGCCGGTGCCGGTGGTGCTGCAGAAGGAGAGCGTGAAGACGCTGCCGCTCGACACGTTCAAGCAGCTCGAGGCGCTGAGCGCGCCGCGGCTCGTCGAGTACTGGGAGCAGGACCCGTGCAACCAGCGCGACTACGCCGAGGAGGGCGCCACGCTGGCGATGCCGTCGGGCGCGGTGGCCGACGAGAGCAAGGGCGAGCAGCGCGGCTACGGCGTGAAGATCGAGGCGAAGTTCACCGTCGGCGAGTACGAGGTGGTCATCCTCAGCGCCAAGGACTCCGACGGCCTCGAGCGCTGGCTCGTCGACAACAAGTACAAGATGCCCGAGGGGGCGGGCGACGCGCTCGCGCCGTACGTGCGCGAGCAGATGAAGTTCTTCGTCGCGAAGATCGACGCGACCAAGACGCACAAGGACGCGCAGGGGGTGGTCGTGCTCTCGCCGCTCCGCTTCCACTACGAAGAGACGAGCTTCAAGCTGCCGGTGCGCCTCGGGCTGCTCAACGCGCCCGCGCCCGGAAGCAACGCGAAGCAGGACCTGATCGTGTACGTCCTCGGCGAGGACAAGCGCTACGAGGTCGCCAACTACCCGAACGTCTTCATCCCCACCAACCTCGACGTGAAGGACGAGACGCGGCAGTCCTTCGGGCCGTTCTACGCGACGCTCTTCGACGCCACGATCGCCAAGGCGGGCGGCAAGGCGATCGTGACCGAGTACTCGTGGCAGTCGAACGGCTGCGACCCCTGCCCCACGCCGCCCCTCGAGGACGCCGACATCGCGACGCTCGGCGGCGACGTGCTGTTCGGCATGGGCGTGCCGACGCCCAACGCGCCCAACGCGAACGGGCGTCCCGGCGGCCCGCAGCAGGGCGGCTACTACGGCGGCAGCTCGCGGCCGATGGTGCTCACGCGCCTGCACGCCCGCTACGACGCCTCGACGCTCACCGAGGATCTCGTCTTCCGCGGGGCCTCGCCGGTGGTCGGCGGGCGCGAGTTCGTGGTCGACGACAAGGGGAACCTCGAGAAGGGCGCGAAGCCGTCCGAGTCGGGGAACAACTTCCAGGCCCGCTACGCCATCCGCCACCCGTGGACGGGGCCGGTCACCTGCGACAACCCGCGCCGCGGCGTGTGGGGCGGGCCCCCGCGGGGCGAGCAGGGGAATTCCTCGCCGATCCCGGCGACCAACCTCGCCGGCACGCCGCGCGGCAAGCTGGTGCTCACGAGCTTCGTCACGCGCGGGCTCGACGACGCGGCCGAGTACGACAAGGCGCTCGGCAACCAGCCCGTCTCGATGAGCGGCCCCGGCGCGCTCCCCGGCGCGAAGCGCAGCTGCCTCTGCAGCGCGCCCGGCTCGGCGAGCGACGTCGGCGCGCTCGACGGCGCGATGGGCGGCGGCCTCGCGCTCGCCCTCTTGGGCATCGTGCGCCGCGCCCGCCGCGCGCGCGGCGAGCGGCCGTGAGAGAGCGAGGCCGCGCGCCGCTCAGCGCTGCTCGCCGCCGCTCCCGCCGCCCGCGCCTTTCTCGCCCTTCTCGAACTCCAGGCTCAGCGAGTTGATGCAGTAGCGGAGCCCGGTCGGCCCGGGGCCGTCGGGGAAGACGTGGCCGAGGTGGCCGCCGCAGCGCGCGCAGGTCACCTCGACGCGGCGCATGCCGTAGCTGCGGTCCTCGTGCTCGGCGACCGCCTCGCCGGGCTTCCCCTCGAGCGGGACGGTGAAGCTCGGCCAGCCGCAGCCGGAGTCGAACTTCGCGTCGGAGCCGAAGAGCGGCTCGCGGCACCCGGCGCAGAGGTAGGTCCCGGCGTCGTGGTGATCCCAGAATTCGCCGGTGAACGCGCGCTCGGTCCCCTTCTCGCGCAGCACCTCGTAGCGCTGGGGCGAGAGCTGGGCGCGCCACTCGGACTCGGCCTTTTCGACTTTGGGCTTCGGCATGGTTCCTCGGGTGCGCCTTGGATGCGCGCTCGTGCGCGGCCGTCCCGGCCTTCGCCGCGCCCCGCGCCCCGCGCCCCGCGCCCCGCGC
>CAIXWQ010001381.1 GCA_903923175.1 uncultured delta proteobacterium | reverse complement strand
GGTCGCCTCGAGCGCGCCGCGATCCGAGGGGTCGACGCGCGCGAGCAGCCCGGCCCAGGTCGGCTCCGCCTCGCGGCACGCGAAGAACTCCGCCGTGCCCGGGGCCGCGTGCACCACGCGCAGCGCGGGCAGGGCGACGGACACCGCCGCCTCGGCGAAGCGGTCCGCGCCGCCGAAGCCGGCGTCCCCCCCGTGCTCCCCCATCGCCATGGCTCCGATCAGCGCTACGTGGCCGGGCAGGCAGCGTCAACGATCGGGCGCAAGCCGTCTGCGCGCGCGGCGCTCGCCGGAGCGCGCTACGGCGTAGGGCGATGTCGACGCTCGTCCTGGTGCGCCACGGCAAGGCCTCGTCCTTCTCCCCACACGACTACGACCGGCTCTCGCCGCCCGGGCTGCTGCAGTCCCAGGCGCTCGGCCGCTTCTTCGGCGCGCGCGAGGCGCGCTTCGACCACGTATGGGTCGGCCCGCGGCTGCGCCACCGGCAGACGCTCGAAGCGGCGGCGGGGATCGTCGCGGCGCACGGCGTGATCTGGCCCGCGCCGTCCGCGCTCGACGACCTCGACGAGCACCACGGGCTGCAGCTCGTTTTCGCGCTGCTGCCGCGGCTGGCGGCGGAGGAGCCGACGGTCGCGCAGGTCGCAGCCACGCTCATGCGCGGCGAAAAGCCCGAGCACGACGAGATCCTCCTCGCGTATCGGGCCGTCACGCGGCGCTGGATCACCGGCGAGCTCGAAGCCGACGGGGTCGAGTCGTGGGCGGCGTTCCGCGCCCGCGCCGCGCGCGCGCTCGCCACGATGACCGAAGGGGTCGGCCGCGGCGCGTCGGTCGTCGCGTTCACCTCCGGCGGCGCGATCGCCGCCATGGTCGGCGCGGTGCTCGGCCTCGACGACCGTCGCGTGCTCGATCTCAGCTGGGCGCTGCACAACGGCTCGCTCACGACGATCGTCTTCTCGCCGCAAGGGCTCGCGCTGGAGTCCTTCAACGCCACGCCGCACCTCGACGATCCGCGGCTGGTCACCTCGGTCTAGGGGGCTCGCGTGCCCGCCCCTTCGCGCGCATCGCTCCGCGTCGCCGCGCTCGGCTGCGCGCTCTCGCTCTCGCTCGCGGCCCCCGCCGCCTCGGCGAACATGGCGGCCACGCGCCACGATCCGACCGCGACCGGTCCGTTCGTCTTCGCCGGCAGGACGCCCCTGCGCGTCACCGAGGAGACCCTGTCGTTCGACTGTCACGAGGAGGCGGGCGACGCCGCGTGCGACTTCGAGGCGCGCTACCAGGTCCGCAACCCGTCCGCCGGGCGCGAGGAGGCGATCGCGGCGTTCGTCACCGATGGCGCGCGCGCGATCACCATCTCCGTCGACGGCCGCGCGGCCCAGCGCGCCCTGAGCGCCGAGGAGCTCGCCGGCGTCGCGGCCGCCAGTGCGCCGCCCGAAGCGCCCACGCGCGAAGCGCCCGGAGCCCCCGGAGCACCGTATGCGATCGCGGCCGGCACGCCCGGGGTGACCCTCGTCGCCGAGCCGGGCACCGCCCACGAGCTCGTCGTGCGCGGCGCGCTCCCCGCCGGCCACGTCTGGTACCCGCACGGCTACTCGTCCGACGCGATCTTCGCGCGCCACCTCGCGCTCGCGCACGAGCCGGAGCGCGTCACCTACGAGGTCCGCTACCAGCTCTGGCCGCTGGAGACCTGGGCCGACGACCCGGTGATCCACCTCCGCGTGCGCCACCCGTCGTCCTGGCACTTCGATCCCGATGGCTGGTCCGAGGCGAGCGATCGCGGCGGCACGCTGCAAACGCGGGACGTGCGCCTCTCGCAGGCCGAGCGCGCGCTCGAGCTCTCGTTCACGCGGGAGCCGTCGCCGCTCACGCCCGGCGGCGCGCTGCTCGGCGTCGGCGGCGCGACCGGCGACTTCGCGGGCTTCCGCGCGCGCCTCGGCTACGAGGTCGCCGCGCCGCGCCCGCTCCTCTGGGCGCTCGCGTTCGATCTCGATTTCAAGGGGAAGGTGTTCCTCGCGCCGACCGCGACGCTCGCGACCGGCGCGATGTGGTTCATCCCCTCGTTCGGCGTCGGCGTCGGCGCGCCCGTGCAGCTCCTGCCGGAGCGGCGCGTCGGCGCGCGCGTGCAGCTCGACGTGATGTTCTACGCGCTCGGCTTCGTGACCTCGCTCGACCTCTTCCCCCGCGCGCACGGCGATCCGTACGTGCAGGCGACCTTCCTCGCGCAGCTCTCGCTCTGAGGCTCTGCGAGCGTCGCCGCGCGCCCGCTACTTCGCCACGTAGATCCGGGCGCTCCGGGGCGGGATGGTGTCGTTCGGCCCGGTCACCGTCGCGCCGGTGAGCTGCTCCACGAACGTCCCCGCCGGCAGCTTGGTGGTCGACTGCGGGGCGTCGCTGCGGTTGAGCGCGACGTACACCGTGTCGCCGGTCGTGCTCTGCGCGTAGAGCCAGAGGTCCTGCTGCACGTCGAGGGTCGCGCGGCTGCCGGCCCAGAGCGCCTTGTGGGCGGCGCGCACCTTCAGCATCTTCGAGACCTTGGTGCGCAGCCCCTCCTGCGAGGTCGTCAGCCCGCTCCAGAGCATCATGCGCCGGTTGTCGGGATCGTCCGCGCCCGGCATGCCGAACTCGTCGCCGTAGTAGATGAGCGGCGCCCCCTTGTTGGTGAGCAGCACCGCGAACGCGACCGCGAGCCGCTCGTAGGCCGAGTCGGCCGGCACGCCCGGAGGCGTCGCCCACTTGCCCGTGTCGGGCGCGCCGTCCTGCCCGGCGTGGATCGCGCGCGGCGTGTCCTGGCTGCCGAAGAACGGCGTCATGATCGCGTCGACCGGGAAGTAGCCGTCGCTGTAGTCGAGCGAGCCCTTCAGGTCGCTCATCGAGCCCTGCCGGCGCAGGATCTTCGAGACGATGTCCTCCTTGGAGACGAACTCGTAGTTGCCGTCGAGCATCGTCTTCGGGTCGACGTGCCAGCGCAGGTGCGGCCGGCTCCCCGGCTCGAAGTTCTCGCCCACGAGGAAGAAGCGCGAGCCCGCCGGGCGCGACGGCAGGACCTGCGTCGTCAGCGCGCTTCGAAGATCCTTCAGCACGCTCACGTCGACGTGCTTCACCGCGTCGAGCCGGAAGCCGTCGATGCCGTAGGTCTTCACCCACGAGATCGTGTTGCCGACGAAGAAGTCGCGCGCGCCCGCGTTCGTGAAGTTCCAGTGCGGCAGGTAGTCGGTGAACCAGCAGCGCGTGCCGGGCTTGGTGCCGTCCCAGTTGTCGCCGCTCCACGTCTCCCAGTTGCCGCCGCCGTTCTCGTCGCAGAAGTAGATCGGTCCGCCGCTGCCGTTGGTCCAGAACCAGTCGTTGTGCGCGGTGAACTGCGGCGACGTCTTGTGCGCGTGCATCATCACGAGGTCGAACATCACGCGCAGGCCGCTCGCGTGCGCCGTGTCGACGAGCTCCTTGAGCTCCGCCGCGGTGCCGAGGCAGTGGAAGGGCTTGGCCGGGTCGTAATCCTTGGGCCAGTAGCCGTGATAGCCGGTGTACTTGTGCGGCTCGTTACGACCCCACTCGGCGTTCGGCACCGTCTCGACCGGCGACGAGATCATCAGCGTGTTGACGCCGAGGTTCGTGAAGTAGCCCTCTTTGATCTTCTTGGTGACTCCGGCCCAGTCGCCGCCCATGAAGTCGGCGATCGGCGCGCTCGCCCCGCCGGCGGGGCAGTTGTTCGCCGGGTTCGAATCGTTGAACCGGTCGACGAACAGGTAATAGATGACGGTGTTGCGCCACTCGTCCTTCGGCGGCGGGACGTGACACCCGGGCGCGGCGCAGGTCTCGCCGGCGAAGGTGTTGTTCGTGTTGCCCGAGGCGTCCGTCACCGTCGGCTGCGCCGGATCGCTCTGCCAGCTCGAGCCGTTCAGCACGAACTTGAACTGGACCGCCTTGCTCATGGGCAGATCCAGCGTCGCCGACCACACGCTCCCCTTCAGCGTCATCGGCACGCCGGCGGCCCACGAGTCGGGCGCGCTCCAGTCGCCGCGCACTTCGACGCTCGTCTCGCCGTGCGCCGGGAAGGTGATCTCGTGCGGGCAGGTCTTGTACTCGTCCGGGCAGACCGGCGCGACGTCCGCTGCCGCGTCGGCCGCGTCGGCCGTGCTCGCCGTGCCGCCATCACCGTACGCGCCATAGCCCGAGCCGCTCCCCGTCCCGCCGTCGCCGGCCACGAACGCGTCGGGCGGGCTCCCCACGTCCGGAGTCTCGACGTTCGAGGCGTCCGCGGTGCAGCCGACGCTGGCGACGCCGGCGGTGCAGGCGCCACAGGTGAACGCGAGCAGCGGGAGCGAGCGCGCGAGCAGGCGACGCGCGCTCGCCATCCGAGAGCCGACCCGCAGACCGAGGCGAGGACCGACGTGACGCGCGGATTCCATGGCGCACTCCAGGGCACGAACGCGCGCCCCTTCGGCGCGTGCGAGCGAGGCTTCGCTGCCTCGATGGGGTTGTCAACTCAGACCTGAGTTACGCTCGTCCGATCTACATTTCGTGCCGTTCCGGGAGGAAGAATCGCGATCGGGGCTACGCTCGGACGACGATGAGCGAATTCACCGACCAACCTTCGGCCGTGCGCGAAGGGCAGGGGATCGACCCCGCCGCGCTCGGCGACTGGCTCGCGAAGAACCTCCCCGGGTATGCCGGCGACTCGGTCTCGATCGAGCAGTTCGGGCGCGGCTACTCGAATCTCACCTACCTGGTGCGGTCCGGCCCTCACGAGCTGGTGCTCCGGCGCGCGCCGCCCGGCGTGAAGATCAAGAGCGCCCACGACATGGGGCGCGAGTTCCGCATCCTCTCGGCGCTCGCCGGCGTGCCGGGGTGGACCAAGACCCCGAAGCCGCTCGCCGCCTGCGAGGACGAGTCGGTGCTCGGCTCGCAGTTCTACGTGATGGAGCGCGTGCGCGGCGTGATCCTGCGCGCGAAGCCGCCGAAGGGGCTCGTGCTCTCGCCCGACGTGATGCGCCGCGTGTCCGAGGCCACGATCGACACGCTCGCCGAGATCCACAACCTCGATTGGCGCGCCGCCGGGCTCGAGGGGCTCGGCAAGCCGGAGGGGTACGTGCGCCGGCAGGTCGAAGGCTGGACCGAGCGCTACCGCAAGGCGCAGACCGACGAGGTCCCGCAGTTCGAGGAGCTCGGCAAATGGCTCCTCGCGCACCTGCCCGCGGACTCGCCCCCTGCGCTCATCCACAACGACTTCAAGTACGACAACGTCGTGCTCGACGAGCGGCTGTCGAGCGTCGTCTCGGTGCTCGACTGGGAGATGGCGACCGTCGGCGATCCGCTCATGGATCTGGGCACCACGCTCGGATACTGGATCGAGCCCGACGATCCGCCGGTGTTCCAGCTCACCGTGTTCGGCCCGACGAACCTCCCCGGCAACTTGCGGCGCAGCGAGCTCGTCGCGCGCTACGCGGAGAAGACCGGCCGCGACGTCGGCGACGTCCTCTTCTATTACGCCAACGCGCTCTACAAGCTCGCGGTGGTCGCCCAGCAGCTCTACAAGCGCTGGAAAGACGGGCTCACGAAGGAAGACCGCTACGCGGTGATGCTCGCGGGGGTGCAGGCGGTGACCAGCTCGGCGCTGGTGGCCATCGAGAAGGGGCGAATCGATCGACTCGGCGAGTGATCGGGCCATTGAATACCACTCGTCGGTATGGGCGCCGGCCGCGTGAGGCCTACGTGCTCAGGGTCCTCGGTCCGTTCGTTCGATCAGGTCCCGTGTCCGCCATCCCCCGCATGCCCCTCGCGTTCGTCGTCGACGACGATGACTCGGAGCGCGCCGCTTCCGAGGCGGCCCTGCGCTCGCTCGGCTTCGACGTGGAGGCGTTCGCCGACGGCGACTTCGCCATGCACCGGCTCGGTCGCGAGCCGCTCCCGGCGCTCATCCTCCTCGACGTCGTGCTCCCCGCGACCAACGGCTTCGTCGTGCGCCGCGCCATCCACGACGACGAGCGCACGCGCGCCATCCCCGTGATCTTCGCGACCGGGACCATGGACGTCTCGCGGACGTACCAGCGCGCGCTGCTCGGCTCGATGGTGCTGGGCAAGCCGGTCGCGATCGAGGCCCTGCGCGAGGCGATCGCCGCGATCGGCGCCGACGCGCGAGCCCACGCCGGCTAGCGCACGGTGTCGCGCCGCAGGAACGCGCCGCGCCCCTTCTTCGCCACGTGCTTGCCGTGCTCGATCACCACCTCGCCGCGCGAGAGCACGTGCGTGGGCGCCCCCTTCACCACGCGCCCCTCGTAGGGCGAGTAGTCGACGCGCATGTGCAGGTTCGCCTGCGAGAGCTCGAGCTCCTTGTCCGGATCCCACACGATCAGGTCGGCGTCGGCGCCCGGCGCGATCGTCCCCTTGCGCGGGAAGAGCCCGAAGATCTTCGCCGGCGCGGTGCTGGTGATCTCCACGAAGCGGTTCATCGAGATGCGCCCGGCGCGAACGCCGCCGTCCCACAGCAGCAGCAGGCGCGTCTCGATCCCTGGCATGCCGTTGGGGATCTTGGTGAACGCGTCGCGCCCGCGGTCCTTCTGCCCCTTGAAGCAGTAGGGGCAGTGGTCCGTCGAGACGACCTGCAGATCGTTGGTGCGCAGGCCGCGCCAGAGATCGTCTTGCATCTCGCGCGGCCGCAGCGGCGGCGTGCAGACGTACTTGGCCCCCTCGAAGCCCTCGCGATCGAGATCGTCGATCGAGCAGAAGAGGTACTGCGGGCACGTCTCGGCGTAGGCGGGCAGCCCGCGGTCGCGCGCCTCGACCACCTGCTCGAGCGCGCGCGAGGCCGAGAGGTGCACGATGTACACGGGCGCGCCGGCCATCTCCGCGAGGGCGAGCGCGCGGTGCGTCGCCTCGGCCTCGGCGATCTGCGGGCGCGTGATCGAGTGGTACTTCGGCGCCGTCTCGCCGCGCGCGATCGCCTGCTCGACGAGCACGTCGAGCGCGAGGCCGTTCTCGGCGTGCATGCAGATCATGGCGCCGAGATCGCGGGCGCGCTGCATCGCGCGGAAGATCTGCCCGTCGTCGATGTACAGGACGTTCGGGTAGGCCATGAACAGCTTGAACGACGTGATCCCCTCGCGCACCAGCGCGCCCATCTCGTCGAGCGTGCTCGGGTTCACGTCGGTCACGATCATGTGGAAGCCGTGGTCGATCGCGGTCTTGCCCTCGGCCTTCGCGTGCCACGTGTCGAGCGCCTCGCGCAGCGAGCGCCCCTTGGTCTGGGTCGGGAAGTCGACGATCGTCGTGGTGCCGCCGTGCGCCGCCGCGAGCGTCCCGCTCTCGAAGTCGTCGGCCGACACGGTGCCGCTGCCGGGCATGTCGAGGTGCGTGTGCGCGTCGATGCCGCCGGGCATGACGTACTTGCCGCGCGCGTCGATCGTCCGCTCGGGCTCTCGGCCGCTCATCGCGCCCGGCAGGCCCGGCAGGGTGATGGCGACGATCTTCTCGCCGTCGATCCAGACGTCCCCCTCGTAGGTGTCGACGGCCGTGACGACGGTGCCTCCTCGAACGAGCGTGCGCATGCGCCATCGATCGCGCCGCCGCCGATCGCGGTCAATGAGCAGACGCCGGCCCGAGCGCCCACACCGAGGCGCGGGCGCGCCGTGCTCAGCCGGGGTTCGACCTCAGGAACCGCACGATCGCGTCGCGCGTCCGCTGCGCCGCGGCGACGCCGCCCGTCGTGGACATGAAGCCGTGGAACATGCCGAGCTCGCGGACGTGCTCGGTCGGCACGCCCGCCGCCGAAAGCCGCTCGGCGTAGGCGTCCCCCTCGTCGCGCAGCGGATCGAAGCCGGCCGTGATCACCATCGCGCGCGGCAGGCCGCGCAGATCCGGCTCGAAGAGCGGCGAGGCGAGCGGGCTCTGCTCGTCCTCGCGCGTGCGCAGGTACTGCTCGGTGAACCACCGGATCGAGCGCTCCTCGAGGAAGAACCCCTCGCCGAAGAGCGTGTGCGAGCGCGCCGAGCGGGTCATGTCGGTCGCGGGGTAGATGAGCACCTGCGCCTCCGGCAGCGGCCCGCCCGCCCGGCGCAGGGCGTTGGTGACCACCGCCGTGAGGTTGCCGCCCGCGCTGTCGCCCGCGACGGCGATGCGCGCGGCGTCCACGCCGAGCTCGGCGGCGTGCGCGTGGAGCCACTCGAACGCGGCGATGCCGTCGTCGACCGCGGTGGGGAACTTGTGCTCGGGCGAGCGTCGGTAGTCGACCGAGACGACCACGCGCCCGGCGCCGTCGGCGAGCTCGCGGCAGAGCGGATCGTGCGAGGCGACGCTGCCGAGCGCGAACCCGCCGCCGTGGAAGAAGAGCAGCGCGGGCGCCGCCTTCGCGCGCGGCTCGGGCGGGAGGCTCGTCGGCACGTACACGCGGATCGGCACCTCGCGGTGCGCGGCGTCGGTCGTCCGGTCGTAGAGGCGCGCCATCGGCCGCAGCGGCCCGGCCACCACGAGCGAGCTGCGCTCGAGCGACCGGCGCGCCTCGGCGAGCGGCAGGTCGCCCGGGCGCAGCGGATCGAGCCGCTCGCCGAGCGCGATCAGCAGCTGCGCCTGCGGGTCGAGGGCGTTGCCGTCGACGACGCGCGGCGCGCCCGCGAGGCGCCGCTGGAGCCGCGCTGGGAGCGAGAGCAAGCGCAGGACGAGGGCACGTTGGACCGCGACCAGGGCGCGATCGCGCAGACCGAGCTCGGACATCGCGTCATCGTGGAGCCGCGGCGGGCGTTGGGGAAGCGGGCGCCGCTGGAACGCGGGAACGCTGGAATGCTCGTGCGCGGCGTGGCGGCGCGGTTCAGCGCTTGCGCGTCGAGCCGGGCGGCGTGTCACGCACCGAGTCGGGCGTGTGCCGCGGCGTCGTCGGGGGGAGATCGCCCGAGTACGCCGGCAGCCCCTCGGTCGGCGTCATCGCGAGCTGGCGCTCCGTCTTGTAGCGCTGCCAGCAAGCCGGGCACCGCCACTCCATCATGAACGTGCCGTCGCGCTCGATCCGCCGCGTGAGCCGCCAGCCGAAGCGGCTGCTGATCAAGGTGTATTCGGTGTCCGTGTCGGGCGCTCGTGCCCGGCACCCGACGCAGACTTGATGTTGGCGCTCTTCGTTCGACATCGTCCGACGACTCCTCGGCGCGGGCCGGGACCTGAGGCTCGACAAGGTGTCCGACTTGCCCTGCGACTGCAAGCTTCCGGCGGGCGCCTCCGCGCCGCGGAGACGCTCCCGAGATCGAACGCCGCACCGAGCGGCGCGACCGATCGCATAGCCAGCTTATGTCTACGTGCTTCGGCGTGCGAAACCGACCCGCACGCACCTCGACGGGAGCGAGCTCCGAACCTTACTCTCCAGGGGTTCTGTGACGCCGAGAGGGCGCCGACCCGGAGGACGGATGAACGAGGGGATCGAGCGGATGCTGCGCGGTCTCGCGCGCGACGACGTGACCGAGGGCGCGCTCGCGACGGGGCGCTTCCCCTCGGTGCGCATGGCCGAGGGGTTTCGCGCGGTCTCGCAGGACGCGCTCACGTCCGACGACATCCTCGGCGCGATGATGCTCCTCGGCGGCGGCGCGCACGTCGACGAGCTGTCGCAGATCCCCGTCTCGTGGGCGTACCGCCGGCCGGGGCTCGGCATGCTGCGCATCAGCGCGACCATGAAGGGCGACGAGGTCCGCGTGCGGCTGCAGCTCGCCAAGGAGGCGCCCGCCGATCACGGCGCGGCTGCCCACGCGCCGCACGCGCATGCGCCGAAGACCAAGTCGATGCGCCCGAAGCGGCCGAGCGGGCAGATGAAGGTCCCTTCGGTGGCGCCGCCGAAGCGCACCTCGCGCGCGCCCACCTACGGCGGCAAGGACGGCGAGCCGACCGGCCTCGAGGCGATGCTCGGCGCGGCCACCGTCGGGTCGCACGGGGCGCCGGATCCGTACGCCGCGGTCATGCGCGGCCTCGGCGAGATCAAGCTCCCCGACGCGCCCGCGGCCTCGATCGACCTCGATCTCGAGCGCGCTCCGCCGGCGTCCTCCAGGCAGCCCGCGCCGGCGAAGCCGCGCCGCCGCTACACCGACGATCCGCTCCTGTCGCTGTTCGAGCTGGCGCGCGAGCGAGGGGCGAGCGACCTGCACGTCATCGCCGATCGCCCGCCGCTCTACCGCGTCGGCGGCGAGCTCGCCCCCGACGGCGAGGCCATCGCGCGCGAGGACGTCGACGCGATGCTGCGCGCCCGCATCCCCGCGCGCCTGCTCGCGCGCTTCGAGCACGAGGGCTCGGCCGACTTCGCGCTCGACCTCGGCGATCTCGGCCGCGTGCGCGCGAACGTCGGCCGGCAGCGCACCGGCCTCAAAGGGTGCTTTCGCCTGATCCACGGCGAGACGCCCACGCTCGAGTCGCACGGGCTGCCGCTGGAGATCGCCAAGGCGACGCACCAGCATCAGGGGCTGATCGTGGTCACCGGGCCCACCGGTCACGGCAAGACCACCACGCTCGCCGCCATCGTCGACGTCATCAACCGCGACCTCTCGCACCACGTGATCACGGTCGAGGATCCGGTCGAGTACGTGCACGGCCGCAAGAAGGCCGTGATGAGCCAGCGCGAGGTCGGCACGCACACCAAGACCTTCCACTCGGCGCTCAAGGGCGCGCTGCGCGAGGACCCGGACGTCATCGTCGTCGGCGAGCTGCGCGATCTCGAGACCGTCGAGATGGCGCTCGAGGCGAGCGAGACGGGGCACCTCGTGATCGGCACCATGAACACGCCGAGCGCGGCGAAGACGGTCGATCGCCTCATCGACATGTTCCCGCCGGGCGATCAGCAGCAGGTGCGCATGACGCTCGCCGGCGGGCTCAAGCTGATCGTCGGCCAGCGCCTCGTGCCGAGCGTCGATCGCAAGAAGCTGCACGCGGCGGTCGAGGTGCTCCCCGGCTCGGTGCCGCTCTGGAACCTGATCCGCGAGCAGAAGACGTATCAGTTCCCGAGCCTGCAGCAGCGCGGCAAGGCGCTCGGCATCCTGCGGCTCGACGACGCGCTCTCGGACCTCGTGAAGGCCGGCAAGGTCTCGCTCGACGACGCGCTGGTCTACGCGGAGGCGCCGGAGATCTTCGCCCAGGCGCACGGCGCGCGCC
>CAIXWQ010001380.1 GCA_903923175.1 uncultured delta proteobacterium | reverse complement strand
TCGTGCGCGGCAGCACGCGCGGCAGGAACAGCGACGCGAGCTTGAGCGTGAGGGCAGTCTGCGGATCCATCCCCGGCAGGTCGAAGAGGTCCGCCGTCTTGATCCACGACCAGCCGAAGTGCTGTCCGAGGTGGTCGCACTCGAGCGGGAACACTGCCGCGAGCTTCTGGAGATCGCGCTGGATCGTGCGCGCCGTCGTCTTGATGGCGTGCTCGTCCTTCAGACGCTGCACGACGGTGCTCGTGTCGATCTTCCGCGGCGCGCGCGGGATCATCTTCAGGACGGTCCAGTGCCTCACCAGGATGTCGGACATGGGCGCGCCACAATCGTACGAGCTGGCGTCCTCGTCGCGCTACTCTCGTTCGCCCACCCTACTCATCGAGGCCACCGCATGGATTCGCTCGCCCTCGCCCAGCACCTCGACAACGACTTCCGCGCGAGCTGCGCGCGCTTCGACGACGACGAGCCGTTTCTCGGCGCGTTCACGCTGACGTTCAGCGGCAAGGCGCACGACTACAAAGTCGGCGCCCGCGCCCGCCGCGACGAGCGCATCGTCGACTGGCGTCATCCGCTGGCGCGCGCGTACTACGAGGGGCGCCCGGGCGAGGACTTCGAGCTCGATGCGCCCGGGTTCGCACACATCGAGGGGGTGGTCGACCGCCGCTGTGCGCTCACGCCGGCCGCGCGCCGCCTGCGGGCCGTCGAGATCGCGACCAAGGACGGCAAATCGCGCTTCGTCGCGGGGACGGAGGGCTTCACGCGCCCGACCACGCCGCCGCCGCGCGCCACCCAGGGCGGCCTCGGCGATCTGCGCGCCTGGCTTACCGCCGAGCAGTACGCGCTCATCGCGGCGAGCCGCACGCGGCCGCTGATCATCCAGGGGCGCGCGGGGTCGGGGAAGACCTCGGTCGCTATGCACCGCGTGGCGTGGCTCGCCTTCCCGCCCGAGGACGCGAGCTACGCGCCGGTCGATCCGTCGCGCGTGCTCGTGGTCATGTTCAACAAGGCGCTGAGCACCTTCGTGCGCTCCACGCTCGCCCCGCTCGGGCTCGAGAAGGTGCAGCTCGACACGTTCCACGGCTGGGCGCTCGACGCGATCCGCCGCGGCTACCGCGGCGACGTCGAACCGGAGACCGATCGCCGCAAGCACGAGGCGAAGGCGCGTGTGCTGAAGAAGCACATCGGGATGCTCGGCGCGATCGACGAGTTCGTCTCACGTCAGACGACCTCGCTCGAAGGCCTGCTCGCCGAGAAGCTCGCGCCCTACAAGGTCACCGGCGCGGCATGGCTCAACAAGTGGCGCGCGACCAAGGGGCCGGTGGTCCCGAGGCTGCTCGGCCTGCGCGCCGAGGCCCTCGTCGCGCGAGACGCGGCGCGGGGCGCCGAGGCCAAGCGGCTCGGCGAGGTGCACAAGGTGCTCGGCGCCGCCGTGACGCGTATGACGCTCTACAAGGAGGAGCTCCTCCGCCTGCTCACCGACGTGGATCTCCTCGCCGACCACCTCTCCGGCGTCGAGCGCGCGGACCTCGAAGCACTCGCGACCTTCCAGCGCGAGGTCGCCGCCCGCGACGGCACCGATCGGCGCCCGGGGCAGTGGATCCGCTTCGAGGACTGCGCGCTCTTGCTCCGCCTCATGCAGCGCAAGAACGGCGGCCTCCCCGACAAGTCGCGCGAAGACTAGGTCTACGTCTACGACCACCTCGTGCTCGACGAGGCGCAGGACTTCGGCGCGGTGGAGCTCGCGGTCATCCTCGGCGCGGTGCGCTCGCGGACCGGCGTGACCATCGTCGGCGACCTGAACCAGAAGATCGTCCCCGACGCCGACTTCATCGGCTGGGACCAGCTCGCCGCCGAGCTCGGCATCGAGGGGGCAACGGTCACGAAGCTGGAGATCGCCCACCGCTCTACCCGGCCGATCATGGCGATCGCCGACGCGATCGTGGGCGACGCGTCGACCGCGGAGCGCGACGGCGCGGTGCCGACCTTCGTGCGCGCGGCGGACGACGACGGCGTGCTCGACGTGATCGAGGCCCGCGCGCGCGCCGCCATCCAGAGCAACCCCGACGCGCACGTCTGCGTGGTCGTGCGATCGCCCGACGCGGTCGGCGCGCTCGTCGACGCGCTCGCCCCGCGCCTGCGCGGCGTGGCCGCGGTGCGCCGCGGGTACAACAAGGAGTTCGTCTTCACGCCGGGCGTGACGGTCACCAACTTCCGTCAGGTCAAAGGGCTCGAGTTCGACGCAGTCGTGCTGGTGGAGCCGACCGAGGCGCAGTGGCCCGACACGGCGCAGGGGCGTCGCGACTTCTACACGCTCGTCACGCGCGCGCGGGATGCGCTCGACTTCGTGGGGACCGGGAAGCCGGCCGCGCTGCTCGGGCGGGCGATCGACGCGGGGCTGGTGACGGTCGCGGAGGAAGAGGTGCCGGCGGCGGAGATCGAGGAGATCGACCAGCCGCTCTGAGCCGACGGCAAGGCGCGGTGCGACAAGATCGGTCGCACCGCGCACCCGCGCCGATGGAGGGGAGACGCGCGCGCTGCATAGGTAGGCCGAGGAGCCTCCATGACCGACCTCGCCTCTCCGTCTCACGACCGCCGGCGCTCGCCCGGGGCGCCCCGATGACCGCGCCGTCCGACCCCGTACGCGCCGCGCTCGTCGTCGCCTGCCGCCGCGCGATCGAGGAGGCCCAGCGCGGCGAGCAACCGCCCGAGGCCGTCGCCGAGGAGCTCCTAAGAGACCTCGCCGCCGCCAACGCCCTCGCCCGCCCCATGGCACGGCGGGCGCGCGAAGGCGTCTTCAGGGCCATACAAACCCTCCAGGCGCGCTTCGAACGCTCGACGCCGACGCTGGGCATAGCGACCGGGCTGACCGCGCTCGACACGCAGCTCGGTGGGCTCCACCGCGGCGAGGTCGTCCTGATCTCGGGAGCAAGCGCCTCGGGGCGGAGCGCGCTCGCGCTCCACCTCGCGCACGCGGTCGCGTCGGCCAGCGGGCCGACCGTCCTGCGATGCCTCCAGGACTCGATGCCGGCCGTGATGCTCCGCATGCTGCTCGCCGCCGCGCGCGCCGAGCACACGCGCTCGTTCACGGGCGGCGCGTGGGATCGGCTCGTCGAGCAATCGGCCCGGCTGTCGGAGGCGCCGCTCTGGGTGGTCGACGACGGCCCGGCGACGATGCCGGCGCTCGGCGCGCTGTGCGACGGGCTCGACGCGCGGATTCGCCGGGAGTTCGCGCTCGGCCTAGCACTGGTCGTGGTCGACGACCTCGACGTGGCCCGTGAGGGAATGCCCCTCGCGTTGAAGATGCTCAAGCGCCTCGCCCGCCGACGCGAGCTCGCCGTGG
>CAIXWQ010001379.1 GCA_903923175.1 uncultured delta proteobacterium | reverse complement strand
CGTCGACCTCGCGGCCGCGCAGGTCCCGGGCCGGCTGCGGCATCAGCCTCGTCCAGGTCACGCGCGAGGACGCCGCCGGCGGCGATTTCGCGAGCGGCGCGCCGCCGCACGCGCCGGTGCAGGCGAGCGCGGTCGGGAGCAGCTTCGCGAGCAGGCGCGCGAGCGCGCGCGCCCGGCGGGGGCGTGCGACGCGACCACCGATCTGCAAGGATTTCATGGCGCCTCCAGCAGCGAGAGCACGAGGCCGTCGAGCACGCGGGCCCGGAGCGCGGGCGACGCGGCGAGCTCGCGACGGAGCGAGGACGACAGCTCGAGGTGAACGAACGCGCCGCCGGCCTCGCGCACGAGCGCGCCCTGCACGTTGGTCGTCGCGCCGAGCTCGTCGACGTCGTCGGGGAAGCGCACCACCGCGCCCGGGACCGCAGGCGAGAGCGCGCGCGCGACGCGATCGACGATCGCCACGCCGCTCCGCCGCTCACCGCTCGACACCACCACCGCGAAGCCTCCTTCTCGTGCCGCGAAGCCGTGCAGCTGGACGACGAGCGCGCGCGCGCCGCCGTCGAGATCGGGCGCCCGGAGCACGCCCTGCGTCGCCGCCTGGAAGAGCGACGTCGGGGCGTGGGCGACGTCGGCGGGGAAGGGGTCCTCGGCGTCGACGGCGTCAGGGGCGCCCTTGTATCGATGCGCGGTCTCGACGAAGAGCGCGCGCGCGCCGGCGCGTTCGAGCAGCTCGCAGCCGAGCGGCAGCGTCTCCTCGTCGAAGAACGAGTGCGGCGTCTGCACGATGACGCGTGAGGCGGCGCCGAGCCGCACGAGGTAGGCGCCCCCCCGCGCTTCTCGCCGTCGAGCTCGCGCACGAGGACCGCACCGCTCACCTCGACGACGTCGACGATCTCGAAGCCGGCCTCCGCGGCGCGCGCGCGTGCGTGCAGCGAGACCGACGTCGCGCCGGCGAGCGTGGCGACGGCGTCCGCGAGCGCAGCGCGCGCCTCGGGGCTCGGCTGCACGTAGCGACCGGGCTCGAGGCCGCCGCGTCGGGCCTCGAGCAGCGCGCGGGGGCAGCGAGGCGCGTGCCCGAGGGGACGCTCGGAGGGCTCGGGGGAGCCGACGCCGGGCGCGCGAGGGGCGCGACCGTGCAGCGCGCAGGCGAGGCCCGACGCGCAGAGGAGGCCGCCGAGGCCGGCGGCCGCGCGGTGGACGCGGCGTGGGGTGGGTGGGGGGCTCAATCGTCGAGGTCTCCGTCGATCCAGTGCGGCGCGCGGGGCGGCGCGCCCGGCAGTCGCGCCTTCGGGGCCCAGGGCAGATGGATCCACGCGTGCTCGCCCGGCGCGGTCTCGAACGTCAGCGTGTGGATGCCGGGCGCGAGATCGTCGCCGAGCACGACGACGCCGCGCACCTCGCCCTCGACGGGCAGCGCGCGCGCCGTCGTGACGCGCTCGACGAAGCCGACCGGGATCCGCAGCGGCATCGCGCCGTCGATGCGCGCCACCAGCGTGAGCGACGTCGACGCGAACAGCCGCAGCGGCAAGACCAGCGGCTCGCCGTCGCCGCCGAGCTCGAGCTCGTAGGCCACGGTCTCCGGCTCGAACACGCGCCCGGCGATCGTCCGCGTCGTCGCGCTCGGGGGGCGCCGGACCCGCCACGTGGGGGCGTGCGTCGGCGGCGTGGGCAGCTCGACGAGGCGGCGCGGCAGGTGGAGGACGAGCCGCGCGTCGGCCGGGAACGCGTCGGCGTTCGTCGGCCTGCGCGGCGCGTAGCCCGCGGCCTCGCCGCCGGTCTCGACGGTCGCCTTCCAGCCTCGCTCCACCGGGAACGTCGCCGTCGGTCGGGGCGGCGCGCTCGGATCGAGCTCGGCGAGCGAGACATCGAGCGCGCCGTCGGTGGCCGCGAGGCGCACGCGCGCGCCAGCCGGCACGAGCACGTGGAAGACGGCGCTCTCCGTCGGCGCCTCCAGCGGCCTCGGCCCTTCGTAGCGCGCGAAGCGGGCGCGCTGGCGCGTCGCGCGCAGCGTGGTGTGGATGGGCGCGCGGCCCCCCCCGCGGGCGGCCGCGTCGGTGGGCTCGATCGTCGCTTCGAGCGACAGCTCGACTTCGCCCGCGCTCGTCCGCGCGACCGGCCTTCGGGCGGCGATCCGCAGCGTGAGGTCGCTCGTACCCGCGTCGACCAGCACGGGCCTCGCGGCGGTCGTGCGCCACGCGACGACGTGCGCCGAGGGCTCGACCGCGCCGTCGCCGGTCGCGACCAGGCCGACGAGGCCCGGGCTCCCGCGGCCCAGCTCGACGCTCGCGAGGCGTCCCTCTTCGATCGCCACGCGCAGTTCGCCGACGCCGGTGACGCTGCGGACGTCCCCCTCTGCGTCGCGCACCCGCGCGCGCAGCTCGGCCTGCGGCTCGTCCCGGGCGTCGAGGCGGAGCGAGCAGGGGCCGTGCACCATCCATGACGCGCCCTCGTCGCCGAGGAGGTCGACCACCTCGTCGGCGCGTTCGTCGGCCGGCGGCCTCGCGCCGGGCGCGGCGGGCGCGGCCGGCGAAGCGGCGGCGGCGAGGGATTGGGGCGAAACCTTTGCGGGCTCGTCGCCGTCCGCCTCGCGCGTGAGCGCGATCGCGAGCGTGCGGAGCGGGGCGCCGAGCCCGCGCGTCGCGGCGAGCTTGCGCCAGCGCGCAGCGAGCAGCGCGCGCTGCTCGTCCGGGCGCGCGTCGAGGAGGTCGATCTCGCCCACGTGCGCGGTGACGTGCCTGCGCGGGCCGTCGTCGGCGTCGGCCGCGCGCGCCACGCCCGTGGCGCCGGCCAGCTCGTCGAGGCGTCGCGCGATCGCGTCGTCGGTCAGGACGTCGCGCCGGTAGATGCGGACCGCGACCGCGTCGGCGCCCTCGATCCCCGCGAGCGACACCACGAGCTCGCCCACGCCGACGCCATGGAGATCGACGTTGACCGAGAGCGGGTCTCCGATCGCCACGTCGCGGTCCTCCGGGGTCACGCGCGCGGAGCTCCCTGGCAGCGCGAGCGTCAGATCCTCGCGGAGAGCTCCGCGCTGGCCGAGCGCCCGCAAGTGGAGGTGCGCGACGTGGGGTCGTGCCTCGAGGGCGCCGTGACGATGGACCGCGTGCAGCACGAGGCGGACGACGTCGGTCCCCGGGCCGGTGCGCGCGTGCAGCTCGCCGTCGACCGGGAGCTCGTAGACCACCACGCGCTGCACGCGCTCGCCCTCCGCGGCCAGCACGCGCTCGACGTGCCCGATCTCGCGCACGGCGAGCACGAGCCCGCCGAGCAGCAGCGGCAGCACGAGGAGCCCCACGCGGAGGCGCCGCGCCCCCGGCTCGTGCGCCGCGCGTGCGAAGAGCGTCAGGCGCGTGAGGCGGCCCTCCGCGCTCTCCCGCGCCACGCCGGAGGCGCGAGGTCCTGGCGCGGCGGCGCCGGACCTGCGCGTCGGGGCGGCGCTCACGGGGCCTCCGCGCGGCAGGCGCCGGTGGCCGAGAGGGCCTCGCCGCACTCCGCGAGCCGCGCGACGCGCGGGCGAGGACCGACGCGCCGTGTCGCTCGAGGGTCGAGCGGGAAGACGTCGACGTCGAGCTCGCCGGTGAACCCCGCGGCGCTCGCGGCCGGCGCCGAGGGGGCAGCCACGCGGGCGAGCGTCACGAGGAAGTCCCCGCGCTCGGTCCGCGCGAGCGCCGCGCGGGCGGCCGTCGTCGTGATGGCCTCGGCGAGCCCTCGGCGCGCGCGGACGCTCCCGTCGCGGGCGGCGGAGAGGCCGAGCGCGAGGAGGTCGTCGGGCGCCGGCGGCGCGTTCGCGGGGAGCGTCGCCGAGAGCGCGCGCGCGACCTCCGAGGGCGGGAGATCGTACGACGCCAGCCCGCTCGCGAGGAGCGTGCTCGCTCCGAGGCGGGCCTCGTCGAGCGAGAGCGCGCGCGCGGCGGTCGGCGACACCGTGACCGAGACGAACGGGCTCTCGCCGAGGAGCGCGCGGCCGGCCAGCTCGCGCGCCGGGAGATCGAGCTCGCTCGCGTGCGCCTCGAGCCCGAGCGAGAGGAACGCGCGCGTGACGTCCGCGACGAAGGCGTCGCGTCCAGCGCCGCCCCAGCTCGCCAGCGCGAGCTGCGCGGGCGGGGCCAGCGTCGCGGGCGCGGCCGGCGCGGGCAGGTCCTCGCTCGGGCCTCCGCGCACGAGCAGCACCCGCGGCGTGCGCCCCACCGTCGCG
>CAIXWQ010001378.1 GCA_903923175.1 uncultured delta proteobacterium | reverse complement strand
GCTCGATCACCGCGGCGCAGCAGGTCTTCACCGATCCGCGCCGCATGGGCGATCACGCCGCGCAGCTGCTCGCGCGCTTCGACGCGGCGGGCTGGCTCGCGCCGGCGCGCGGCAAGGTGCGCGAGTGGTACGACGCGGTCGTCGGCGTGCGCGGCACCGGCGGCTTCTCGATCGCGTACTCGTCGGCGCGGACGCCCGCCGCGCCGCCCGTGTCGCCGGTTCCGCCGGCCGCGGTCTCGCGCGAGGGCGGCGGCGAGGGCGAGTCGTCGCTGTAGGAAATTCGCGCTCGCGGAGCCCCGGAGGGGCTTTCCCCTCGAGGCCGGCACCTCGGTGGCTGTGAAGGTCAGTCGTCGTCGCGGTCGCCGCGATCGTTCTTGCGACGATCCCGCTTCGGCGCGAGGTCGGGCACGGCGCGCGCGAGGCGCGACATGACCGTCTGCTGCACGAGGCTCCAGAGCGACTCGACGTCCTCGCTGTCGGCGAGCAGGCCGAGCGGGATCTGGAAGCCGCCCTTGTCGGCGCGGCCGCCGCCGTAGGGCCGGCCGTCACGGTCGCGGCCGAACGCGGTCTGCAGGAACGCCGCCGGATCGACGCTGGGCGAGTTGGTGCGCAGCGAGCCGTCGATGCGGTCGTCGACGATGCCGTAGACGAGCACGGTGTCGATGTCCTCGCGCCGCAGGATGTAGTCGGCCGCGCCGCCGATCGCGTCGCGATCGCCCACCGGCACGTTGCCGACGCCGGCGATGGCGAAGTCGCGCACCACGATCAGGTTGGCGAGCGCCTGGCCGAGCACGCCCATCGCCGAAGCGCTCACCGTGCGGCGCCCGACGCGCTTGAGCACGTCGACGTCGGTGTGCTGCTTGGCGTAGGCGGCGGCGCGGAAGTCGTCGGGGGTGGCGAGCGCGAAGTCGTCGGTGTCGGTCTGGATGCCGAAGATCAGCGCCGTCGCCACGCGCGCGTCGTCGCGGCGCTCGCCGGTGAGCGGCGCGAGCCCGCCCTGCAGGTAGCTCGCGTAGATCGAGCACGAGGCGCCGATCGAGGGGCGCACGTCGACGAACGGCGCGTCGACCTTGCCGGGGCCGCGGTGGTGGTCGACCACCGTCACGAGCTTGAGCCCGTCGGGGAGATCGATGGAGGGCTCCGGCACGCACGTGTCGACGAGCGACAGGTACTTGAAGCGCGCGAGCTCCGCCGTGCTGCCGACCTCGAGCATCTCGACGTTGAGCAGCTTCACGAGCGCTCGGTTCTCGCGGTGGGAGATCGGCAGCACGTGCGCGATCGTCGCGGGGACGCCGAGGCTCTCGCAGATCCGCTGGTGTGCGAGCGCGCTGCCGATCGCGTCGGGGTCGGGGTGACCCGTCAGCAGGATCACCAGCGGCTCGCCGCTCAGCGGCGACAGCGTCCGCTGCAGCGCTTCGATCGGGTCTCGGGACACGTCGTTCATCGTCGGCGCAGCGTATCGCGTAGCCCCGGGGGGAGCCCTCGATTTCGCGCGACAGCAGGGGCGAAACCGCGCCCTCCGCCCCGCGACCGTTGACCCTGCCCGCGAGTTGTGCGCGCCCGCCGGCCAGGTCGAGGGCAGCCGCCGCTGCCGCCGCGTCGCCACCCGGTCGCCGCAAGTTGGGCTCTGCGCTCCCTCCTCTGGTAGACCCGACGGGCGATGCGCGCGCTCGATGGCTTCACGCTCGTTTCCCTGCTCGCCTCCGCGCTCTCCGTGGAGCGCACGGCGTGCTCCAAGCTGGGCGGCGGCTCCGAGTCGCATCCCGCGCAGACGACCGCCAACGCGTCGCCCGCCGTCTCCTCGTCCGCCGGCGGCGCCGCGCAGGTCGCCACGGCCGCGCCGCTCGGCGCGTCGTCGGCCGGGTCGACGAGGCCGCCGATCGCCGCGATGGCCTCGGCTGCGCCGCCCGTCGCGCCCTCCGCGAGCGCCGCGCCGGTCGCGCTCGAGGCTGCCATGCGGGCCGAAGACTGGGAGGGCGCGCTCGGAAAGTGGAGCTTCGAGAACGGCGAGCTCGTCTGCGAGGGGAAGGCGACCAGCTCGGCGATCTTCTACAAGCCGTTCCACGCCAAGGACTTCGACCTCTCGGTGCAGTTCCAGTTCGACTCGCTGGAGTCGTCGGCGGGGGTGCTCTTCCGCTACCAGGGGCAGGATTTCTACGGCGGCGCGACGTTCTACCAGTTCGAGTGGTACACGCACGGCTCGCACCACGACCGGCGCCTGTCGCTGATGAAGAAGACCTGGCTCGGCCCCGAGGGGCCGTACTGGATCCAGATCGTCGACCCCAAGTACCCCGACGCGCCGATCGGCAAGTGGGTCACCTACCGCGTGCGCGCCGAGGGCGAGCACCTGCAGACGTGGGTCGACGGCGAGCTCGTGTTCGACAAGCAGGACAAGGCCTTCGTGCGCGACGGCCGCGTCGGGCTGCACACCTTCATGCCGCGCCGGATGCGCTACCGCGGCTTCAAGGTGGAGTCGCTCGATCCGAAGTAGCGGCGCGTCGCGCCGGCCTCGTCGGGATCTCTCGAGGGCTCGGCGGCGACGGCCGTCGTCACGCGGTCACGCGGTCACTCGATCGTCCAGGAGAGCCCGGCGCGCGCTTGCGCGCTCCACGCGAAGAAGAGCGACGGCAGCGCGTCGCTGTTCGAGCCGCTGGTGAGCGACTTGAACGCCGCGCCGCCGAAGTCGAGGCCGAGGCCGATGGGCCCCACCGCGAGCTCGACCGACAGGCGAGCCTCGAGCCCGAGCGCGGTGCCCGAGGAGTTCAGGCCGTGCCCGACCCCCGAGGTTCCCGCGGAGCACGAGAGCGACCACGGCAGCATCGTGTCCGCCGCGCCCCCCTGGCACGACATGTTCGTGCCCGCCTGCGAGTAGGCGACGCCGAGATCGAGGCGGGTCTGCTGGCGGAAGGCCCCGCGTTGCGGCGTCGCCTGCAGCCGCTTCGAGAAGCCGAACGTGAGATCCCACTGGTCCCACGCGTACGTGTCGTTGCCGACGGTCATGGCGCTGGTCTGCACCGCGCGGGCATAACGAAAATATGCACCCCACCCGACCGGCATCATGTAGCGCGCCTCGAGCCCCGAGCCGCGCACGCTCCCCGACTGGCCGTGCAGCGCGTTCGGCACCACGAGCCCGCCGTACCGCTCGACGAGGTAGCCGCCGAAGTCGCCGCCGTTGGGGAAGCTGGCGTGCGGAGGCGGGGACGCGGAGGCGTCGGTCGGCGCGAGCTCCTCGGCCGCGTGCGCCGGACGCACCTGCGAGGGGAGCAGGCCGAGCGTGAGCGCGAGCGCCCCGAGGGCGAGGAGCGAGCGGAGCGGACGCGACGGGCGCATTGCCGGCGATGTCGCGCGGCGCCCGCCGGCGAGCAAGTCGAGACAGCTCGCGCGCCGATCGCTAAGGTCCTGGGCCGATGGGCGCGCGCGAGGAGCGAGGAGCGGCGATCGCGCTCCGCGGCGTGACGAAGCGCTTTGCCGGGGCCGGAGGGGCGGCCGACGGGGTCCACGCGCTCGCCCCGGTCGATCTCGAGATCGCCGAGGGGAGCTTCGTCGCGCTCGTCGGCCCTTCCGGCTGCGGGAAGTCGACGCTCCTGCGCATCGTCGCCGGGCTCGAGCCGGCGAGCGCCGGCGAGGTCTTCGTCCGCGATCGCGACCGCATCGCCTACGTGTTCCAGGACGCGCACCTGCTGCCGTGGCGCACGGTCGCCGCCAACGTCGCGCTGCCGCTCGAGCTGCGCGGCGCGCCGCGCGCGGAGATCGACGGCGCGGTCGCGGAGGCGCTCGCGAGCGTGGAGCTCGGCGACGTGGGCGGGCGCTACCCGGCCGCGCTCTCGGGCGGCATGCGCATGCGCGCCTCGATCGCGCGCGCGCTGGTGACCAAGCCGCGGCTGCTGCTGATGGACGAGCCCTTCGCCGCGCTCGACGAGATCACGCGTCACCGCCTCGACGAGCGGCTGCTCGCCCTCTCGCGCGCGCAGCGGTTCACCGTGCTGTTCGTCACCCACGGCATCTTCGAGGCGACGTTCCTCGCCGAGCGCGCGATCGTGCTCTCGCGGCGCCCGGGGCGGATCGTGCACGACGAGGCCGTCGCGCTCCCGGCCGAGCGCACCGCGGCGCTCCGCGGCGAGCCGGCCTTCGCGCGCGAGGCGGGCAAGCTCGCCCGCGCGCTGGAGCTCGGCGCGTCATGAGCCTCGCGGGCCCGTCGCGCGCGCAGCTCCTCCGCGTCGCCGCCGTCGCGCTGC
>CAIXWQ010001377.1 GCA_903923175.1 uncultured delta proteobacterium | reverse complement strand
CAGCTTCGCCTGAACGTCGGCGCAGCCGTGATCACCATCGTGGAATCGGTGATCACGACCGTGGAACGAGTGATCACGATGCCGTGGAACGGGTGATCACGATGGCGTGGAATCGGTGATCACGATCGGCCGGAACGCGCAGCAGGATCCCAAACCCGTTCGAGTCCGCCGGCGAGCACCGGCTCCAGGAACGAGCGAGCGGCGCTCGTGACGTCCGCGAGCGTCGTCCATGGGAGCTGATCAGCGATCGCCATCGAAGCGTACGGAGCCACCCACGCCGCCAGCGGCTCCGGCAGCGCGGTGGGCAGCGCGTGGGTCTTGCGGAAACCGAACGTCTGCTCGAGCGCAGCGCGAAGGAGCCGCGAGTCGAGCGCCGCCACCGTCGCCAGCAGCGCGATGTCTGGCAGGTCTTTGACCCGCGTGTTCGGGCGGGCGCGCGGCATCGTGTACGCGTGCAGCTTCTCCGCGACGTGCGTCGCGATCGGATACAGCCGGAACGACGGCGGAGCGATCCCGGCGAATCCGAGGACGTCATCGGCGATTAGGACTTCGGGCTCGGCGATCATCGGGTCGCCGAATGCGACGTCGACGCCGAACGGGTCTCCGTACGGCTTGCCGGCCAGCCTGCACGCGGCGCGAAAGCGGAGCCCTTCGTACTGCATTCCGTCGTTCTGGATCTCGGGATGCTCCTCGTCCGGCCGGATCTCGAATGCCATGAAGTCGCCGAGGGCGAGCCGCCCAGCGGTCTGAAGGCGCGCCAGCAGCTGGTCGGGCGTTCCCGTCATGCGTAGGTCGACGTCCTTCGTCGTACGCGCACGCTCCACACGGAGCTCGACGACGAGCCCGCCCTTCAGCACGACGGCATCCCCGAACGCCTGTGCGACGCGCGCGAGCCATCGATCGAACACGAGCAGCTGCCGACGGCGCGCGAAGTCGAGCCCGGTCGTCGAGCCCGCGCGAAGTCGCTGCTCCAGGGCCTGCTTGAAGCCTGCCGGCGTCGAGTAGCTCCGCGGCGTCATGCGTCGACTCCTCCGAACGGACGCAGAGCCTCGTCGACCTCGGCGAGCTCGGCTCTCGTGACAAGCCCGCGGAGGAGGGCCTGACGCGCCGCCTGCCGCAGCAGCTCGGGCGAGAGCGACGCCTGCGCGCAGTCGGCGAGCGTGCGGCACGCGCTCGTGATCGGCACCGCACCCATCCACGTGCGATCGGCGGCCGGCACGTCCGCGTGGTGGAGGGCGACGCCTTTGGGAACTCGGAACCGGCGCGCGCGCCACGACGCGGGGAGCGTCAAGTGGATGCGCGACGGCAGCACGTCCGAGAGCCCGAGGAGCGCGAGCGCCGTCTCGTGCGAGACGACCCCGGCCTGTTCGGACCAGAGCCAAGCGGCGACGAGATCCTCGTGGTCGCCGGCCGGGAAGTGAACGAGCCGGTAGACTCCACGCCGCACGCGGCGGGCTCGGCCGGCGCGGATGTGGTGGATGAGAAGCTGGGCCGAGTACCCGGCCTCAGCGGCCTGCTTGGTCGTGAAGAGCCCCTCCTGCGCGGCGGCAATCTCGTAGAGGCCGCTCCAGTCGGGACGATCGGCAGCGAGCTCGGCCACGCACGAAACGTAAGCAATACTTTATCTTCGTGCAAGTGACGGTCGCCCAGGAGGTTTGGGAGCGAGCACGTGCCCAGCGCGACCCCCTACCGCTGGACGAGAGTGGCTCGTCCGCACTCCTAGCCGCGGCGGGAGGTCCGCGATGGAGGTCGCTCGCCCAGCCCACGCTCCTGGCCTTCTCTCGTGCGATCACGCACGTGGACGCGCGATCATGCGCGCACATCCACTCCGCATCGTGCGAAATCGCGCCACATCGCGCGTGATCGCGCCCGTTCCCCAGGGTTCGAATCCCGTTGGGGACGCCACCCCAACTCCCCGGAATGACCTGGCATTTCGGGGAAGCATGTCGCCGATGGGCCCAAATTTAGGCTGAAACGGCGGCGTGTTTGTTGATCATGATGTCTGCGCGTGGTGGCGCGCGGGGCAGTGAGCGTGCGCGGGGAAGCGCGCTGCTACGCTGTGACGCGCGGGGCGTGACGGGGCGCGCGCTCAGGTTCGAGTGGGACGCGCGAAAGGCTGCCGCCAATCGCGCGAAGCGCGGAGTCTCGTTCGAGGAGGCCGCGACGGTGTTCGCGGATCCCGACGCGAGGATCTTCGACGACCCCGATCACGCCGCCGACGAGCCGCGGTTCCTGATCGTCGGCCTCTCGGCGGCGACGCGGATGCTACTCGTCGTGCACTTGGAGCGAGGAGAGCGGATTCGCCTCATCAGCGCCCGAGTGGCGACGCGCCGGGAACGTGCTCGAATGCAGCGGGAGGAGTGAGCATGCGCGCCGAATACGAGCTGAAGGAGGGGCGTCCCAATCCGTACGCGAAGCGGCTCGGCGTCGCGGGTCGCAAGGCGTTGACGGAGCGCTTCCTCGAGTCCGAGCACCTTGTGCGGCTCGACGACGACATCGCCGAGGCGTTCCCGACACCTGAGGCCGTGAACGAGGCGTTGCGGCTCGTGCTCCGGATTCGCGAGACGGCGCCGAAGCCGCGTGCTGGGCGGAGGCGAGCGGCCGCGGCTCGCTGAGCGCGCGGGCGCCCGCACGCGGGGCTGAGCCGACGCGGTAGCATCACGGCGCGCCCATGCCCTTCGTCCCCTTCCACGAGTACTTCCCCGAGGTCGCCGCGAACGAGACCCGCGGCGTCTTCCAGCCCGGCCCGGACGGGACGCTCGGTGAGGGTGTCGTCTTCGGCGAGTTGTACTGCGACGAGCCCGGCTGCGACTGCCGTCGGGTCGTCTTCCACGTGTTCGCCAAGGGCCGCCTGTCGGAGCCGCTCGCGACGCTCACTTTCGGCTGGGAGCCCGCGAGCTTCTACCGGAAGTGGGCGAGCTTTCCGCTTTCGGCGGAGGACCTCGAGGAGCTCATGGGGCCGGCGTTGATGCGGCTGACTCCGCAATCCCCGCGTGCGACCGAGATGCTCGAGCACGAGCGCACCTTGCTGGCCGACCCCGTGTACGTCGAGCGGCTCATTCGCCACTACCGGATGTTCCGCGAGGTCGTCGACGGGAAGGCGGCGGCAGGCCCGAAGCCGCGGGCCGCGGTCTCGGGGTGGCGGAGCCCGTCGCGGAAGCATCGGCCGCGGAAATGAGCACCGGGACGATGGCCGTCCAGGCTTCGCCGCTTCGGCTGCGGGTGCGGCGAGATCGGGCAATATGACGACCCCGTCGGTCTCCACGCACGCGCTCCCGTTGACCGCCCGCGAGAGCCTCGCGGAGCAGATGCCGATTCTGCTGCCGATGCTCGTCGACGCCGCGGCGGAGGTCCGGGCTCGCGGCTGGCAAGAGCACGACACGTTGCCCCAGCCGGGGCTCGTCGACATCGACGCCGCACAGCTCTTCCTGTCGGCCTACGGCCACGCGCTGCTCGCGCGGGGATACGACGCCGCGCACGTCGACGCCGACGCGAACCTCCTCGGCACCTACCTCTGGAGCTTCCTGAACTTCGAGCTTCACCACAGGAAGCTGTTCTGGGTCGACGAGTCGCTCGCGTGGATGCTCGCCGAGACGCGCCTCGACATCGAAGGGCGCGAGCTGCGCCTCCCCTTCCCGAGCTTCGCGATCGCCTTCACCGATCGCGACACGCTCGAGGTCGCTGAGGCCTGCTTGCGACGCGACGACGCGTGCTACCTGCGCGGCGCGACGCTCAAGATCTTGACGGTGCACGTGACGCGCGTCACCCAGCCGGACGACGATCGCTCGACCGGGATCGAGCTCGCGTTCTTCTTCGACGACGGCAGCGGGCGCGACTGGCCGTACATCATCGGACGCAGCCTGCTGGTGCAGGCCGACGCTCGGCTCGACGAGATCCTCGCGAGCCACTTCCCAGACGTCGACCCATCGGCGCTCTCCGATATCTTCCAGAGCGACGAGCTCCGCCGCCTCGTCCATCTGGTGATCAACGCGATCCTATTCACGACGTCCTGCCAAGAGCCGTGGCGCGTGTTGAAGTCGCCCGTCGCGCAGGCCGCGCAGAAGGCGACCGGCTGGGGCAAGGGCAAGAAAGCTCGGCTCGTGAAGCTCCGTCACGAGCGCTCGGCCGAGGAGGTCTTCCATCTCCCCGGCAAGATCCCGATCGCGCAGGTGCGCGCGCTGCGCGAGGCGCGCCGCGGCGAGGGGCAGATGTTCGCGCGCTTCATGGTCCGCGGGCACTGGCGGCGCGCGAACGCGAGCTGGGAGGATCAGCGCGTGCGGTGGATCGAGCCGTACTGGAAGGGGCCCGACATGGCGACCGTGGTCGAGCGGGAGTACGTGCTGAAGAAGTAGGTGCGCATGTCCTGGAAGGATCGCTGGAGCCACTACGAACGCCCTGCCCGTCCCGCGCGCGCACGCCTCACGCCCGCCGCGCGAGACGCGCTGCTCGAGGTCCTACGCCGCAGCGTCGAGAAGTCGCCGGTCCTCGCGGGGCTGCACGTCGAGGTCACCGCTGCGCGAGGCTTCTTCCACTTCTCGCGGCCGCATCCCGGCGACGAGCGGCCGTTCGAGATCGCGCGCGCCGTGCCGCTCGCCGAGGACGCGACGTTGATGCTCGAGGCGCGGAGCTCGCGCGCCACCTACTACTTCGTCGCGAAGGGCAAGCCCGCGACGATCGTGCGGGCGCTCGCGACCGACACCGCGGGCACCTTCCACGGGCTCGGCGACATCGAGCGACGCGCCCGAAAGACGAAGGCCGGTCTCGCGCGCGAGAAGCTGCGCAGATCGGCGACCGGCTTCGCGTACTCCGTTGATAGCGAGAGGGCCTCGGTGCAGGAGATCCTCTTCCACCACTTCGGGCTCCCGCTTCACGTCGTCGCGGAGCCGGGCGACTGGTACGCCTACAAGCGCGCGCCGCAGATCGTGGCGCATTCGGCCGAGCGCGTCCTCGTGACGTTCTCGGCCACGTCGTTCGCGGGCAGCTCGTTCGGCGGCACGTGCCTCTACGCACGGCGCGACGGAGAGTGGGGCGCGTACAAGGTCAGACCGAGCGCCGGGGCGACGATCGCTGAGGCAGAGGCGTGGCTCGTGAAGCGGAAGTGGCTCGGGTGGGGGTGAGGTCGCGCGCGGCGGGGGCGGGGGCTAAGAAGCGCAAACACGCACCGTATGCTCAGGTGCAATACTTGATTACATAAGACTCCTTATGCGCACCGCCAGGATTCCGGTGGCAGCGCAATCGCGCCGCCCCCGCGGGCACCGCGTCGCTCTCTGGCCGGCATGGATCTGGCTTGGCGCTGGCAGGTGTCTTTCCGACGTTCT
>CAIXWQ010001376.1 GCA_903923175.1 uncultured delta proteobacterium | reverse complement strand
GTGGGGGTGGCGGCGGTGGTTGCGGCGGCAACGGTGGGCTCGGAGGTGGGGGTGGCGGCGGCAGCTTTCCCGTCGTCGCACTCTCGGTCCACGTGACGCTGAACAAGACACAGCTCAACGCCGGCGCTGGTGGTGTCGGCGGCGCTGGCGGCGCTGGCGGTGCAGCAGGCGCTGGCGGCGCTTACGGAGCCGGGGCTCCGGGCGGCGGCTACGCTGCGTCCGGCGGTGCCGGGGGGTCTGGTGGCCCCGGCGGCATCGGTGGCGGCGGCTCCGGCGGCCCCGGCGGCCCCGCGATCTGCGTCGCCTACTCGGGCGGCAGCATGTTCCTGCCCTCGGTCACCGACTCGCCCTGCTCGCTCCCGGTCGCCTCGCTCGGCGGTGCGGGCGGCGGCGCCTCCAACTCCGGCCCTGCCGGCGTCACGGCCGACCTCCAGTCGTTCTGACGCGCCGGCGACGAGCCCGCTCTACTGCTGGCCTTCGCCGACCTCGTCGGCGGGGGCGACGCGCTCGGCGGCCGCGAAATCGCCGATGATCGGCATCGCGCCGCGCAGCGCGGGGGCGCCCGGGACGTGCTGCGTGTCGACGAAGACGATCTCCGCGTCGGGATACGCCTCCTTGAAGACGTTGCAGTTCGCCGGCTCGTTGTCGAACGACGCGACGACCTCGCCCACGCGCGCCAGCGTCGGCGCGATCATGCGCTTGAAGGCCTCGTCGCCCATCGAGGCGTCGGGCTTCAGAATGAACTCGACCCCGGCCACGCCCAGCGGGAAGCCGAGCGTGCGGATGCTCGCGAAGGTGCCGAGCCCCATCATCGGCAGGTCGCGGCCGGTCAGGTACACGATCGTCGCGCCGAGCGTGTGGCAGTGGCGCACGAACGCGACCGCGCCGGCGATGGCGACGTCGTGGCGCAGATCCTCGTCGGAGAAGAAGCGCGTGCGCCAGTAGTCGTGCGCCTCGGCGACGAGCGTCGGATCGACGATCCCGAGGCGTCGCAGCGTGTCGGTCAGCAGGTAGGCGAGCGACTCGTTCGTCGAGGCGCGCAGCGTGGCGGAGGCCTGCGGGTGATGGTCGCGCCACATCTCGCCGAGGTCCTGGAGGATCGCGACCGACCGCGGTCGGTTGTCCATCAGCGTGCCGTCGAGATCGAGCACCACCACGGGCGGTCCGTGCTTTCCGGCCTGCTCGCAGCGCAGGTAGATGCGTCGGAACAGCGCCTCGGCCTCGGCGTCCGAGATCCGCGGATAGACGGGGGCGTGGACGATCATGGGCCGGGCCCCTTGCCACGGCTGCGTGGTGGAGTCACTGACGCGACGCGCGCTCGGGCGCGCCCGCTCCGCACGCCGCTCGGTGCACCGCGGCGCGCGGGCACGTCACCAGCGCAGCGAGAGCGCGCCGGTGAATTCGTGGCCGCCGGCCTGGATCGAGTTGCCGAGGTGGTCGCTCACCGAGGCGGGCGCGTAGGCGTAGCCGTACCCCGCGACCAGCCCGATCGCGTGCCAGTACGCCGAGACGTCGAGCCCGACGCGAACGCCGCCGCTGCGCGTGCTGGTCGAGAGCGCGCTCGAATAGAGGGTCGAGTCGTCCCAGGAGCGCTTCATCGAGAAGACGCCACCCGCGCCGTCGGCCTCGAGCTGCACGAGGAACTGGGAGCCGCGGACCTTGAACACCTGGCGCCACACCGCGAAGCGCGCGTGCGCGAGCCACGCCGCCGAGGAGAGCGTGAGCGTCGTCGTCGTGCGCTTGGCCGAGGCCGAGTAGCCGCCGAACGAGACGCCGAACGAGAGGCGCTTCATCGGCTCGACGTAGAGCTCGAGGTCGCCGCCGCCCCCCTGGGCGATGCGGCCGAAGCCGAACGCGTCCGCGGCGTCGCCGTACCCCTTGTCGCGTCGGAGCTGCCCACCGCCGCGGAAGTTCACGGTGATCGCGCCCCCCTCGCGGAAGTCGGCGCGCGCCTCGGGGCTCGCCAGCGCGGCGCCGAGCGTCACGAGCGCGCCGAGCGCGCCGAGCGAGCGGCGCGTCCTGGGCGCGGCGCCGATCGCCGTCGCGGGGCTCACAGCGCGCTCCCGGCCGGGTGGCCCAGCGTCAGGTCGCCGACCATCACCTGCGTGTCGCGCGACGAGTCCTTCACCACGCGCAGCACCAGGGCGGTCGCCTCCGAGGGGATGAGCACCGTGCGTCGAAACGCCGACGTGCGCGACTCCCACACGTCGAACGTCGTGGTCTCGAGCGCGACCGGCTGTCGATCCCAGAACGTGCTCCCGAAGCCGGGGCCCGGCGCGAACCACTGCAGCTCGAAGCGGAGCTTCACCGCGGGGTCGTCCTCGCGCACGATCGCCGCGCGCAGATCGAGCGCGCGCGAGGTCTGCTGCAGCAGCACGACCTTCTGTTCGACCTCGGCCAGCCCGATGCCGGAGAGATCGACGCCGACGTCGCCGTCCTCCCAGGTCGTGCCGATCTTCGGCGTGCCGGCGACCACCGTCCACGAGCACGGCGCGCCGCGGCAGTCGATCTCGAGCTGCTCGGCCGCGATCGGATCCGCGGGCTGCAGGCACGCGGGCGCCGCGCACGCCGAGGCCACCGCCAGCGCTCCGAAGAGCCGCACGCGCGCGCTCATCCGCCGAACCCCTCTGCGTCGACCAGCGACGCTGGAACCGGACCGCTCTCGAGCGTGCAGCTCATCGCCTTCGCCGAGAGGAGCTCGCCGTCGATCTTGAACAGCGTCGAGTGCGCCAAGTCCTCGGCGGAGACGATCGCGCCGTGGCGCGTCCCCGCGCCCCACGTGATGGGCTGCGCCTCCCACGCGCGCACGCACGCGTCGTCGGCCGCCGTGCCCGCTTTGCCATCCGTGCTCTGCAAGAGCGCGCCGGTGGTCGCGAGCACGATCTCGGCCGGCTCGCCGCCGATCAGCACCGGGTGGCGCGTCCCCTTCGCGTACGGGGCGACCACGCGGGCCGAGCTCTGCGCGCCGCCGCACGAGCGCGGCGTGGCGCCGAGGCTCGCCTGCGTCGGGAGCGCGACCGGCTCGCCCGGATCGTCCTTCGGCTCGAGGGTCACGGCCCAGCCCGCGCTGGTGGCGACGGTCGCGCCGGCGTGCAGCGCGGCGATCGCAGGCCGTCCCGCGAGGTAGGTGAAGTCGAAGCCCGCGTCGCCGGCGCCGCGCGGCCAGAGCCCCCAGGTGTGCGTCTCCCAGGCGCTCCCGGACTCGTTCGCCCACGCCGCGAACAGCTGCACGCCGGGATCGCCGATGCCGATCAGCACGCTCCGCCCGCCGACGCGCAGCGCGTCGAGCCGCAGGCCGAGCGGGTCGCCGCCGGCGTCCTTGCTCGGCACCGTGGGGAAGGCGAGCTTCTCGACCTTGCCCGCGTCGCTGGCGAAGTAGAGCGGCGCGTCCGCGTGCGACGCGAACGGCCGCACGTGGATCCCCCCCTGCGCGATCGACAGCAGGTCGACGTTCGCGTTCATCGCCGAGTCCTTGCCGAGGTACGCGACGTCGAGCGCCTCCAGCGGGCCGACCCCTCGCAGCGTCGCGTGCTTCACCTGCCCGCTCGCCGCGAGCCACCACGCGACCTCGACGTCGACGTTCTGGTTGATGGCGAGCGCGCCCACGGACTCGCCCTTGGCGGCCGGCAGCCGCTTGACCGAGAAGCGGATCGCCGCGGCCCCCTCGACCTGGGCCATCGCGGCGATCGCCTGATCCTTCGACGAGCTCGCGAACAGCGGCGTCTCCTTCAGCTCGAGCCCCTCGCCCTTCGCCTTCGGACGCGCCACCACGACCGCCACGCTCCCCTTCGCCGCCTCGTGCCGCACCGCCATCCAGCGCGCGCCCTCGAGCATCTCCGCGTCGTAGGCGGTCGGCGTCGAGACGGCGTGGCCGATCTTGAGCCACTCCCCCTCGGTCTTGCAGTGGTAGCTGCTCACGTTGGCGGGCGGGCCCTTCGGCTTGGCCGACGCGTCCGGGATCGCGCTCGTCGCGCTCGCTCCGCCCGCGTCGCTCGAAGCGCCGCTCACGCCCCAGCCGACGCGCGTCGCGCGCTCGCCGAGCAGGCAGCCGTACGCGTCGCACGCGAGCGCCTCGCCCGCGCCACCCGTCGCGCGCGGCGCGGTGATCGCCGTCCAGGTCGCGCCGCCATCGGCCGTCTCCCACGCGTGCCCGTCGCGCGCGTAGGCGAGGCCACGGCGGCCGACGAGCTCGTGCGCGTCGGCGTGGAACGGGAGGAGCTTCGCCTTCACGGTCTTGCCGTCGTCGCTCGTGGTGAAGAGCGCCCAGCGATCGCCGGCGTGCACGGCCGCGTAGACGACCCCCTTGTCGTCGACCGCGAGCGAGCCCGCCGCGATCCGCGCGCCGGCCAGCACTGGCGCCTTCTCGTCCTCGAGCGGCACCGCCGGCAGCGGCACGTAGGTGAAGTCGCGCCCCGCGTCCTGCGACACCAGGAGCGTCACGCCGCCCGTCCCCGTGCCCAGCGCGAAGGCCTTCTTGCCGTCGGGCGACCACGTGAGCGCGCGCAGCTTCGGCCAGTTGCGCGGCGTGCCGAGGTGCGCGAACGCCTTCTCGCCCGGCCTGTGCACGAGCAGCTGACGGTCGTAGCAGGCGCTCTTCGCGGGCTTGCAGCCGCCGTCGATGATCACGGCGCCGTCGGGGGCGATCCACGCGCGCGCGGGCTCGCCGGTCTCGGCTTTGATCGCCGCGTCGTCCTTCCACGTCGCGCCGCCGTCCTCGCTGCGCACGACGCGCAGGCGCAGGCTGTTGTCGTAGCCGCCGTAGCCCGGGTACGGGGCCTTTCCCGCGCCATAGGAGCTCGCGGTCGCGGGCGACGCCGGCGCGGTGCAGAGCGCGATCACGACCTTGTCGCGCGCGCCGATCGCGACGTGCGTGCAGCCGTCGAGCGCGTTGACGCGCTTGGTCTCCATCGCGCCGCCGAGCGGCCCCGCGACGAGCGACCAGCGATCCTTCGCGGCGCCTTCGCCGTCGGCGACGATCTCGAGGTAGCGATCGTCGACGAGCGCGCCGCTCCCCTTGGCGACGGCGGCGGCGAGGCCGAGCGGGCGCGCGTTCGGGTTCGCGATCTCGTAGGCGCCGACCTTCGGCGAGCGCGAGACGCGCTCGAGCCGCAGCGGCCCCTGCCGCAGCACCGCGGCCGCCTCGAGGCCCGCGAGCACGACGTCGCCGTTCACGTCGCGCACCACGTCGGCCGCGCCGATCCCCGGCGTCGCGAGCGGCTGCCAGGTCGCGCCGTCGTCACCCGTCGCGAAGAGGCGCTGCGGCGCGAACAGCGCGAGCCCCGCGCCCGACTCGCCTAGCGCCACGCGCACCAGCGTGCCGCGCGCCCCCGCGAGCGAGGCCTCCTTCCACGTCGCGCCGGCGTCGGCGGTGCGCAGGAGCGCCCCCGCGGCGTTCACGCCGACGATCGACGCGCTCCCCGCGGAGACCGCGCGCAGCGGCGTCGGCGGCGCCTTGCGCGGGCCCACCGCGGCGAGCGGCTCCGCCGCCTGGAACACCGCGCCGTCGAGCGTGGCGAAGAGCACCCCTTTGCCGTCGGCCGCGCGCGTCGCCGCCGCGATCGGCTCGGCGAGCAGCGTCGTCGCCGCGTCGAGCTTGCCGTCGTGCTCGAGCCAGCGCTCGCCGCCGGGCCCGACGTACAGCGCGGTCCCCGGCCCGAGATCGAGCCGCACCCCGACGCGCTCGACCTTGCCGCTCTGGATGACCCAGCGCGCGGGCGTGACCGGCTCGGGGAGCTTCGCCGCCGTGGGCGGGGCGGGGGGCTTCGGCGGCGTCGACGTCGCGGCGGGGCCGCAGGCGGGCACGGCCGCGCACGCGAGAGCGACGACGCAAGGCGCGACGAGGGGGTTTGCGCGCATGGCTGGCCTCGGGCGGTTCACTCGACGAAGCCGTCGACGTTGTTGAGCGACGCCGGCACCGGCGTCTCCTTCGAGAGGCTGCACGACAGCACGCGCGCCTGCTGCTCGTTCCCCTTGGCCGTCGAGCGGAACAGCACCGAGTGGCCGAGATCGTCGAGCGGCACGAGCGCGTTGTACTGGTCGCCCGAGCGCCAGATCGGCGGCGTGGCCTCCCAGGCGCCGAGGCACGCGTCGCCGCCGGCCGACGAGACGTGGAGCGTCGCCTGGTTGGTCGCGAGGAGCATCTCGGTGCCGTCGAGATCGACCAGCACGGGGTGGCGCGTGCCGCGCGAGTACGGCGCGACGACGCGCGGCGAGGCGAGGCCGGTCTTGTCGCAGGGGTGGCCATCGCCGAGCGACCGCTGGGTCGGCATCGGGATCGCGGTCGCCGGATCGCTCTCAGGCGAGAACGGGACGCCCCAGCCGACCGGGCCGAGCCCGCCCGCGCCGCCGCCCGCGTACACGGCGAGCGTCGGCGCCGCCGCGCCGTGCAGCAGCCGCAGCGTCGCGTCGTTGGGGACCCCCTCCATCTCGGGCCAGAGCCCCCAGGTGCGCGTCTCCCAGTTCGTGCCGGCCTCGTTCGCCCACGCCATCAGCACCTGCGCGTGCGACGACGACATGCCGTACAGCAGCGTGCGCTTGCCGACGCGCGCCGTCTCGTAGCGGAGCCAGAGGTACGCGCCGCGCGCGTCCTTCGTCGGCAGATCGGGCCACGCGAGCTTGTCGACCTTGCCCGACTCGCCGATGAAATACGCCACCGAGTCGGCCGTGGCCGACGCGAACGGCCGCAGCAGCACGCCCCCGGGGCCGTAGGTCATCAGCGCGTAGCGCGCCTCCGACACCTGATCGCGGCGCTCGGAGACGTCGCGCGAGGGGTCGAGCGGCCCGGCCCCCTTGATGGTCGCGCGCACGAGCTTGCCGCTCGCCGCGTGCCAGTACGCGACGTCGATGTCGACCGTCTGCTTGGGCGTGATCGGCGACCACACCCCCGGCTTGCTCGGCGTGTCGTGCTTGAAGGCGTACTTCATCGTGACGATCGCGCCGTTCTGCGTGATCGACGCGAACGCGACGTCCTTCGGCTGCGCGGCGAGCACGACGGTCTCCTTCGCCTCGAGCCCCTTCTTCGGGTCGAGGCTCGGCACCATCGCGCTCGTCGTCCCCTTGATGGCGTCGCGCGTGATCGTGTACCAGCGCGCCTTGTCGGAGAAATCGGCCTCGTAGATCGTCGGCCGCCCCGTCCCCGCGACGTTGATCCAGCTCCCCTCCGGGGTGCACTTGATCGGCGTCGCCGCGACGAGCTTCTTCGGCTCCGTCTTCTCGTCGAACGCCTTCACGTCGGCGCCCGTCTTCAGGTCCCAGCCCACGCGGGTCGCGCGCGAGCCGAGCAGGCAGCCGTAGTCGCCGCACTCGACCGAGGCGTCCTCGCCCGGCCCGAGCTGCGGCGCGGCGACCTTCGTCCAGACCGCGCCGCCGTCGAGGCTCTCGTACGCCTTGCCGGAGGCGTCGTACGCGAAGCCGCGCTTGCCCGAGAGCCCGATCGCGTTCGCCTCGAACGGCAGCGTCTTGGCCTTGAACGTCGCGCCGTCGTCGCTCGTCGAGAAGTGAAGCCACTTGCGCCCGTAGCTCGCGACCACGTAGGCGCCGCCCGCGTCGTCGACCCCGAGGCTCACGCCCACGCCGTCGGCGACGAGCGGGTCGGTCTTCGGATCCTCGGCGACCACCGGCGGCAGCATATGCCGCGTGAAGTCCTTGCCGCCGTCGGTCGACGAGAAGAGCGCGATGCGCCCCGCGCCCGACTGCCCGATCGCGTAGACCTTCTGCCCGTTCGGCGAGACTGCGAGCTCCATGAACTGCACGCCGGCCTGGTTCACGCCGACCTTCGCGAAGCCCTTCGCGCCCGGCATCCGCACCACCGGCGGGCTCTCGTCGCACGCGAAGTCCTGGCCGTGCGTCGCCTTGCAGCCGCCCTCGACGAGGAGCGCGCCCCCCTCGAGGATCCACAGCTTCTTGCGCCGATCGGCGACGGTGAGCTGCCCCTCCGCCTTGAAGGTCTTGCCCTCGTCCTCGCTGCGATACAGGTGCAGCTGGTAGTGCTCCGAGCCGCCGCCGTAGCGGTACTTGTTGCCGTAGTTGACGCTCGGCGAGCGCTGGCAGCCGACGACCAGCGTCTTGTCGCGGCGCGTGAGCACCGCGCCGTCGCAGCCGTCGAGCTCGGGCATCTTGCGCACGGAGGGCTTGGCGCCGAGCTCGCCGACCGCGAGCCGCCAGCGCGTCGAGTCGTCGGGATCGGAGAGGACCTCGGCGTAGTGCGTGCCGTCGACGGCCGCGCGCCCGTCGGCGAGCGCCTCGGCGTAGCTCAGCGCGCCCTCCTCGGTGGGCACCGGGAGCTCGAACTCCGTGCTCGGCGTGCGGGTGACCTTCTCGAGGTGGGGCGGGTTCGGCTTGAGCACCGCGGAGGCCTCGAGCCCCTCGACCGTGACGTCGCCGTTGGTGTCGGTCACCACGCGCCGCGCGCCGATGCCGCTGCTCGACAGCTCCTTCCACGTGGCGCCGTCGTCGTTGGTGACCAGCAGGCGCTGCGGCGCGAAGAGCGCGAGGCCGTCGCCGTTCGGCGAGAGCGCCACGTGCGTGAGCGTGCCGGGCGTGGTCGGCAGCGACACCTTCGCCCAGGTCGTCCCCGCGTCCGCCGAGCGCATCAGCGAGTTCTCGAGGATCGCGACGATCGCCGAGTGCCCGATGGCGACCGAGCGCAGCCCCTTCGGAGCCTCGCGCTTCGTCGCCGTCGGCCCGAGCGGATCCTTGCCCGCGACGAACACGCTCCCCGACTGCGCGACGAAGAGCAGCGCGCCGTCGGCGCCTGCGAACACGCCGCGCAGCGACTCGGGGAGCAACGTCGCCGCCGCGATCGGCGCCTGGCCGTTGCGCTTGTCGAGCCAGCGCTCGCCGCCCGCGCCGACGTAGATCGCGCCGTCCTTGCCCAGATCCCAGCGCCCGCGCAGGCGCAGCGAGCGCGTCGGGTGCAGCACCCAGCGCGCCGGGAACTCGGCCGGCGGGGCGGCAGGCTTCGGCGGCGGCGGCTTCACCGTCGCGACGCCGCGAGGGGCCTCCGACGTCGAGGGGCAGCCGAGCTGCGCCCCCGCCGCGACGAACAGCAAGGGGAGCGAGGCGTGGCGAAAGAGGCGCGCGGCGCGGCGGTGCGAGGCCATCGCGCGAGAGGATACACGCGATTTCTCGGCGCTCGGCCGAAAGTGGCCGCGCCGCGCGGGGGCTCCAGCCCGCGCTCCGGGCGCAGCGCCCCGCGCGACGTCTCGCCGTCGCGTGCGCCTGCCGTCCCGCGCGCCACGCCAGGCGACGCGGCCGGATCCAGGGCGCGCGCCGCTACGGCTTGCGCACGGTGAGCACGGGCGTCTTCGAGGTGCGGACGACCTTCTCGCTCACGCTGCCGAGGAGCGCGTGCGCGATCACGCCGCGCCCGTGCGTCCCGAGCACCAGCAGATCGGCCTTGGCCTCCTCGGCCGCCTCGAGGATCCCCTCGTGCGCCGGCCCCTCGCGCAAATGACCGATGATCGTGACGCCGCGATCCGCGTGCCGCGCGACGACCTCGTCGAGGCCGCGCTGCGAGGCCTGCGCGAGCCGCGCGGCGACCTCCGGGCCCGCCAGGAACGCGCCGTCCGGGAACCCGTAGACGGGAATTTGGTAGATGTGCGCCACGTGCACCGTCGCCCCGAGCGTCTTCGCGAGGTCGAGGGCGAGATCGAGCGCGTGGTCGGAAGTCTCGCTGAAATCCACCGCTACCAGAATCGTGCGGACGGCGTAGGGCATGACCAGTGGATGCCCGACGCGCCACGCGGGGGCAATCGACCCGGCCCCCGACCGACCAAATCGCCCGTTCGCGCTCGCTCTCCTTGACCGACGCGGCCGGGTTTACGAGAGTCGCGCCCAGGTTTCCCCGCCCATGCCCTCTCGCGTCCTCGTCGTCGACGACAGCCCCACGATCCGGAAGGTCGTCGGCGGCATCCTGGCGCGCGCCGGGTTCGAGGTCGGCATGGCCGGCGACGGCGCGCAGGCGCTCATGGCCCTCAAGCGCGAGAAGTACGACCTCGCGCTGGTCGACTTCGTCATGCCGAAGCTGAACGGCTTCGAGCTGTGCCGGAAGCTGCGCGACGACGACGATCTGAAATCGCTCCCCGTCATCCTCATGTCCGTCAAGGCGGACAAGATCCGGGAGAACTTCCTCCGCCAGACCGGCGCGATCGACGCGATCACCAAGCCGTTCGATCCGCGCGCGCTCGTGATGACGGTCGAGGAGGCGCTCAAGAAGGTCGGCGAGGGGAAATCGCTGCGCCAGGAGCAGAAGGACAGCGTCCCGCCGCCGTCCGACAACCTCCCGCCCGAGAGCACCCTGGTCGAGTCGGGGATGCCGCCGTCGTCGCTGCGCGCGGTCCCCGACGCCTTCGTCACGCGGCTCGCCGACGCGATCGCGCGCGTCGCGGGCGACGACGGCGACCCCGGAGCGATGCTCGCGAAGGTGCGCCGCACGCTCGGCGAGGACGGCCTCGCGACGCTCTACGCCGACCTGGTCGGTCCGAGCGCGAAGGCCGTCATGAGCGGCGATCTCGGCGCGATCCCGCTCGCCGAGGTGCTGCAGCTGCTGCAGCTCCAGCGCCAGTCGGGCGTGCTCACCATCTACAACTCCAGCATCGAGGTGCAGATCTCGATGCGCGACGGCCTGGTCGATCTCGCCACCTCGCGCGGCGCCGCCGACGAATTCCGGCTCGGGCGCTACGTGGTCGAGGCCGGCTTCCTCGACCGCAAGCGGCTCGACGAGTTCCTCGACGTGGAGCGCCAGCGCCCCAAGCGCCGCCTGCTCGGCGACGCGCTGGTCGCCGAGAACGTGCTCACGCGCGAGCAGCTCACCCGCGCGCTCTCGCGCCAGACGAGCGAGCTGATCTACGACGTGCTCCGCTGGACGTACGGGCGCTTCCTCTTCGATCACAAGGCGACCAAGGCCGAGGCCGCCGAAGCGCAGCTCGGGCTGCCGGTCGCCTCCATCGTGATGGAGGGGTTCCGCCGCGTGGACGAGTGGCGCCTCATGGAGGGGACCCTCGGCGATTTCGACGCCGTCTTCTTCCGGGACGCGACCGCGCTCGAGGCGCTCGGCACCGCGCGCCTGAGCCGCGAGGAGCGCATGGTGCTCGAGGCCATCGACGGCGAGCGCTCGGTGCGCGAGATCGTCGGCGCCGTGCTCATGGGCTCCTTCGACGTGTGCAAGATTCTCTACCAGCTCGCCCAGTCGCGCCTGGTACGTCGCCGCGCCGACTGACGGCCGCCTGCGCCGCGCGAGCCGAGGCTTCGCGCCACACCGACTCGCGCGCCACCGCGCCTTTCGGCTATCGTCAGGCGCGTGACCTCCACCGCGTTCCGCGCCTTCCGCGCGCCCATCCTGTTCCTCTCGGTGCTCCTCTCCGGCGTCCTGCCCACGCTCGTGCTCACGGGCTGCGGCAAGAAGGACGAGGCGCCGGCCGCCAAGCCGTCGTCCGACGACGACGACAAGGCCGCCAAGAAGAAGAAGAAGAAGGGCGACGACGACTCGACGGACGACGACGACGACACGGCCAAGAAGAAGAAGAAGAAGGGCGACGACGACGACACGGCCCCCAGCGCGAGCGCCGCGCCGTCGGAGAGCGCGTCGGCCAAGCCGAGCGCCACGACGACGACCAAGCCCACGACCACGAGCACGGTCGTCGCGCCCAAGCCGACGACCACGACGACCGGGACCACGACGGCGACCCCGACCTGGACGATCCCGACCATCCCGGGCGTGCCGACCATCCCGATGCCGAGCTGGAAGCCGCCGCAGTAGTCGGCGCCGACGGCGTCGCGCGCCACGCGCGTGCGGCGCCGCGATCGATTGGCACGTTATGCAATCGCGCGCCGAGCTTGCCGCGCCGGCTGCGTCGTCGGAAAGCCCGCGGATGGTCCGAGCCGCAGCCGAGGAACAGCCGCAGAAGAAGGGGCGGCCGACGCGCGCCTCGCAGGGCCCCGCGCCGTTCCTCAAGTGGGCGGGCGGCAAGACCCAGCTGCTCGAGTCGATCCTCGCCCGCTTCCCCGAGAAGGTGTCGGGCACCTTCGTCGAGCCGTTCGTCGGCGGCGGCGCGGTCTTCTTCGCGATGGTGCGCGAGGGGCGCATCCAGAAGGCGCGCCTCTACGATCGCAACGCCGACCTCATCGAGACCTACCAGGCCGTGCGCGACGAGGTCGAAGCGGTCATCACCGCCCTCGCCAAGCACAAGAACGACGAGGCTTGGTACTACGAGGTCCGCGCGCTCGACCTGACGCTGCTCACCCGCGCCGAGCGCGCCGCGCGCACGATCTTCCTGAACAAGGTCGGCTACAACGGCCTCTACCGCGTGAACTCCAAGGGGCACTTCAACGTGCCGTTCGGTCGCTACAAGAACCCGAACATCTGCGACGCCGACGGGCTGCGCAACGCCTCGCGCGCGCTGTCGATCGCCGAGCTCGCGAGCGAGGACTTCGAGGACGCCTGCCGCGACGTCGGCCCCGGCGACGCGGTGTACTTCGACCCGCCGTACCTGCCGCTCTCCAAGACGTCGAGCTTCACCTCGTACGCCAAGGAGTCGTTCGGGCCGGAGGAGCACGAGCGGCTCGCGCGCGTGTTCGGCGAGGTCGTCGATCGCGGCGCGCTCGCCATCCTGTCGAACAGCGACGTCCCCTTCGCGCGCGACCTCTTCGCCGGCTTCAAGATCGCCACCGTCGACGCGATGCGGAACATCAACTCCAAGGGCGACAAGCGCGGCGTCATCCAGGAGATCCTGGTGCAGGGCGTCCGCACGAAGAAACGTGCTTGAGCGTGCCCAAGCCCGCGCAATCGCCGCGAGACTGAACCCGATGCCCCTCGCCGACGTCCTCGGTCGCTGCGTCCCCCTGCACATCGTGCGCGTCGGCCCGACGGCGGCCGATCTCGCGCTCCACCCCGGCGAGCCGAGCACGCTCGCGCTCCCTCGCCGCGAGCTCCCCGAGGGGCTCGGCGCCGGCGACGTGGTCGAGGCGGTCGTCTACCTCGACGGCGAGGAGCGCGCCGCGGCGACCACGCAGCCGACGCGCGTGCTGCGTGACGAGGTCGCCTACCTGATGGTGACCGCCGAGACGCGCTTCGGCGTGTTCGTCGAGTGGGGCCCGCCCAAGGAGCTGCTGGTGCCGATCGACGAGCAGACGCGCCCGCTGCGCGTCGGCGAGCGCGTGCCGATCGGCCTGCTGCTCGACGACAGCGATCGGCTCGTCGGCACCATGAAGATCCGCGAGCTGCTCCACGCCGGCGGCGACTTCACCCGCGACGAGTGGGTCGAGGGCGAGGCGTGGCGCGAGGAGCCGGGGCTCGGGCTGTTCGTCATCCTCGAGCGCGCGTTCGTCGGGCTGCTCCCCGCGACCGAGCCGCACCGCCTCCGCGCGGGCGACGCGGCGCGCTTCCGGATCGCGCGCGTTCACCCCGACGGCAAGGTCGAGCTCTCGCTGCGCGGCCTCGCGGTCGACGAGCTCGAAGACGACGCGACGCGCGTGCTGGCGGTGCTGTCGCGCAGGGGGGCGCCCCGCTTCTCCGACGCGTCGAGCCCGGAGGAGATCCGCGCGCGCTTCGGCATCAGCAAGAAGGCCTTCAAGCGCGCGGTCGGCGGCCTGCTCAAGCGGGGCGCGATCGAGTTCGACGCCGACGGCTCGATCGTCGTTCGCGAGGCCCCCGCGCCCCGTCGCTGAGCGCGGTCACCCCGCGGTCATCGCGGGTCACCGCGCGTCACTGCGAAGCGGGCGCGGCGCGCTTCTTCGCGCGCTTGACCCCGCGCGGCGTGACGAGCGTGCGCGTCGCGGCCTCGGGGCTCGCGATCGCGCGCACGACGTAGCTCGCCGCGGTGAGCCCGAAGGCGCCCGTCACGAACGACGCGGTGCCGTCGATGCGCGCGCGCTGATCGCACGAGTGCACGTCGTTGTCGCCGTGCGGGCAGACGCACTGGAAGCCCCCCGCCTCGTCGGCCGCGACGCGCGCCGGCGGCGTCATCGGCTCCTCGGAGTAGATCGCGGGGATGCCGATCGTGCCGTCCTCGCGGAGCGTGACCCCGTGCTTGCGCTGCAGCCACTTGCGCACGTCCTTGGCGAGCCCGTCGCGCACGGTGTGGGCGAGATCGGCCACGCGGATCTGCGTGGGATCGAAGCGCCCCGACGCGCCCATCGCGGTGATGACCGGGATGCCGCGCCGCCAGCAGGTCGCGAGCAGGTCGAGCTTCGCGGTCACGTTGTCGATGGCGTCGATCACGAACGTCGGCGGGACCTCGCCCGGCGGCAGCAGCTCGTCGCGCGTGTCCTTGTCGTAGAAGCGGACGATGGCGTCGACGCGCGCGGTCGGGTGCACGAGCCGCAGGCGCTCGGCCATCACCTCGACCTTGGGACGGCCGACGGTCCCCTTCATGGTGTGCAGCTGTCGGTTGGTGTTGGTCACGCACACGAGATCGAAGTCGACGAGCGAGATGCGCCCGACGCCGCTGCGCGCGAGCGCCTCGGCCGCGAACGAGCCGACGCCGCCGCAGCCGATCACCATCACGTGGGCCTTGGCGAGCCGCGCGACGCCGTGATCGCCGACCAGGCGCGCGAGCCGATCGAAGCGCCGGTGCACCTTCGCGGGCGCGTCCTCGGGGAGGTGCGAGAGATCCTCGCGCTTGGCCTGCTTCGACGGGCAGTCGTGGCAGCGCTCCGCGTCGGGCTTGGCGCAGGGCTCGTGCGTGCCGCGCGGGGCGTCGTGATCGTGGGAGCACGCCTTTTCGGCGGTGCGGGCGTGCGGCGACACGAGCGAGACGAGCGTCATCGGGCGCGCACCGTAGCGCAGCGCCGGCGGACGGCTACTTGCGGAGGAGGAAAACCGCGAGGAGCGCCGCGATCGCGAGCGCGAGGGCGATCCAGACCGCGCGGCTCTTCGGCGCGGGGGGGACGGCGGCTTCTGGAACCGCGGCCGCAGCGGGAGCCGGAGCCGCGGAGGTGACAGAGGTGACAGAGGTGACAGAGGCGAGCGGCGCGGCGGCCGGAGGCGGGAGCGAGGCCGGGCGCACCTTCGGCGGTGCGACCGGGAACAGTGACGGGATCGGCCCGCCGACCTCTCGCGGGCGTGCGCCGAGCGCGGCCGCCTCGACCGGCGAGCGCGGCGGCGCGCCGAGCGACGCGTCCTTCGCGCGCGCG
>CAIXWQ010001375.1 GCA_903923175.1 uncultured delta proteobacterium | reverse complement strand
TCTCTGCGCTCGCGCCGCCCACGCCGCCCACGCCGCTCGGGGAAGCCGCCGCGTACGCGGCCCCGACCCGCTTGCGCAGCGTCGCCGGCACGCCCGCCGCCAGCGCGAGCGGCGGGACGTCCTCGAGGACGACCGCGTTGGCGCCGATCACGGCGCCGCGCCCGACGTGGACGCGCCCCAGGATCCGCGCGCCGCAGCCGACCACCACGTCGTCGTCGATCACCGGGTAGCCGTCGTCGCGCGCGGTCCCGACGGTGTTGTTGCCGAGGAAGCGCACGCGGTCGCCGACGCTCGCATCTCCGCCGATCACGGTGCCGATCGGGTGCACGAAATAGACCCCTCGCCCGAGCCGCACCTCGTTGCCGATGTCGACGCCGTAGAGCGCCGTCAGCGCGAGGCGGAGCAGCCGATTCACGAACGGCACGCGCAACCGTCGCGCGGCGGCGCGCAGCCGCACGGTCGCGAGCACCGCGAAGCCGTCGAGCATGAGCGTCTCGAGCATCGCGCGCGGCGAAGGCTCGCGCTTCGCGCTGGCGCGCGTGAGCTCCGTCAGATCGTCGAGGAGCGTCCGGATCATGATCGGGAACCTCCTGCAAGGCGCGGCCCCACGCCGGGCCCGGCCCCTTTGCGCGGCGGCTCTCGGGGCGCTGCGCGCGGCGCCGCACGCGGTGATGCACCCGCGCCAGGCGGCGCCTCGCGCGCGGTCCGCACCCAGCGTCGCGACTCGCCGCCCCCCCCGCCTCGCAGCGAGAGCCAGAGCTTCCAGATCACGTAGACGGGGGCCCACGAGAGCGCGACGAGCCCGCGCAGCCCCGCGCCCGAGAGCGCGACCCCGCGCAGCACGTAGAGCGCGAGCGCGAGGCAGCTCGCCGACCAGGAGACGATCGGCAGCACGACGAGCCAGGAGGCCGGCGAGAGGGCCACGGCGTGCGAGGCGTGCGAGACCAGCGCGAGCGGCACGAGCGAGAGCGCGAGCCCGACCACGGCGACCGCGACGAGCGTCGCGAGCGGCGGCACCAGCAGATCGAGCGCGAGGTCGAGGAGCAACGGATCGCGCCGGCGCAGCGCGCGAAGGACGAGGCGCGGCGCCGCCGTCCGCGCGAGCGCCTTTCGCCCCTGCTCCCAGCGACGTCGCTGCGAGCGAGACGCGCGCTCGCCGGCGACCATCTCGCCGAAGACCTGCGCGTCGGGCGCGTAGGCCACGCGCACGCCCGCCTCGCCGAGCGCGAGGCCGTACTCCACGTCCTCCACGAGCGAGTACGCGCGGTAAGGCACGTCACGCAGCAGCGCGGCGCGGAACGCCATGCCGTTGCCGCGCAGCCCGGCCGACAGCCCGAGCCGCTCGCGCCCGAGCGAGCGCAGCCCGTGGAAGAGCGCGAGGGCGATGACCATGAGGCGGGTGCGCCAGGAGTCCGCGACGTTGCGCACGCGGTACTCCGCCTGCACCGCCTGCGCGCCGGCGGCGAAGCGCCGCCCGAACGCGCGCAGCAACCCCGGGGAGACGAGCGTGTCGGCGTCGACGACCACGACCGCGTCCGGGGCGTCGGTCACGCCGGTCACGCCGGTCACGCCGGTCACGCCTGAGGCGCCAGACGCGCCCAGCGCGCCGATCCAGCCGAACGCGAATTCGAGCCCGTACCCCTTGCCGAGGCGGGTCGGCTCGTCGCGCACGAGCACCGTGGCGCCGGCCGCGCGGGCGCGCTCGGCGGTGGCGTCGTGGCAGTTGTCGGCGACGACCAGCACGCGCAGCCGCTCGGCCGGCCAGTCGACGGCGAGCACGCTCGCGACCGTCGCCGCGATGCCGCTCTCCTCGTCGTGCGCCGGGATCACCACGACGAAGCGGAGCGCTCCCGCGGGGCGCGCCGGCGCGCTGTGCACCCCCGGGTGCGAGGGACGCGGTCGCCGCGCGGCGACGGCGAGCAGCGCGAGGTAGCTCGCGGCGAGCAGGACCGGCAGCGAGAGCGCGAGCAGCGCGAGCTCGAACGCGAGCGTGAGCGTGGTCATGCGACGCCTCCTGCGAATCGCCCCGACGGCTCCGAGCGACCGGAGCGGCCGGAGCCCCCGGAGCGCCCCGGGAACGGGAGCGTCGAGGCGTCGGCGGCGCTCCACGCGCCCGAGAGCACCGCGAGCTTGCCCGAGACCGCGATGGCGGCGCCGAGGAGGAACGAGCCGGTCCAGCTCTGCAGGCCGATGTCGCCGTAGGCCTGCACCGAGTAGCAGACGATCGCCGCGATCGAGGCGAGCGCGGCGGCCCGCTGCGTCGGATCGGTCGCGAGCCGGTGCGCGCGGGCGGCGAAGTACACGACGACCACGAGCACCGACCAGACCGCGGCGAACCCGAGCAGCCCGGCGACGCTGAACAGCCAGAGCACGCCGTCGTGGCCGATGTAGCGGTACATCGAGAAGAACTGGTCGATGCTGTCGGCCCGACTGAGCTCCTCGTACTCGTGGCCGAAGCCCGAGCCCAAGAGCGGCCGCTGACGCCAGGCCTGGATCAGGTTGAAGTTCTCGACGTCACGCGTGCCCGCCGAGCGATCGTCCTTGGAGAAGAGCGAGGCGATCTTGCGCGCGGGCATGAAGAAGCCCGAGGTCGAGGTCCAGCCGAGCGCGAGGTAGGCGGCGAGCGGCGGCGTGGCGTAGCCGAACGCGAGGCTCAGCCGCCGACCGAGGGCCCCCTTCCACACGAGCGCGGCGATGGCGGCGAGCGAGCCGCTCAGCTCGATGTAGGCGAGGCGCCGGTTGTTGAGCGCCACGCCGAGCGCCACCACCGCGAGGATCGCGCCCGACGAGAGGAGCGCGCGCAGCGAGGGGCGCTCGAGCCAGGCGGCGATCGCGACGATCATCACGACCACGTACAGCACGCTGTCGGAGTGCGTGTTGACGTAGGCCGGGTAGTACGCGCGCGGCCGGCACAGCGCGAAGTAGAAGTACGCCCCCAGCGCGACCTTCACGAACGCGGCGAGCACGAGCACGCGGCCGAGCGGGCGCAGATCGCGCGGGCCGCGGATCGTCGCGGCGAAGATCCACGCGATCACCGGCACGAGGATCAGCGGCCGCAGCTGCCACAGCGTCATCTTGAAGTTGCCGCCGCGCGCGAGCCCGTAGGCCTCGACGCCCAGCAGCGCGAGCAGCGACACCAGCATCGCGCCGTGCATCGGCGAAGGGATTCCGATCGCGTCGCGGGTCGCTTCGCGCCGCAGGACGACCACGAGCAGCGCCACCGCCAGCAGCACGTCCATGCCCGCGAACCGCAGCGCCTGGACGCCGGTGAGCGTGTTCAGGTTCTCGTAGAGCGCGAGCCCGAGCGGGTAGAGCGGCGACTCCCACTGGCCGGACGCCGGGTGCTCCTTCGGGTTGTCGACCACGACGGCGAGGAACAGCAGCGCGAGGCCGAGCTGGTGCGGCGGCAGGCGCGCAAACGCGAGCCCGGCGAGCGCGAGGCCGAGCGGCACGAACGCGTAGAACAGGCTGCCGGTCGCGAGCAGCGTCGCCGCACAGAGCACGCTCACGCCCACGGCGAGGCTCCCCGATAGGCGGGCGCGCGCGCGCGCCGCGCCGCTCATGGCTCCACGACCTCCGACAGCAGCGGGACCCGGAGCTTGCGCCGCGCCTGCCACCCCTCGACGAGGCAGCCGCTGAGCAGATCGCGCGCGCCGGCGGCGAAGACCATCACCATGATCGAGAGCATCACGCCGCCGAGCAGCCGCATGGGGCGGCTCGGGCCGAGCGGCTCCTTCGGCAGCTCGGGCGGCAGCACGACGCGGTAGCGGTACTTGAACGCCGCGCGCGCGGTCTCGAGCTCGATGCGCGCGGAGTCGATGCGGTCGGCGCGCTCCTCGTACTTGCGGCTCGCCGCCTGCAGCTTGGTGCGCGCCTCGGTCAGCTCCGGCGGCTCCTCGCGCAGCAGGACGGCCCCCTCCGGGCCCGCGCCCGCGGCGGCGGCGGTCGAGGTGGGGGCGGCGGGCCGCAGCGGCACGGTCATGGTCGTGGTGACGGTGCGCGTGGTCGCGCCGCCCGACGGGATGGCGTCGATCCGCTCGAGCAGCCCCTTCTCCTCGGCGCGGAGCTGCACGAGCTCCTTCGGCTCGACGCTCGCATCGGCGATGCGCCGCTCCAGCGTCATGACCGCGGGGTGCGCCTCGGCGTAGGTCTGGCGCAGATCGGCGAGCTTGGCGCGCAGGTCGGCGAGGTTGCGCTGCCACGGCCCTTCGACGGCGCGGATCTCCGCGCGCTTGTCGTCGAGCTGCTTGGCGAGCCCGCTGGCGCTGGCGACGCTGTCGGACCCCGTATCGGTGAGGGTCGGTCGCACGACGGTGACGGTGCGTGTGGTCGGCGCGGCGGGCGCAGTCCCGGACGCGGGGGCGCTCGCGGGCGTACCGTCGGGCCTGTCGGCCAGGCCCGAGCGCGCCGAGGTGGCCCGCGCGGCCAGGCGGGCGGCGTCGGCCAGCGCGGCGGCGAGCACCTCGCGGTCCTTGGCCGCCTCGCCCTCGAGGATGGTGATGGTGTCGACGATGACCGCGGTCTCCATCGCGCTCCTCCGCTGGAGGAAGTTGCGCTGGGCGAGGTCGACGACGTCGTAGGCGACGGCCGGATCGTCCCACTGGAGCGTGATCTTGATCGTCGACTCGTCGGCCTGGACCTGCAGCTGCTTCTTGAGCAGCCCGATCACGGCGCGGAGGCGGTCCTCCTCGGTCGGCTTGGGCGAGACCAGCCGGAACACGCGGTCCTTCCAGCGCAGGAGCTTGGGCCGGTTCGCCTCCCAGCGATCGACGAGGTTGGTCTCCTTCACGAGCGCGACGACGTTCTCCTGATCGAGGATGGCGTCGACCGCGCCGCGCGTCGGGGCGTCGGCGTCGGTGGGGACCGACCGGTGCGGGTTGCCGAGCGAGGGCATCACCAGCACGCGCTGGCCGACGATCCGCGCGTCGACCTCGTACGCCCGCGGCAGCCACAGCGCGTAGACGAGCGTCGCGAGCAAGTTGACCGCGAGCACGGCGACCGAGAGGACCGGGTGCCGCCGCGGCGCCCGCAAGATCAGCCCGAACAGCTCGCGCAGCCGCACGCCGTCGAGCTCGTCCGCTTCTTCGGGCGGCCCCGCGGCGACGTGTCGGTGGTTGGAATCGGCCATGAGTGCACCTCGCCTCGAGTCACGCGCACGCACGTCGCACGCACGTCGCACGCACGTCGCCGCGCCCGCGGATCATCGCGGGGGCGGGTACGTGCTGGGGGCGAGCACCCGGATCGTCGTGTGGACGGGCGGGTGCCGCTCTCGCATCGCCGCGACGTAGCCTCCGAGCTGCCGCATGGGGAACGGCTTGCGCAGGAACGCGTTCGCGCCCGCCTCCTCGGCGTCGGCCATGTCCTCGGGGGTGTCCCGATCGCTCATCACCAGGATCTGCACGGACGCGTGCACGGGGTCGCTGCGCACGAACTCGCACAGGTCGAAGCCGCTGTCGCGCGGCAGCGCGAGATCGACGCAGATGAGCCTGGGCGCGTGCTCGCGGATGCGCGCGACGGCGGAGCGGTGGTCGATCGCGACGACGATCTCGCACCCCAGCGCCTCGAGCGCTTCGGCCATCTCGGCCTGGAGGTCGGGGTCGTCGGTCACCAGGAGGACCGCGTCTCGCATCTGCGTGGTTCGAGCGTCCATGGCCGTGCCCCCTGCGGCTCGCGTCAGGCGATCCGCGGGTAGATGACGATGCAGGCGAAGAGGTAGAACAGCTCGAAGGCGAGCATCGCGAGCAGCGCGCGCCGCAGCCCGCGGCGCGGGAGTCGATCCCTCGACGCGACGATCGGCAGCGCGAGCGTCGCCACGAGGATCGACGTGAGCAGGAGGGACTGCATCGCCTTCTTCCGTCACGAGGTCGCGCGACTCGCGAGCTGCGCGAGCGGCGCGACACCCGAGCTCAGAACCGGAGCGGTTGGCTCGTGAACGTCGCGGCGCCGAAGATCACCCACTGAGGCGGGAAGTCGTCGGTGCCCCGCACATGTTGCCAAGCACTTCGCGTTCCAAGCTCGAGCGCGATCGCACGCGTCACGTTCCACGCGAGAACCGCCTCGCCGACCAGCAGCGTCAGCCCACTGGAATCTTCGCGGAGCGGCAGTGATTGCGCGACGCCCGCTTCGGCCCGCAGCAGCCAGCGCGGCACGAACGTCCACCGCACGCCGAAGGTCCCCTGCGCGCGCGCGTCGACCTGACCGGTGATGCGATCGACGATCGGCGAGACGCGCAGCGCCCCCGCGAGCGTGAGGTGATCCTCGCGCTCGACGCCGAACGTGAGCTCGGCGAGCGGCCAGAGCGCCCACGTGCGCGGGCCGCCCCACTTCCCGGTCGCGCCGCGCGTCTCGCTCCCGACCACCCCCGCCCGCGCGGCCAGGAACGAGCGCGGGCCGAGGGCGTGCCGGAACGCCTGGTCGAGCTCGAGCAGCGAGCTCTCCGGGCCGGACGAGAACACGAGGCGCGAGGCGCGCACCGAGGTCGTCAGCCAGTCGGCGCGCGAGGCCGCGTACTCCACCGACTCCTCGACGCGGGGCCCCTCCTGCAGCGGCAGGACGGTGCGCGACAGGGCGTCGATCCCGCCGCTGCGCACGTGCTCGAACGTGCTCGTGACGGCGACGTCCCGCGACGCCTCGACGCGCGCCGAGAGGTTCGTGCGCATCGACGTGTAGAGGATGGTCGCCGGGCCGTAGAGCGTCTGCAGGCTCGGCTGCCCCGGCGCGGGCGCGGCCACCGGCGAGGTGCCGAGGGCGAGCGACGTGTAGCTCTGGCTGCCGTAGAACAGCTCCTCGCGCGCGACGAAGCGCACGCGCCGATCGGCGTACGTCGCGGTCGCCGCCCCGCGGTGGAGCAGATCGCGCGTCGCCGCGGCCGACTCGTCCAGCGCGCGGCCGGTGAAGCGCGGCGCGTAGGCCGTGTCGAGGCTCCAGCGGCGCCCCTCCAGCCGCACGTCGAGGGCGGGGCTCGTCTCGAGATCGAGCGCGCGGCCGGTGAGCTCGTTCGAGTCGCGCACGCGCACCTCGCTCCGATCGGAGACGACGACGGTCCCGCGCAGCTCGGCCGGGAGCGGGACGGCGCGCGAGAGCGCGAGCGCGAGGGCGAGCGCTCCGAGTGGGATCGCGGCCGGCATGGCTCACTCCACGACGATCGTGTCGCCGGCGCGCAGGGCGAACTGGGCGTCCGGCGGCTCGCCGCGCGTGAGGTGCTCGTAGACGAAGCGGATGCGCAGCGTCTTCTCGGCCGCCTTGCGCACCACGAAGATGCGGTCGTGACCCGCGTAGTCGGTCAGCCCGCCGGCGAGCGCGAGCGCCTCGAGCACCCCTGCGTCGAGGGTCACCACGTACACGCCCGCGTGCGCGACCTCGCCGACCACGGCGACCTGCGTACGGTGCAGCTCCTCGACCGCCACGGTCACCGACGGGACCACGATGAACGGCTTGAGCTTGAGCTCGAGCGTGCTCGCGAACGCGGAGGGGGTGAGCCCCCGCGCCCGGACCTGCCCGAGCAGCGGCATGGTGATGCCGCCGTTCTGCGCCACGCGCGCGCGGGTCGAGGCCCCCTCCTGCCCGAGCACGTGCACGTAGAGCAGATCGTCGTTCTCGATCACGTACTCGCCCGTGCGGCGCACGGTGAACTCGGCGTCGGGGAGCTCGCGCACCCAGACGAAGCGCCCGGACGCGCCGCACCCCGCGAGCGACCCCGCGAGCGCGAGCAGGCACAGCAGCAGGAGACGGCGAAGGAGACGGCCTGAGACTCTCGACATGGCGTCACCTCAACGAACCTCTCACGAAGCAACGGACGGGCCGGCGGGCTCCTCTTCACGCGAGGGGCGCGATGAGCGCGGTGCGGGCAGCGCGCGTTCGGAGCGGATCGAGCGGAACGCGCGGAGGATGGTCGGCAACGAGGAGGGGCGGATGGCGCCGAAGGCGACCGCGAGCGCGAACCAGGCGCAGAGGTCGACCAGCAGGCGCGCGGCGCCGAGCGGGGCGAGGAGCCGATCGAGCGCGACGACGGCGAACGCGGCCGCGACGGCGACGCCGATGGCGCGCGTCGAGCGTCGGTCGAAGGCGCTCCGCCCGACGGTGGCGACCATCGCCGTCGCCACGAACGCCTCGGTGGCGAACAGCGCGACCGCTGCGCCCGCGCCCGCGCCGCCCGGGCCGAACGCGCGCGACGACCAGCGCACGAGCAGCAGGTCGAGCGCAGGGTTGATCACGAGCCCGAGCATCGACAGCGTCGCGACCCGCCACGCCTGGCCGAGCAGCACGAGCGAGGTGGCGGCGAGCATCGCGACGTAGGTGAACAGGAACACCGGCGCGAGGACGTGGAGCGTCAGGACGGCGGGCCCGTAGGCCTTGCCGAAGACGACCCTCACCCACACGTCGGCGCCGAGGCCGGTGAGCAGCGAGAGCGGCAGCGCGATGAGCAGCGCGGCCTCGATCGCCCGGCGCAGCAGCCGGTAGAGGTCCTCGGGCGAGCGCGCCGCCGCGCGCGCCATCATCGGCATCAACACCCAGCCCACCAGCGGCGAGGCGAGCAGCGCGAGCGCCGCGAAGTTCGAGGCCGCGCCGTACCAGCCGATCTCGCAGTCCGTCGAGAGCAGCGAGAGCATGGTCACGTCGACGCGCGCGTAGACCGTGCAGGCGATGAGCGTGAGGTAGTAAGGCAAGCTCGCCACCACGA
>CAIXWQ010001374.1 GCA_903923175.1 uncultured delta proteobacterium | reverse complement strand
GCTGCCGCCGGCGGTCTCGCTGGTGCTGTTCCTCGCGGCCTTCGAGCTGGTGGCGCGCGTCTTCTTCGCCACCGAGGCCTACCTGCTCCCTTCGCCGAGCGCGATCGCCAAGGTGGCGTGGCAGGAGCGCGCGCTGCTCGCGGGGGCCACGCTCGCGACCGGCAAGGCGAGCGTCGTCGGCTTCGCGGCGAGCGGCGTGCTGGGGGTGCTCTTCGCCATCACGCTCTCGAGCTCGCGGCTGCTCGAGCGCGCGCTCTACCCCTACGCGATCGCCCTGCAGACCGTGCCGATCGTGGCGATCGCGCCGCTGCTGGTGGTGTGGCTCGGCGCCGGACCGCGCAGCGTGGTCGCCTCGGCGTTCATCGTGTCGGTCTTCCCGGTGATCACCAACGCGCTCGCCGGCATCCGCGGCGTCGACCCGGCGCTGCGTGATCTCTTCCGGCTCTACGGCGCGCGCCGCCTCGACGTGCTCTGGAAGCTCGAGCTGCCGTTCGCCACCCCGAGCATCGCGGTCGGCCTGCGCGTGGCCGCCGGGCTCGCGGTGATCGGCGCGATCGTCGGCGAATTCGTGGCCGGGTTCGCCGAGCGCGATCCCGGGCTCGGCATCGTCGTGATGACGTCGTACCGCCAGCTGCGCACCGACCTGCTCTTCGCCGCCGTCGGCTGCTCGGCCGGGCTCGGCATCGCGCTCTTCCTCACGGTGTCGCTCGGCGCGTGGCTGCTGTTGCGCCGCTGGTACGCCGGCGCGCGGTGACGCCCCACGACGGACGTGGCGCGCGCCGCGCAGGCGCGTTAGAGCGTCCGTCGCCATGACGATCCGCGCCCGTGATCACGTCCTCCGCGCCATGACCGAGGACGGCGCCTTCCGCGTCGTCGCCGCCCGCACCACCGACACCGTGCAGGGGGTGCTCGACGCGCAGCGCCCGTCCGACGCGGTCGGCAAGCTCCTCGGCGACCTCGTCACCGGCACCATCTTCCTCCGCGAGACGATGTCGCCCGACTACCGCGTGCAGGGCTTCCTCACGGGCGACGACGGCAAGAGCCGCCTCATCGCCGACGCGCATCCGGAAGGGATCACGCGCGGCCTCGTGCAGCTCGCGCGGGGCAAGACGTCGTTTCCGCTCGGTCCGCGCGCGCGCCTCACCATGATGCGGAGCCTGCACTCGGGCGCGCTGCAGCAGGGCGTGGTCGAGTTCCCCGAGAGCGGCGACGTGAGCACCGCGCTCATGGAGTACATGCAGATCTCCGAGCAGATCGTGACCTTCGTCGCGGTCTCGTCGCTCGTGCGCGACGGCAAGTGCGAGGCGGCGGGCGGCTACCTCGTGCAGCTCCTCCCCGAGACGCGCCGCGACGGCCTCGCCGCGCTGACCGAGCGGCTCGCGAAGTTCACCCACATCGACGCGCTGATCCGCTCCGGCGAGGGCGATCCCGACAAGCTCCTCGCCGCCGTGCTCGAGGGGCACCCGTTCCACACGGTCGGCGAGGACGAGCTCCGCTTCGGCTGCAACTGCAGCAACGAGCGCGTCGCCGCGAGCCTCGCCACGCTGCCGAAGACCGACATCGCCGATCTCATCAAGTCGGGCGAGGTGCTCGAGATCGCCTGCGACTACTGCAAGGTCGAGTACCGCATCGCGCCCGATCACCTGCGCGGCCTGCTCGCCGAGAACTGAGATGCAGCGTCGACAAGCGCTCTCGCTGCTCGCGGGCTCGGCCGGCGCGGTCTTCGGGGGGCTCGCGCTCGCCGCCTGCCGCAAGAAGGGCGCGGGCGCGTCCGGCGCCGTGAAGCTGCAGCTCAACTGGGTCCCCGAGCCCGAGTTCGGCGGGCTCTACGAGGCGCGCGCGTCGGGCGCGTTCTCCAAGGAGGGGCTCGAGGTCGAGCTCGTCGGCGGCGGCGCGAGCTCGCCGGTGGTGCAGCTGGTCGCCACCGGCGGCGCCGACTTCGGCGTGGTCGCGGGCGAGGAGCTCGTCGTGGCGCGCGCGCGCGGCGTCGATCTGGTCGCGATCTACGCGACCTACCAGACCTCGCCGCAGGGGTTGATGGTGCACGCCTCGCGCGGGCTCGAGCGCGTCGACGACCTCGCCGGCGGCACCCTCGCGCTCGACACCGGCGCCCCCTTCGGCGCCTTCGTGCAGGCGAAGTTCAAGCTCCCGGGCGTCACGATCGTGTCGAGCGACGGCGGCGTCGCGAAGTTCCTCCACGACCCCACGTTCGCGCAGCAGTGCTTCGTGACCAGCGAGCCGATCGCCGCCAGGAAGCAGGGGGGCGATCCGAAGGTCTTCGCCGCGCCCGCGATCGGCTTCGACCCGTACGCGAACGTGATCGTCGCCCGCGGCGAGCTCGTGCGCGCAAGCCCCGAGCGCGTGCAGGCGCTCGTGCGCGCCGTGCAAGCCGGCTGGAAGGGCTACCTCGCGAGCCCCGCGCGCGCGAACGGCGAGATGGCCGCGCTCAACCGCGCCATGGACGCGGCGACCTTCGGCGAGGTGGCCGACGCGCAGCGCCCGCTGCTCGAGAGCGACGACACGCGCGCCCGCGGCCTCGGCGCGATGCGCAACGAGCGCTGGAAGACGCTCGTCGAGCAGCTGGTCGCGATCAAGACCATCCCCGCCGACAAGGCGCCGGCGGCGGAGAGCTGCTTCGTCTGGCCGGGGTGAGCCCCTCGCCGCTCGCGCCGCTGTCGCTTCCAGCCGAGGCGACGCGGCGTTAGCACGCTGCGCATGTCGGAACACCGCGCCGCCTGGACTCGTCACCAGAAGTACCTTTGCGTCGTCGATGCGCTCGGGCTCGAGCTCGATCCGAGCCGCATGACGGCGCTCGGCGGCGAGGCCGCGTTCGACGCGGCGCTGCGCGAGCTCGAGGCGCCGATGCGCGCGGCGTTCGAGGCGATGGACGCGCTCGAGAAGGGGGCCGAGGCGAACCCCGACGAGAAGCGCATGGTCGGACACTACTGGCTGCGCGACGCCGCGCGCGCGCCCTCGCCGGCGCTCCGCTCGGCGATCGAGAACACGGTCGCGCGCATCGAGGCCTTCACCTGGGACGTGCACGACGGCCAGCTCGTGGGCAGCAACGGCGCGAAGTTCACCGACCTGCTCGTGATCGGCATCGGCGGCTCCGCGCTCGGCCCGCAGCTCGTCTCGCGGGCGCTCGGGCGCGCCGACGACAAGCTCGTCGTGTCGTTCTTCGACAACACCGACCCCGACGGCATGGACCTGGTGCTCGCGCGCCTCGCGCCGCGGCTCGCCTCGACGCTCGTCGTCGTCGTCTCGAAGTCGGGCGGCACCAAGGAGACGCGCAACGGGATGCTGGAGGCGCGGTGGGCCTTCGAGCGCGCAGGGCTCGCGTTCGCCAAGCATTTCGTCGCGGTCACCGGCGAGGGGAGCGCGCTCGACCAGACGGCCGAGAAGGAGGGCTGGATCGCGCGCTTTCCGATGTGGGACTGGGTCGGCGGGCGCACGAGCGAGCTGTCGGCGGTCGGGCTCTTGCCGGCCGCGCTGCAGGGGATCGACATCCGCGCCATCCTGGAGGGCGCGCACGACGCGGACGTCGCCACGCGAGTGCACGATCTCCGCAAGAACCCCGCCGCGCTGCTCGCCGCCTGCTGGCACTTCGCCGGCGAGGGGAAGGGCAAGCGCGACATGGTGATCCTCCCGTACAAGGATCGCCTCGAGCTCTTCTCGCGCTACCTGCAGCAGCTCGTGATGGAGTCGCTCGGCAAGGAGCGCGACCTCAAGGGGCGCCTGGTCAACCAGGGGATCGCCGTCTACGGCAACAAGGGCTCGACCGATCAGCACGCGTACGTGCAGCAGCTCCGCGAGGGGGTGCCGAACTTCTTCGCGACGTTCCTCGAGGTGCTGCGCGACCGCGACGGCGCGTCGAAAGAGGTCGATCCGGGCGCCACCAGCGGCGATTACCTGTTCGGCTTCCTGCTCGGCACGCGCAGCGCGCTCTCGGAGAAGGGGCGCCCCTCGCTCACCCTCACGATCGAGGAGGTCTCGCCGCGCACGGTCGGGGTGCTGATCGCGCTCTTCGAGCGCGCCGTCGGGCTCTACGCGTCGCTGGTGGGGATCAACGCCTACCACCAGCCCGGGGTCGAGGCCGGCAAGAAGGCCGCGGGCGAGGTGCTGGCGTTGCAGGCGAAGATCCTCGCGCACTTCGCGCACAAGCCGGCGGCGGAGAACACCGAGACGATCGCGACGGCGATCGGCACCGACGACCTCGAGACCACGCACAAGCTCTGCGCGCACCTCGCGGCGAACGGTCGGCTCGCGCGCGAAGGACGCGGCCCGTCGGCGAAGTTCAAGAAGGCCTGACGCGCGCGCGCCGCGCACGGGCTCGCCGGCGCAACGCTTCGTCGAGCACGCGGCAAGTGCGCTTCGACGGGGCGAGGCGACGTCCCGCGAGACCCTGCGCGCGCGCAGCTCGGCCGAACGAAGTGACGGAGATTGTGCCTCGCGCACCCGCTCGCGGGGCCAGCTGACCGCGCGCCCCGATCGGCCGCCGCGCCGGGCTCGGAATTCGCACGCTCGCCACGCGCGACCACGGCGGCGTTCGTCGCCGCGCGTCGCGCGTCACGCGTCACGCGTCGCGCGTCACACGCAAGGCGCGAGACTCGGGAGGAGCGAAGATGCGGATTCGCTACTACATGATGTGCTTCCGCTTCGAGGCGCTGGTCGCCTCGCACCTCGAGCCCGAGGAATTCGGCATCTACATGGCCGTGGGCACGAAGAAGCTCGCCTCGGGGAAGGTGATGTTCTTCGAGGTCGACCCGTTCCCTCGCCCGGGCGCGATCGACCCGGGCTACTTCCGGCTCGACGACATCGAAGCGCGCTGCGCGCCGCGCCTCGACGGCAGCCCGAAGCGCAGCAAGTACATCAGCGTCTACCGCGTGCTCGAGCACCTCTCGCTCGCGCAGTTCGGCGCGCTCTACCTCACGACCTCCGACGGCCGCGTGCTCAAGCTCGACGAGGCCCCCTGGGACGGCGGCCTCGCCGACGCGGCTGCACCGAAGGGGTCGAGCATCGCCCCCTCGGGGGTGAACCTCTATCAGGAGCTCTGCCCGCTCTTGCCGATGGTCGTCTCGACCCAAGGTCCGGACGAGTTCCTCCGCGGCATGACCGACGCGCGCAACCCGGTGAGCGCGCCGCGCCTGCTGATCGCGGATCTGCGGCTCAATCGCGACGTCGCCGGGCACCTCGCCGGCGATCTGCCGTATACCGACGCGCGCCACATCGAGGAGTGCGTGCGCGAGCTCGAGCAAGACGCCTCGAAGCCGAGCAAGACGGTGTCGCGCACGCCGCGCACGCAGGGGTTCTTCCGCGTCCTCCGGCGCGGATTCTTCCTCGGCGACGCGACCGGGCTGAAGTTCTATCGGTTCCCGACCGTCGACGAGCTCGAGATCCATCACGCGGGTTGGTGGCGCTCCGCGCAGATGGCGTGAGGCGCGTCGCCCGTCGCGACGATCTCGATTCTCCGTGAACGACGGCTCGTGCGGTCCCCGCGCGCGGGCGAGCGCCGGACTCCGGGCTCGCGCCGCGCCTCTCGAAAGGGCGACTCGAATGACGACGAAGACGAGCTCCGCACGGCGCAGCTCACTGCTCCGCAGGCTCGCGGCCCCCTTGTTCGGCATCGCGCTCCTGAGCGTGGCCTGGTGTTTCCGCCCCGGTGACGCCCACGCGGGCGCGGGCCCCACGCCCCGCGCGTTCCAGTTCTTCTCCCTCTTCTCGGACCCGAGCTTCACCACGCTCGAGCGCACCAGCCTGATCGCGGTCCTCGTGATCGCGGTCGCCGGGCTCGTGTACGCGCTGGTGCTCGCGCGACAGGTGGTGGCCGCCGACACCGGCACCCAGCGGATGCAGGACGTCGCGAACGCCGTGCGCGAGGGGTCGAACGCCTACCTGCGCGCGCAGTTCCGCAAGCTCGGCCCGCTCATCGTCGTGATCACGTTCTTGCTGTGGCTCACCTACTCGGGGAGCGAGCCGGTGTTCCGCTGGGGGCGCGCGGGCGCGTTCCTGGTGGGGGCGCTCTTCAGCTGGACGGTCGGCTTCGTCGGAATGCGCCTCGCGACGACTGGCAATCTCCGCGTCGCGGCGGCCGCCACTCGCTCCTACGGCGAGGCGATGCAGCTCGGGTATCGCACCGGCACGGTCACCGGTATGCTCACCGACGGCCTCGGCCTGCTCGGCGGCACGGTGATCTTCCTGATGTACGGCGTGCACGCGTACGAAGCGCTCCTCGGCTTCGGCTTCGGCGGCACGCTGCTCGCGCTGTTCATGCGCGTCGGCGGCGGCATCTACACCAAGGCCGCCGACGTCGGCGCCGACCTCGTGGGCAAGATCGAGAAGGACATCCCCGAGGACGACCCGCGCAACGCCGCCACCATCGCCGACAACGTCGGCGACAACGTGGGCGACTGCGCCGGCATGGCCGCCGACATCTTCGAGAGCTACGAGGTCACCATCGTCGCCGCGATGATCCTCGGGATGGCGAGCTTCGGGCACAAGGGGGTCATCTTCCCGCTGCTCGTCCGCGGCATCGGCGTGCTCGGGTCGATCGTGTCCACGTACACCGTGCGCGCCGGCCCCGAGGACTCGTCCGACTCCGCGCTCTCGAGCGTGCACCGCGGGTTCTGGATCGGCTCGACGCTGAGCGTGATCGGCTTCTTCGCGCTCGGCTTCTTCTACCTGCGCTTCGACGCGTCGTACCTCTCGATCAACCCGACCGCGTTCGCCGGCTTCCCTGGCGGCGATCCGACCCATCTGCCCGCGTGGGCGAGCCTCGGCGTGGGCGGCCTCGATCTGCGCCCGGCGCTCACCTGCCTGATCGGCGTCTTCCTCGCGGTCGCGCTCAACAAGGTCACGAGCTACTACACGCACACCGCGCACGCGCCGGTGAAGGGGCTCGCCAAGGCGTGCACCACCGGGCACGCGACCAACATCATCGAGGGGTTCGCGATCGGCTACGAGAGCACCGTCGCGACGATCGTCGTGGTGGCCGCGGCCCTCGGCCTCTCGGTGCTCTGCTACGCGGGCGCGCCGCCGCTGTTCGTCGCCTACGGCGTGGCGATGACCGGCATCGGGATGCTCACGCTCACCGGCAACACCATCTCGATGGACGTGTTCGGCCCCGTCGCCGACAACGCCAACGGCATCGGCGAGATGGGCTACGACCCCGAGGAGATGGAGCGCCAGAAGCCGGGCAGCTACAAGAAGGCCCGGCAGATCCTGGCCGATCTCGACGCGGTGGGGAACACCACCAAGGCCGAGACCAAGGGGATCGCCATCGGCTCGGCCGTCATCGCGGCCGTCTCGCTCTTCTCGAGCTTCATCGCGGTCATCGCGGTGGGGAGCGAGGAGCGCATCGGCGAGATGACGATCGCGCAGTACCAAGCCGAAGCGGCGCGGCTCACGGTGGCGACGCCTTCGGTCTTCATCGGCCTGCTCATCGGCGGCGCGGTGCCGTTCCTGTTCAGCAGCATGCTGATCCGCGCCGTCGGTCGCGCGGCGTTCTTCATCGTGCGCGAGTGCCGCGCGCAGTTCCGCGATCTCGAGATCTGGCGCGGGACCAAGAAGCCCGACTACGGGCGCGTCGTCGACATCTGCACCTCGACCGCGCAGAAGGAGCTCACCGGCCCTGCGCTGCTCGCCATCGGCATGCCGCTGGTGACCGGCCTGGTGCTCGGCCCTTACGCGCTCGGCGGCTTCCTCGCCGGCATGATCCTCACCGGGCAGCTGCTCGCGGTGTTCATGTCCAACGCCGGCGGCGCCTGGGACAACGCGAAGAAGCTGATCGAGGACGGCATCTACGGCGGCAAGGGCTCCGAGGCGCACAAGGCCGCGGTCACCGGCGACACCGTCGGCGATCCGCTCAAGGACACGGCGGGCCCGGCGATCAACCCGCTCATCAAGGTGATGAACATGGTGAGCCTGCTCACCCTGGATCTCGTGCTCCGCTTCCACGTCGGCACCACGCGCACCGACGGGCTCTTCGGCATCGCGCCTGGGATCCTCGGCGCGGTTCTCGCCGCGGTCTGCCTCGGCGCGGTGCTGTGGGCGGTGAACAAGAGCAAGCAGGGGACGCCGGGGCTCGAGGACGACGAGGTGCCCGAGCGCAGCTGAGCCGGTCGCTCAGGACGCGCCGCGCCTCGCCGCGCTGGCCTCGCGCCCGTCCAGCGCGTCCAGCTCCTCAAGCGCCGCCGCGAGCTCCGCGTCGTCGCGCTCGGCCGCCGCGCGCAGGGCGATCCGCAGCCGCGGCGCCGCCGACGCTTCGGCCGCCACGCGCAGGCGCACGCGCGCCTCCTCGTC
>CAIXWQ010001373.1 GCA_903923175.1 uncultured delta proteobacterium | reverse complement strand
CGTCACGACCGCGCGGGTCGCGAGGCCGGACGCGGGCCGCGCGGAGGACCTCGGCGCCGAGGGGTTCCTGCGCGCGCGCGACGCCGCCCACGTCGGCTGGGTGACCCCCGGCGAGCTGCTTCAGGCGGGGCTGCTGCGCGGCGACGACGGAGAGACGCTCGCCGAGGGGCCGCTCGAGCGACGGCTGCGGCTGCGGCTCGGCGATTCGCGTGCGGCGTGCGCCGAGGCCGACGCGTGCGCGCGCTCGCGCTTCCGCACGTTCGCGGTCGTCGAGTCGAGCCCCGGCGGCCCGGTGCGGCCGCTCTCCCGCGGGCGGCTGCCACGCCCCGAGGCGCTCGACGTCGGCGCGCTGCGACACCGCGTCGAGCTCGCCGCGCGCCACCTCGCCGGGCTCGTCGACGACGAGGGGCGCTACACCTACCTCTACGACCCCGCCGGCGATCGGACCGTCGACGACGACTACAGCGCGCTGCGCCACGCGGGGGCGACGCACGCGCTGTTCGAGGCGTACGAAGAGCTGCGCGACCCGCTCCTCCTCGCGGCGGGCGAGCGCGCGCTCGGCTGGCTCGACCAGCGGCTCGGCGCGCTCGACGACCGCCTGTATCTGCTCGACGAGGACGACGCGCTCGGGGCGATCGGCGGCTCGGGGCTCGCGCTCCTGGCCTTCGCCAAACACGCCGCCGCCACGCGCGACGCGCGTCACCTGCCGCGCTGGCGCGCGCTCGGGCGCTTCCTCGTGCGCCAGCTCGACGCCGAGGGGCGCTTCCAGCCCTTCTTCGCCCCGGGCGCGCCGCCGCTCCCGAGCAGCGACGGCCTGTACTACCCGGGCGAGGCGATGCTCGGGCTGATGCGCCTCTACGCGCTCGATCCGCGCCCGGAGTGGCTCGCGGCGGTGACGCGCGCGGCCGGCCATCGGCTCTCGACGCCGTACGCGCACGCGCGCGACGAAGGGCGCGACTACTGGTTCGCGCTCGCGCTTGCGGAGCTGCACCGCGCGACGGGCGAGGCGCGGTGGGCCGATCGCGCGTTCCTCGTCGCCGACGCGATCATGCGCGAGCAAGACGACGACGAGGCCGACCTGCGCGAGAGCGGCAGCTTCGCGCGGATGCCGCGCGCCTCGCGCGTCAGCACGGCCCTCGAAGCGCTCGCGACCGCGGTGGCGCTCGCGCGGTTCGTGCGGCGCGACGAGCGCGCCACGCGTGACGAGCGCGAGATGATGGCCCACGCGCGAAGGGCCGCGACGCTCGTCGCCTGGCACCAGCACGACGAGGAGGGGGTGTTCGCGTTCCCCGCCCCTGCCAAGGCGCTGGGCGGGATCCACGGCGACCCGTGGCGCCCCGAGGTGCGCGACGATCTGGCGCAGCACGGGCTGATGGCGCTGCTCTGCGTGCTGCGCGCGACCCGCGACCCCGCCTTCGGCCGGACGGGCGCCCCCTCGCCGCTCGGCGTCGCGCCGCTCTGACCCGGGCGCCGGCGCGCCTGCGGTGTACGCTCCGCGCGTGGCAGGCCTGTACGGAAGATCGGCGGAGTTGATCGGCAGCCTCCAATCGGCCCTCGAGCGCGGCGCGCCGATGATCGAGCTCGGGCCGAAGCTCATGGAGATGGGGCTCGCGCTGATGCAGCAGTCGGCGCAGGCGCTCGACACCGCGACGAGCACCCTGGCGCGCTGCGATCGCGTGCTCGATCGCGCCGACCGCCTCGTCACGGCGGGCGAGGCGCTGGCGCAGCAGCTCCAGCGCAACGCCTGCCTGGAGCAGCGCCGCCTCGAGCTCGAGATCGCGCGCCTCGAGGCCGCGGCGGCCTCGCACGCCTCGCCGCGCGGCTGACCCCCGGCGCGCGCGCGCGCGGTGGCGCGAACACCGCGCGCCTGTGTACGCTGCCGCGATGCCCTTGACCCCGATCGCATTCCTCACCGACACGCTGCCGGCCCTGTACGCGCGCGGCGTCACCCTGCTCCGCGCCAAGGCCGACGCGGGCGACGCGCGCGCCAAGGGGCACCTCGACGACGTCGTGGCCGCCTCCGGCACCGGCTACGTCACCATCCCCGGGCAGGGGACGGTCTGGCTCACGGTCGGCGGCGGCACGATGCGCGCGTCGAGCGAGCGTCCGGCCGGCGTCCCGGTCCGCGTCGCCGCGGAGTTCCCGGTGGAGGCCGCCGAGCACCTGCTCAAGCTCGCCGAGAGCAAGAAGGCCTTCGACGACGACCGCGCCGCGATCGCCGCCGCGCGCACCTCGTCGAAGAAGTTCGAGGACGCGCTCGCGGGTCGCAAGCTGAGCGGGCAGCTCACGGTGCGCGATCCGCCGGTCCTCGACGACGTCGTGGTGCGCTTCGCGCTGAACTTCGACGCGCTCCCCGACAAGCCCGGCTTCACCGCGGAGCTGCAGTACGACGACCTCATCGCGCTCACCGAGAAGAAGCTGCAGCCGCAGCAGCTGCTCATGGGCGGCAAGCTGCGCCTGAAGGGCGACTACTCGGTCGCGATGCAGGTGGGCATGCAGCTCATCGCGCAGGCGTCGGCGCAGGCGCAGAAGCGCTGAGCGGCGTGGGCGACGCGCCGCTGCTCGCGACCGACGCCGACCGCGCCTGGTGGGTGGCGGCGCTGCGCGCGCGCG
>CAIXWQ010001372.1 GCA_903923175.1 uncultured delta proteobacterium | reverse complement strand
CGCGACGTAGCTGCTCACGAGCAGCTGCACGGCGCGCGCCTCCGAGCGCACGCCGGCCAGCACCTCGATGCCGGGCGCGGCGTCGCGCGCGATGCGATCGGCGTCGCGGTCGGCGGGGTCCAGCTGCGCGCGCTGCTGCGCGCCCACGGCGAGGAACGCCACGACCACGATCGCGAACAGTGCGACCGGCGCTGCGGGCCGCTCGGAGAGGCCGCCCGCGAGTCGCCGCTGGAGCCAGCCGCCCGCGCTCATGGGCGCGCGCGCTCCCACGGCCTCGCGCGCGAGACGGCAGGCGAAGGGCTCGGGGCCGACATCACGCCCCGTCGTGTCCGAGCGGCGGCGTCGTGTCCATCGAGCCGGCCCTCCGTCTCCGTTCGCGCTCCGTTCGCGCTCCGTTCGCGCTTCGTTCGCGCGCTCGCGTCGACCTCGGCGCGGCGACCGGGCGCTCGGTCGGGGCGCGCCCCCGCACCTCGCGGACGGGGGGCGCCGCGTCGACGCGATCAGGCCGCGCGCGTGCCGACGATCACGGCCTCGGCCCCCTCGGCGAACAGGTACGTCCGCGGCGAGAGGCCGACCTCGCGCATCGCCGCCTCGATCTCGGCCGGGCGCAGGAAGTGATTCCCCTGCACGTGCTCGTTGAGGTTCTGGAACGCCATCGGGCGCTGGCGCGGCGCGCGCAGCGAGGCGAGCGCGTCCGGCCAGCGAGGCTCCCAGATCACCACCGCGCCGCCGGGGACGATCGCGTCGCGCAGGATGCCGAAGACCTCGTCGCGCCGCTCCCACACGTGGTGGAGCGCGCGGTTCATGGCGACGAGCGACACCGGCTCCTCGACGGCGAAATGGTAGATGTCGCCGGTGCGGAACGAGAGCCGCGCGTCGACGCCCGCCTGCTTCGCGGTCGCCTCGGCGTGCCGCACGTTCTCCTCGAAGCCGTCGAGGCCGACGCCGCGCACGTGCGGGTAGCGCGTGACGAGCTTGCGCAGGTACCAGCCGTTGCCGCAGCCGAGATCCACGGCGACACCGCCGCGCGCTTCGAGCTCGCGGTAGAGCTCCAGGCTCGGCAGGATCTCGCGCTCGAAGAAGCCGCCGAACGACGCCTCCAGCATCGGCCCGAACCACGGCAGGATGGTCGCGCGCTCGCCGAGCACGACCTCGCCGGGGCGCTCGCCCGTCTTCATGAGCCCGGCCGCGCGCTCGCTCATGTGCGCGCCGAGCACCGACTGGATGGCGAACGGCATGAGGGTGCCGGGCGTCGAGGGGCGGAACGCGTGCCCGAGGTCGGTCAGCGTGAAGCGGGGCGAGCTCGCGTCGGCGGCGTCGGCGGCGTCGACCTCCAGCATGCCGAAGGCGAAGGCGGCCTCGCACCAGCGGCGCACGTAGCCGGCGTCGACGCCCGCGCGCTCGGCGAGCGCCTCCGCGCCGAGCCCGCGCTCGGCGAGCGCCTCGAACAGGCCGTTGGTCACGCCGATGAAGGCGAGGTTCAGCGTGGCCGCTCCCTGCGCGGCGCTCATGATGCTCGGGCGTAGCTCGTCGACGGTCGGCATGGATGGGGCTCTCTTGGTTCGTGGGATCGTGGCGCGAGGCGCGTCGGGCGTGGGGCGCGGGTCGTCGCACTTGGAGCCGCGCGCCCGCGGGAACGGTTCAGCGCGCGCTCGGCGTGGAGCGCGCGTCGAACCCTTTTCGAATCGCGCGCCTCTCACCCCTTCGTAGTCGGGCTCGTCGCCCGAGCCCAGCGAGCGCGAGCGCCGCTTTCGAGCCCCGCGCTCGCGCTCCCCCCACCGCGAGGCGCGCGGCACCCGAGCGCAGGAGACGGCCCATGCCCACGATCGAGCTCACGGGAAGGAACTTCGACGCCGTCGCCGCCAAGCCCGGCATCGTCCTGGTGGACTTCTGGGCGAGCTGGTGCGCGCCCTGCCGCGCCTTCGCGCCGGTGTTCGAGCGCGTGGCGGAGCAGCACCCCGATCTCGTCTTCGGCAAGGTCGACACCGAGGCCGCGCAGGACCTCGCCGGAGCGTTCCAGATCCGCTCGATCCCCACGCTCATGGTCATCAAGGACGGCGTGGTCGTCTTCGCCCAGGCCGGCGCGCTCCCTCCCGCGGCGCTCGAGGATCTCGTGCAGCAGGCCAAGGCCCTCGACATGGACGAAGTCCGCAGGAAGATCGCCGCAGCCGCCGAGGGGGCGAAGACCGCCGCGCAGGGCTGACCGGCTGCGCTGCGCCTTCGAGCGTCCCGCTGCGGCCCGATCGATCTGGCGCAGGTCGGGTGCCAACGGTCAGTCACGCCTGCGACAGCCGCGTCAGTAGCAGCTCTGCCACAGGGGGCGTTTCGGCGCCGAATTCGGCTCGGCACTGGCCGTGCAACCGGGCGGACATGCTTCGCCGCCTCTCCTTCGCCGCCCTGGCCGCCTCCTCGCTCGTCCTCGTGCCGGCCGCCGCTTCGGCCGCGACCGAGCCTCGGTGCATCGTCGGCGCGCACGCCGGCGTCCCCGACGCGCAGGCGCGCATCGCCACCGAGCTCGTCTGCGACGAGGTGCGCAAGGCGGGGGTGCCGGTCGTCGAGCGCGACGACGAAGAGGGCGACCCCTCGGGCGACATCTACCGCGTGCAGCTCCAGGAGTTCGGGCGGACCACCATCGTCCGCCTCTCGCTCGAGCGCGACGGTCGCGTGCTGCGCACCGAGCGGCTCACGGTCGGCTCGATCGACGAGATCACCGTGGTGGCCCCGCGCCTCGCGGGCGCGGTGGTCGACGGCAAGCCGATCGAGGAGACGGCGCACGTCGACGATCTCTCGCGCGGCGAGACGCGTAAGTACGAGAAGAAGCCGGGCGAGACGTTCTGGTCGCTCGGCGTCGCGGGCATGTCGATCCCCGGGCAGGGGGTGGCGATGGCGCCGGCCTTCGGGCTCGGCTTCTTCTACGAGGCGCCCGAGTTCGCGGTCGGCGCCCAGCTCTTCGGCGGCGGGACCACCGGCAACAACAACGACGTCGAGGCGTCGCTCTACTCGTTCGGCATCTTCGGCCGCTACTACTTCGGTAAGGCCGACACCTCGGCCTACGTCGGCGGCGGCCTCGGCTACTCGGGCATGAGCGAGCGCCAGAGCACGAACGTGGGTGGCGTGAGCACGTCACGCAGCGCCGAGGGCAGTGGTGTCGGGCTCTGGGGGAGCCTCGGCGTCGAGTTCCTGCGGTTGCACCGCGTGCGGCTCGCGCTCGAGGCGCGCCTCGACGTCCCGTTCTTCTCGATGACCGGCTCGAGCTACTCGTACTCGTACTCGCCCACCAACGGCAGCAGCACCAGCTCGAGCTCGTCGTCCGAGTCGCACTGGGCGATGCCGCTCTCCGTCGGCCTCACGTTCGCGCTCTGAATCTGAGCCCGCCAGGACCGCGGCCTTGCGCGGCTTCACGCGGCCTCACGCGGCCGCACGCGAGCGGGTGACGCAAGTCATGGGGCGCGGCCCGCCGAGCAGGTAGTGCTCGGCAGATGAACGACCGCACTCTCGTCGCGCCCGCAGCGCAGCCGGTTGCGACCGAGCCGTTCGAGCCGCCCGGGGGGCTCCTCGTCTGGATCGTCATCGTCGTCGAGACGCTCACCTTCGGCGCCGGGCTCGTGACCTTCGCCGTGAGCCGTCGCGACGAGCCCGCGGTGTTCGCGGCCGGGCGCGCGGCGCTCCACCAGCCGCTCGCGCTCGCCAACACGTTCGTGCTGCTCACCGGCGGCTGGCTGATGGCGAACGCCCTCGCGAGCCTGCGCGCCGGCCGGGCGAAGGGCGCTGAGCGCTGGATCCTCGCCGCCAGCGCCAGCGGCGCGCTCTTCCTCGTGCTCAAGAGCGTCGAGTGGGCCGAGAAGCTCCGCCACGGGCTCGGCCTGCACCACGACTCGTTCTTCACCTACTACTGGCTGCTCACCGGCTTCCATTTCCTGCACGTCGCGGTCGCGGTCGTGATCCTCCTCGGGCTCTACCGGGGGATCCGCCGAGGGCGCTACACGGCCGCCGACCACCTCGACGTCGAGAGCGGCGGCGCCTTCTGGCACATGTGCGACCTCATCTGGCTGCTGGTCTACCCGACCGTCTATCTCCTCGGAGGGGCCTCGTGAGCGCGCTGCGGGCGGAGCAGGCAGAGCAGGCAGAGCCGGCAGAGCGGGCAGAGAGCGCGGAGCTCCCGCGCGCGCTGCGGGCCAACGCCATCACGTGGCTGCTCCTGATGGGGCTGACGCTCACGAGCTTCCTCGTCAGCGACTCGCTCGCGCGCGCCGCGTTGCTGCCGATCCTCGCGGTGGCCGCGGCGAAGTGCTCGCTGGTGGGGTTGCGGTTCATGGGGCTCGTCTCCGCGCACCCGTTGCTCCGCGTGGGCTTCCTCGTCCTCTTCGGCGCGCTCGTGACCGCGCTCTGGATGGCGAGCCGCGCGGGTTGAACGGCGGCGCGTGCCTCGCGCGCCCCCGAGCGAGCGCGCGCGAGAGGGCGCATGACCAACGTCATGTCGCGAGGTCGAGCGAGCAGGCATGGTGCCGGTCATGCTCTCGAAGTCTCAGGCGAAGCTCTTCTTCCTGGCGGGGACCGCCGTCTTCTCGATGGCGTTCCTCGCGCTCACCGTCGACTCGCTCGCGCAGGTCCCGGCGCGCTCGAACGAGTCGGCCATGACCCCCGCGGTCGTGCGCGGGAAGATGCTCTGGGATCGCAACAACTGCATGGGTTGTCACACCATCTTCGGCGAAGGTGCCTATTACGCGCCCGAGCTCACGAAGGTCTACACGCGTCGCGGCCCCGACTGGATGCGCGCGTTCCTCAAGGATCCGAACGCGATGTTCCCCGGCGAGCGCCGGATGGTCGCCTACAAGTTCAGCGATCAGGAGATCGGCGATCTGATCACCTTCTTCGAGTGGATTGGCAAGGTCGACACCAACGGCTTCCCGTTCAAGCCCGATCTCGCGCCGCCCGCGGCCGCCGCGCCCGCCGGCGGCTCGCGGCTCGCCTCCGCGCCGACGACCTTCAAGACCATCTGCACCGCGTGCCACTCGGTAGAAGGGCAGGGGGGCAAGGTCGGCCCCGCGCTCGACGACCTGCGCGGGCGCTACGACGCGGCCTCGCTCGACAAGTGGCTGAGCGATCCGGCGGCGGTCAAGCCCGGCACCGCGATGCCCAATCTCAAGCTCACGCCCGAGGTCCGACAGGAGCTCATCGGCTGGCTGCTCCCCACCAAGTGATCGCCGAGAAAGCGTCATGACCTACAAGTCGCAACGGATCGCGTACCTCTTCTTCGCCACGTCGATGCTGCTGCTCTCGCTGCAGATCGTCTACGGCTTCATCATGGCGTTCGCCCACATGGGCTACGACGTCCTGCACACGGTGGTGCCGTTCAACGCGGCGCGCGCGACGCACACCAACCTGCTGGTCGTGTGGCTGCTCTGCGGCTTCATGGGGGCCGCCTACTTCATCATCCCCGAGGAGGCGGAGCGCGAGATCTGGTCGCCGAAGCTGGCCGTGGTGCAGTGGGCCGCGCTGGTGATCGTCGGCGTGGTCGCCATCGTCGGCTTCCACTTCAACTGGTGGGAGGGGCGCAAGTTCCTCGAGATACCGCGCCCGCTCGACTACCTCGTGGTGATCGACGTGCTCGCCTTCCTGCTGAACATCGGCATGACGGCGTTCCGCGGCAAGCGACTGCACACCACTGGAATGGTGCTGTTCGTCGGCCTCTTCGCGGCGGCGTTGCTCTACCTGCCGGGTGTCATCACCATGGCGGGGCCCTTAAGCGTTCACCCTGTCTTCGCGGGCCCGACGGCGGGCCGCGACGGCCTGAGGACCGCGTCCCGGTCGTGACGGTCGCAGCCGCGTGAGCGACTCGCGGCGT
>CAIXWQ010001371.1 GCA_903923175.1 uncultured delta proteobacterium | reverse complement strand
GAAGTAGCGGCGCGGCGCGTGAGAACGAGAACGAGAGGGATTCACAGAAGGTTAGAAGGTTAGTAGGGACACGACGCGAGTCCACGGGATCGGCGGCGCGTTTTGGGGTTCATACGTCGGATTGCCAATCGACGCACCGGCGCCCGCAGCCCTACGCCATCGCCCGCGCGTCCGAACGCCAACACAACACCCTCTCCCCACGTGCTCCCCGCGAAGCACGAGCCCGGCAATCTTCTAACCTTCTAGCCTTCTGTAAACCTCGCCCGTCTCGTCTCGTCTCTCTCCACGCCGCTCGCCGCGACGCCCGCCCCGCGCTCACCCCTCGATCGTGATCGAGGGGATCGAAGCGATCGACGGCATCAAGCCCTCATCGCCAGGATCGGGTGAACGCCCGGTGCGCCCGTCGCGCGATCGCGCGAAACGCCGGTCACGGCGCCGTCCGCTCGCTCGACGCGTGGCAGCGCACCAGAATTCGCTCGGGTGAACCCCCGCGACGTCCCGTGCCAGCACCGAGGTGCCGGCCTCGACGGGCAAGCCCCTGCGGGGCTCCGCGATCGCGAACCCGGATGGCCGCTCGCATGAGCTTCAAGCCCCCGACGGGGGCTTTCCCCTCGAGCCCCCGGTCTCGACCGGGGGTCGAAGGCCGGCGTGTTCGGCCCACCAAGACGGCGGAGCCCCGAGCGCGAACGCTGGTGCCCCGGCAATCTTCTGACCTACCGCCCCCCCCCCGCGCTCACCCCTCGATCGTGATCGAGGGAATCGAAGCCATCGACGGCATCGAGCCGCTCGCAACACTCGCAACACCCGCCTCCACGCTCGCGCACACGACCGGCGCCGACGGGCGCGTGGTCCGCGCGGCCGGCAGCGGCGGCGGCAGCGTGGCGCGCACCGACGGCGGCGGCGGCGTGATCGAGGGCGGGAGCGAAGGCGCGGGCGAGGCCCTGCTCGCGGCCACCACCGGCGCGGCCGCGAAGTGCGGCGCCTTCGCCGCGGCGCAGGCGCGCTTGAGCCCGAAGGCGACCGACGCGAACCCGCGGATCAGCTCCACCAGCGCGGAGAGCTCCGCGGCCGTCAGCTCGGTCGACGCGGCGAGCGCCTCGAGCTCGGCGAGCGGCGCCACGATCCCCTTGTCGCACGCGTCGAGGAGCACGCCGGCGATCGTCGGCGGCAGCTCGACGACCCGGCGCTGCCGCTCGCTGAAATGCCGGAGCGCCTCCAGCCGCGCCCCCGAGAGCCCGAGCAGCTCGCGCGCCGCCGTCTCCCACACCGCCGCGCCCGCGCGCAGCGTCGCGCCCACGTCGGCGGCCACGGCCGCGACGTCCATGCGGCGGACCAGCAGGCGGAGGTTCTGCTGCCACTGCGGCTGCGTCTTGGCGAGCTCCTCGAGCTCCAGCACGTCGCGCAGCTGGATGCTCCGACTGCGGACGCGCTCGTCGGACACGAACTGGAAGCCCACGCCGTCGGCCTCGAGCTGGCGGTTCGTCCACGCGATGGTGAACACCCGCTCCTCGATCATCTCCCCGAGCAGCTCCACGAACTGCAGCGTGTCGAGCCGGCGGAACAGGAGCTCGAATTGCCCCCAGTGCCAGGCGAGCTCCGCGGGCGTCGGCGCCGCGCCCGACTCGGCGATCTCGAGCACGTAGATGCTCTCGGCCGCGAGGTTGCGGCTGCGGTTGATCCAGTAGTTCATCCGCACGAGATCGAACGCGTCGGCGCTCTCGCCGGCGCTCGCGAACTTGCGGCGCAGCTCGCGCGTCAGGAACACGGAGAGCTCCGCGGACGGGTGCTCGAGCTCGAGGCCGGCGAGCATGTGCGACGAGACGAACCTCGGGAATTTCATGGACGCGAGCTCCTTCGCTCCCGCGCGCCGGCGCGGTGCGGCGACGCGATCGCTCGGAGAGCGGCGCGGCCGGCAGCGTGGAGATACGGACGCGCCGGTCGATTCCTTAGCCGCGCGCCGTTCCCACGGCAGAAGCGGTGCGGCGGGCGCTCCTTCGGCGAGGGACGCCTGCGCGCGCCGCCGCGTCACGGCTCAGGTGAGCG
>CAIXWQ010001370.1 GCA_903923175.1 uncultured delta proteobacterium | reverse complement strand
CGGCGCGGGCGACGACGCCGCGAACGGCCAGGGGGACGGCCCCTCCGTCGGCGGGTGCGGCGTGGGCGCAGCCGGTGACGGCGAGCGCGGCGGCGCCGGCGCGGCGTCGATCGCGACGCTCGCGGTCGCGCTCGCGCTCGCGGGCCGACGCAAACGCGGTCGCTGAGCCGGACGGACGCAGCGCGCGCTCGACCTGCTACGCTCCGCGCGAATGCAGTCCCTCCGCGCGCTGCTCCTCGCGTCGCTGTTCGCGCTCACGTCGTGCGGCAGCTCCGCGAGCGCTTCGCCGACCCCGCCCGGCGACGACGCCTCGAGCGACCCCGACGCCGTCGGCGACGACGGCGCCGTCGATTCGCAGCCCGCCTCCGCCGACTCGCCGACGCTCCTGTACGTCGAGCCCGACGACGGCGAGGCGCCGCTCCTCGCGGCGATCCAGGGCGCCAAGGCCGCGGTGCACGTCGAGACGTACATGCTGACCGACCAGCCGCTCATCGACGCGCTCGTGGCCGCGAGGAAGGCCGGGCGCGAGGTGAAGGTGGTGCTCGAGCAGTATCCCTACAACGCGCCGAACACCAACGACGCCGCCTACGCCGCGCTGCGCGCGGGGGGCGTCACGGCGATCTGGGTCGCGACGAAATTCCAGCTCACGCACACCAAGACCATCGTCATCGATCCGGGGCTGCCCACCGGCGCCGCGTGGATCATGTCGCTCAACCTCTCGCACGCGGCGTTCACCTCCAACCGGGACTACGCCGCGGTCGACGACGATCCGAGCGACGTGCTCGAGGCCGACGCGGTGATCCTCGCCGACGGCGCGAACGTCGCGGACGCACGCGTCGGCAAGCGGCTGGTCGTCTCGCCCGAGGACGCGCGCGCGAAGCTCGCGGCGATGATCGACGCCGCGAAGAGCACCCTCGACATCGAGATGGAGGAGCTCTCCGACACGGCGATCCAGGGCGCGCTGATCACCGCGCAGAACCGCGGCGTGCGCGTGCGCATCGTGTGCCCCTCCTCGGGCGTGTCGACCGGCACCAGCGACGTGCTGACGACGCTCAAAGGGCGCGGCGTGCAGATCAAGAAGCTCGGCAACCCCGACATGCACGCGAAGGCCATCGTGGTCGACGGCGCGCGCGCCTACGTCGGCTCGGTGAACCTGACGAGCGCGTCGATGGATCTCAACCGCGAGATCGGCGTGATCACGGAGACGCCCGCGACCCTCGCGCGCCTCGCGACGATCATCGCGGCCGACTTCACCAAGGGGACGGCATTTTGAGCGCCGCGAGGACGAGGTCGGTCTGGTTGGCGCTCGGTCTCGCCGCGATCGGCTGCGGCCCGAAGGCCGTGAAGCTCGATCCGGCGGCCGTGCGCTCGGTGGTCGTGCGGCCGGCGAGCGGCCAGCCGACGTTCTGCCCGGGCGAGCCGTTCGAGGTCGAGGTGCTCGCGCAGCTCGCGACCGGCGAGACGTGCTCGAGCCGCACGGCCGGGCGCTGCGGAGGCAGCGACGACGCGCTGCTCGATCGGCGCCAGATCGTCGTCACGACCGGCAGCGGAAGCTTCGATCCGGCGACGATGACCGCCTCGCCGATCGACGACGCGCTCGCGACGGCCGACGGACTGCCGATGCGCGCGTGGATCGTCGGCGCCGAGACGCAGAAGGGGACCGTCACGCTCCGGCCCGTGTACGCGTGCATGGGCGACAACCCGTACTGGGCGCAGCCCGGCGGGCGCGGCCCTCGGCTCGACGTGGCTGCTGCGTTCGTGAAGACGCCGTTCTACCCGGAGCTGCTGCTCGTGCGCATCCGCGCGGAGGGGGGCGCCGCGCGCTACGTGATGGCGCAGCCCGGCGAGCGCGTGCGGATCATCGCGGGCGGCGGCGCGGGCTACGAGGGCTCGTCCGGCAACGCGGGCAGCGCGGGGACGCGCGGCGCGGACGCCTCCTCGCCCTGCGCGCCCGGCGGCGCTGGCGGGCCCGGG